>DASRPA010000027.1:0-24082 GCA_035646635.1 Actinomycetota bacterium | reverse complement strand
CTCCACACCAAAGCGGTCCTGGGGCTACGCGGCAAGATCGCCGACGCCACCTCGGCCGACTAACCCGCCGGACGCCTACTCCCGCCGATCTGAGCCTGGCCGGGGTCTGGTAGCATCTGATCGCTTCACAAATCCACACGTTCGTCTCTCGCCGTGGCGTGCCGCGGCGAGCTTCGGTCCCATCCCAGCCTGATGATTTCCCTGAGGGCGGGGTGGGTTTGACGAGCGGAAGCCGGCTTCGAGCCGGGATAACCGAACAAGGAGGGAAGACGCACATGCCCGTCGTGACGATGCGGCAACTGCTCGAGGCGGGGGTCCACTTCGGGCACCAGACGCGCCGGTGGAACCCGAAGATGAAGCGATTCATCTTCACCGAGCGCAACGGCATTTACATCCTCGACCTGCACCAGACCATGCAGGGCATCGAGAACAGCTACAAGTTCGTGCGCGACATGGTCGCGGGAGGCGGCACGATCCTGTTCGTCGCCACCAAGCGACAGCTCCAGGGCGTGCTCGCAGAGCAGGCTGAGCGCTCGGGCATGCCCTACGTTAACTTTCGCTGGCTCGGCGGCATGTTGACCAACTTCCGCACAATCTACGAACGCATCAAGCGCATGCGCGAGCTCGAAGAGATGGTTTCCGCCGGTGCCCTCGACTCGCTTCCCAAGAAGGAGCGGATCAGGCTCGAGCGTGAGCTCGTGAAGCTCAGTCGCAACCTCGCAGGCATCCGCAACCTCGATAAGGTTCCGGACGCGATCTACATCCTCGATATCAAGAAAGAGGAGATCGCAGTACGCGAGGCGAAGAAGCTTGGCGTGCCAATCGTCGCTGTGCTCGACACCAACTGCGATCCCGATGACGTCGACTACGGCATCCCCGGCAACGACGACGCGATTCGCGCCGGCAAGCTGTTGACGCGCATCATCGCAGACGCCGCCATCGAGGGCCGCTCCATGCGCGGCATCGACGGCACGGAAGCAGAGCCCGGAACGCTCACTCCGGAGGGGGCAGAGGTGCTTCCGGGGGCGGCTGCGCAGCCCAAGGCCGAATGGGAGCTGCAACTCGAAGCCGAAGAGGAGGCCGAACGCACTCAAACGGAGCCGGCCGAGCAGACCCCGGCCCCCGCGACACCCACGACAGAATAGAGCTGATCAAAGAAAGGTCTTCAGCAATGGCACAGATAAGCGCAAAGGACGTAAAGACCCTGAGGGACCGAACCGGCGCCGGCATGATGGACTGCAAGAAGGCGCTGACCGAGGCAAACGGGGACCTCGAGGCAGCGGCGCGCATCCTGCGCGAGAAGGGTCTCGCCGATGCAGCAAAGCGAAGCGGCCGCTCGGCCTCCGAGGGGATCGTGTACGCCTACTTGCACACCCCGACGCCCAACTACCCGCCCAAGCTCGGCGTTCTGATCGAGCTCAACTGCGAGTCGGACTTCGTCGCCAAGACGGAGGGTTTCGAGCGGCTGGCCAAGGACATCGCCATGCACATCTCGTTCGCCGACCCCGGCTGGACGACGCGCGACGAGATCCCTCAAAAGATAATCGACGACGAGTCTCAGATCTACGCCAAGCAGGCGAAGGACTCGGGCAAGCCCGAGCAGGTGATTGACAAGATCGTCATAGGCAAGATGGAGGCGTTCTACAAGCAGAACGTGCTCATGGATCAAGAATGGATCCAAGACAAGAACAAGACCATCGCCGATCTCATCGACGGTGCGCGTGCGTCCATGGGGGAGAACGTTTCGGTGGGTGGCTACAGCCGCATCCGCGTGGGTGAGACGCGGAGCACTTAGTCCTAAGCGATGAGCGGGGTCGAGGTAACACCGAAATACAAGAGAGTGCTGCTGAAGCTGTCCGGAGAGGCGTTCGCCGACCCCGAAGACGGCTTCGGCATCGACCCCCGCATCGTCTCTTCGATCGCGCGCCAGGTGGCCGAGGCGAAAGCGCTCGGATGCGAGCTGGGCGTGGTCGTCGGGGGCGGTAACATCATCCGCGGTCTCTCGGCCAGCGCGCAGGGCACCGCGCGCACTACCGCCGACTACATGGGAATGCTCGCCACCGTCATTAATGCGCTTGCGCTCCAGGACGCTCTCGAAAAAGAAGGCGTGCAGACGCGCGTGCAGAGCGCGATCTGGATGCAGGAGCTGGCAGAGCCATACATTCGCAGGCGGGCGATTCGCCATCTCGAGAAAGGGCGCGTGGTGATCTTCGCCGGGGGAACCGGCAACCCCTACTTCTCCACCGACACTTCGGCGGCGCTGCGAGCGCTCGAGGTGGGAGCCGAGGCGATCCTCAAGGGCACCAGGGTTGACGGGGTCTACGACTCGGACCCAGAGCTCAACCCCTCAGCGCAGCGGTTCTCCTCGCTCGACTACATCGAGGTCTTGCAGCGGGGGCTGAAGGTGATGGACTCGACGGCGATCTCGTTGTGCATGGACAACAACCTGCCGATAATCGTGTTCGATCTCAAAGGTGAGAACATCCTGCGCCTGCTGCTCGGAGAAGAGGTCGGCACCCTGGTTCATTCAGAATCGGGAGCCCATTCGGAATCGGGAGGCGGAGACGGGGGGGGAGATGGCTGAGAACAAGGATCAGATCCTGAGCCAGGCGGCCGACAAGATGCACAAGGCGGTGTCGGTGAACCTCGAAGAGCTCAGTGCGATTCGATCCGGCCGCGCGTCGCCCGCGCTGCTCAACCGTGTCACGGTGGATTACTACGGGACCAGGGCCCCCCTCAACCAGATCTCGAACCTGTCGGTGCCCGAGCCTCGTGTGCTGATGATCGTCCCCTACGATCCCAACTCCGTGTCGGCCATCGAGAAGGCGATCCTGGCCTCCGACATCGGCATCACTCCGAACAACGACGGGACGAACATACGTCTCGTCTTCCCCCAGCTCACCGAGGAGCGCCGCAAAGAGCTCATCAAGGTCGCGCATAGCCGGGCCGAGGAAGGCCGGGTCGCCATCCGCGCGATCAGACGCCACAGCAAGCAGGATCTCGAGCAACTCCGCAAGGACGGCACGCTTCCAGAGGACGAGGAGCGAGCGGCCGAGGGGCGGCTCCAGCGGCTGACCGACAAGCATGTCGCCGAGGTCGACGAGAACCTCAAGCGCAAGGAACAAGAGCTGTCCGAGGTCTGAGGGTTTGGTGCACCTCCCCGTAAATCCGGTCGCATTCGAACGCCCCTGCATCCCCGCTCGCGGCGTACCACGGCACGGCTCCGCCGAGGTCGGAATTGGGATTCTTATCCGCCGAGGTCGGAATTGGGATTCAACTTGTCGCTCACGTACCTTCCAGGTACGCTCGCTCCTCGCGCCTGGCGACCAGGGCGCAGTGACGACGCTCTCGGTGCTGACCGTATTTCTGGTGCGGAGCACTGCGTGAGAGAGGATGCCGCCGGCGAGCCGGTCCCGCCCCCCGCCCCGCCTGGGCGCTCGCTGCGCCAGGCGATCGCTACGGGGGTAGCTCTGGTCGTGGTCTTGGGGGTGTCCTCGGCGTTCGGCGCCGCCGCCTACTTCGTGCTGATCACTCTCGCAATCGCACTGGCGGTGTTCGAGGCAATCGACGCGTTGCAACAGCGTGGCAGGAGGCCGAACCTTGCGTTCGCGCTCGCCTGCTCGCTGGCGCTGCTGGTCGCCGCCTACGCGTCACGCCCCGCTCTCTTCGGAGTGGTGCTGGCGTTCGCCTTATACGGGGGTTTCGCCTTGAGCCTGAGGTCCTCGAGGGGGCCGAGTCCGGCAAGCGATGTCGCCTGGACTCTGCTGGTAGTGGGTTGGATCGGCGGAGGTGGCGCGGCCGCCGCCTCACTGCTGGTCGCCTCCTCGGGACGATCGCTGCTGACCGCGTTCATCCTGGTGGCGGCGGCCGACGACGTCGGCGCCTTCTTCGTGGGGCGCACCTGGGGTGCTCACAAGCTCGCTCCTCAGGTGTCGCCGGGCAAGACCTGGGAGGGCTTCGCCGGAGGCCTTGTGGCCGCGGTCGCCGCGGGCGTGGTGGCGGGGACGGTGGTCGAACCCCTCGGCGTTGTGGGCGGCGTCGTTCTGGGGGCCCTGTGCGGCCTGATCGCTCCGGTCGGTGATCTCGTGGAGTCGTTGTTCAAGCGGGAGATGGGAATCAAGGACTCGGGGAGGCTGCTGCCCGGCCATGGAGGCGTGCTCGACCGTCTCGACGCGCTGATCTTCTGCGCTCCCGCCGCCTACCTCTATGTCATCTTCTTCGTTACATGAGGCTCGTCCACCAACCCCGAGGTACTCACACGCGTGTGGCGCGCTTTCCCGTACCGAATCGGTACTCCAGGGCGCGCTGGGCGCGATCCACTACCCCCTTGGCAGGGGAAGAGAGATGAGGACGCGGGTCGTAATCCTCGGGGCGACCGGGTCGATCGGCCGTCAGGCGATCGAGGTCATCTCGGCCCACCCCGACGACTTCGAGTTAGCGGCGCTCTCGGCGGGCTCGGACGCGGCCGGCCTCGAAACTCTTGCCCGGGCCCACGGCTCGCCCCCCACAGGGTTGGGGACCGACGCTGCGGTGGATCTGGCACAGCTCGAAGGCTCAGACGTCGTGCTGAACGCAGTCGTCGGCGCCGCCGGCCTGGAGGCCTCCCTGGCCGCCCTCGAGGCCGGCAAGACCCTCGCCCTGGCGAACAAGGAGAGCCTGGTCGCCGGCGGCGAGCTGTGTCTCGACGCAGCAAGGCGCGGCCGAGGACGCATCGAGCCGGTCGACTCGGAGCACGCCGCCATCGCCCAGTGCCTGAGCAACACGCCCCGAGACGACATTGTTCGCATAGTGCTCACCGCCTCGGGCGGCCCCTTCCGTAAGCGAGCGGACCTCGCCGGGATCACCCCCACGGAGGCGCTCGCCCACCCCACCTGGAGCATGGGCCCGAAGATCACGATCGACTCCGCCACGCTGATGAACAAGGGGCTGGAAATCATCGAGGCCCACTACCTGTTCGGTTTTCCTTACGAGCGGATCGGGGTGCTCGTGCACCCGCAGAGCATGGTGCACGGCATCGTCGAGCTGGTCGATGGCTCCTCGCTGATGCAGGCGGCGCCGGCAGACATGCGCATCCCGATCCAGGCCGCCCTGGCCCCGAATCGGCCCCGGCGGGAGCTGAGTGCCCCTCTCGACCTTGCCACCGGCCCCGCCCTGGAGTTCGAGAAGGCCGACCTCGAGCGCTTCCCGGCGCTGTCTCTGGCGCGCGCCGCGGGGCAAGCAGGGGGAACCTGCCCCGCGGTCCTGAACGCCGCCAACGAGGAGGCGGTGAGGGCCTTTCTCGATGGGGCGATCCCGTTCACAGGCATCGTGGCGACAGTCGAGGCGGTCCTGGCGCATCACGAGCGCTCCGAGGCGGGGAATCTCGAGCAGGTGCTCGAGGTTGACCGATGGGCGAGGCGACGAGCCCGAGAGGTAATGAGGACCACCTCGGGCGCCGATAAGACTCCCAATGAACAGAGATGAAATAGGGATGAACTAGGTGAATAGGAACGGCAACATGTTAGGAACATCCGGGTGAACGCCGGAGTCTTGCTTTTCATCGGGGCGATCCTGGTCGTGGTGATGGTGCACGAGACCGGGCACTTCCTGGTCGCAAAGCTGTTCAACTTCAAAGCCACGAAGTTCTTCCTCGGGTTCGGCCCCACGGTGTGGTCGTTCACACGCGGAGAGACGGAATACGGCATCAAGGCCATTCCCGCAGGGGGCTTCGTGAAGATCGTGGGGATGAACCCCTACGAGGACATCCCTCCCGCCGACCGGGCGCGCTCCTATTTCACCAAGCCTCGCTGGCAGCGCGCACTTGTGCTGGTGGCGGGCTCGGCGACGCACTGGCCCGTGGCCTTTCTGATTCTGCTGGTGACCTCGATGACGCTGGGCTTCCCCACGGGCAAGGCCAGCACCGAGGTGGCGGCGGTCTCGGAGGAGAGCCCTGCTCTCGACTCGGGCCTTAAGGCCGGTGACGTCATCACCGGCGTCGAGGGACTCGAGACCAGATCGTGGGAGCGCGTCAGCGCTTACATCCGCGCTCACGCAGGCGAGGAGGTGACGTTCACTGTCGCCCGCGGCGGCACCGAGCAGCCGGTAGAAGTCGTCTTGGGACGGGCGATCTACAGCCCGAGGCGGGGCCCCGTCGACTATGCGTCGGCTTCCGAGGAGTTGCGGGAGCCGCGCGGGAACGAAAAGTTGGTGGGTTTCCTCGGCGTGCAGCCGACCGAGCTCTTCGAGAAGAAGGGCTTCTTCGGGGCCGCCGCCGACGCCTCCGGCAAGACGTGGGACGCCACCAAACTGTCGGTTCAGGGCATCGGCCAGGTCTTTTCCATGGTCGTCGACGGCCGGCTGTGGGGTGCGCTTTCGGGCAGCGGCGAGCGCGCCATCGACGAGGGGCCGCTCGGGATCGTGGGCGCCGGCCGCATCGCGGGGGAGAGCGTCGCCACCGGCCAGTACCTCAACCTCATCGGGTTGATCGTCGGATTCACGATCTTCGTGGGGCTCATGAACCTGCTACCCCTGCCCCCGCTCGACGGGGGCCACCTGGCGGTCGTCGCCTACGAGGCCGTGACCAAGAGGCCGGTGGACATGCGCAAGCTGATCCCGGTGGCGGCCGCGGTGCTGAGCTTCTTTTTGATCCTGTTCGTGGCCTCTCTCTATCTCGATATAGCTCGCCCCATCCGCACCCCCCTCTAAACCCCTTGCCGAGTGGTTGTAAATGGCTACACAGTGACCACTGGCCACCACTCGGCGCTCCGGACCTAGACTGGAAGCCATGTACGAGCGCCGCAAGTCCCGACAAATAAGCGTGGGCTCGGTCGCCATCGGCGGCGACGCCCCCATCTCCGTCCAGTCCATGACCACCACCAAGACCGACGACGTCGGGGCAACCCTGGTCCAGGTCCACCAGCTCGCAACCCAGGGTGCCGACATCGTGAGGGTGGCGGTGCCGCACGAGGCCGATGCCCGGGCGCTGCCCGAGATCGTGGCAGAGGGCGGGGTCCCGATCATCGCCGACATCCATTTCTCGGTCCGGCTGGCGTTGATGGCGCTCGAGGCCGGCGTCCACGGCCTAAGAGTGAATCCCGGCAACATGCGAAACCCCAAGCACGTCCAAGAAATCGCCGACGGAGCCCTCGAGCGGGGCATCCCCATCCGCATCGGAGTGAACGCGGGGTCCCTCGACAAGAAGCTCATTGTCAAGCACGGCCGGCCCACCGCCGAGGCCCTCGTCGAGAGCGCGCTGTGGGAGATCTCATTGCTGGAGGAGCACGGCTTCACCGACATCAAGGTGTCGGTCAAGCATCAGAACGTCCCCGAGATGATCGCCGCCTACCGCCTCCTGGCCGAACGCACCGACGTGCCGCTCCACCTCGGCGTGACCGAGGCGGGCACTCCGAAGCAAGGCATCATCAAGTCCGCCATCGGCATCGGAACGCTGCTCGCCGAAGGCATCGGCGACACGATCCGGGTGTCGCTGACTGCCGACCCCGTCGAGGAGATCACCGCCGGAAAGCAGATCCTGAAGTCGCTGGGGCTGAGAGATGAGGGCTTCGACCTGGTCGCCTGCCCCTCTTGCGGGCGAGCCGAGCTCGACGTCTTCGCTCTGGCGAACGAGGTCGAGGCTCGGATCGAGCAGATGGACCTGCCTCCGATGCAGATCGCGGTCATGGGCTGCGAGGTCAACGGCCCGGGCGAGGCACGCGACGCCGACATCGGCATCGCCGCAGGCCCGGGCCGCGGGCTCTTGTTCGCCAAGGGCAAGCAGATCGGCTGGGTCCCCCACGACGGGCTCGTCGATGCGCTTCTGGAGGAGGCCTCGCGTGTGGCCGCCGAGATCAGGGCCTCTGGCAAGGGTGCTGAGGGCGCAGAGGGCGGTCCCACGGTGTTGAAGGGCGCCTCTCGCAGGCAGACGATGGCGATCGGTGGGATCGGCAGCCGATCGAGCTGAGTCAGAATCGTGGCAGCCCGCGTCCGACGGTGGACAAACGTCCTCGTTCCGCGTTTCACCACCGTTCTTGGGGGTCAAACGTCCTCGGTCCGCGTTTCTCCACCCGAGGGGGCCGGGCGCCTACCCCACCCCCAAGCCCGAAGGCCTACCTGTGTTATCTTTATGAGGCGGCTGGGCGTTTTGGCGCGGTCGGTAAATGACGTGGCTTCGTGGCCCCTCGGCAGAGGGGCTTCATTATTGAGGGAGGGCAGGTGGGCGCGCTCGAGGAGGTTTCGACCCTCGCCGCTGCGGTTGCCGAGAGGCGCTCCCTCAGGTTGTGGGACATCCAGGTTAGCGGGCGGCCGGGACAGGCGGTCGTGCGCGTGTTCGTGGATGCGGACGGCGGAGTCGACCTCGACACCGTGGCCGAGATGGCTCAGGAGTTATCGCGCGGGCTCGATCTGCACGATCCGATCCCGGGCCGTTACACGCTCGAGGTGTCCTCGCCCGGTCTCGAGCGCAACCTGAGCAGGCCCGAGCACTTTCAGCTGAGCAAGGGCCGCAAGGTCGTGATCAAGACGAGCAGCACGTTGGTGCCGGAAGGCCACCGCGTGGAAGGCACGATCGTGGCCGCCAACAGGGATGGGGTGCGCATCGAGGGCGGCCACGGGGCTGTGGAAGTTCCTTACGACGAGATCAAGTCTGCGAGGACGGTGTTCGAGTGGAACTGAGTCGCGGCGCCCCCCCGGTTAGAGAACCTAGGTTGGAAAAAATGGAGCAGGAGACACAGGAAGAAGGTAAGCAATGAAGGTCCCCATGGACTCTCTAAGAGAGCTCGAACGCGAGCGTGGGATCTCGCTGGACACGGTGGTGGAGGCGATTGAGAAGGCACTGGCGTCGGCCTATCTGCGGATGAAGAACGCCGACGAGACACGCGACGCGCGCTCGGTGATCGATCGCGACACGGGAGAGGTGACCCTGTTCGCACAGGAGATCGAGATCGACTTCGACACCGAAGAGAGAACCCTGCTGCGCGAATGGGAGGACACGCCGTCTGACTTTGGGCGCATCGCAGCGCAGACGGCCAAGCAGGTGATCCTGCAGCGCCTGCGTGAGGCCGAGCGTGACCTGACGTTCGGCGAGTACTCGGGCCGCGAGGGAGACATCGTCACCGGCATCGTCCAACAGCACGACCACCGCTACACGATCCTGGACCTCGGCAAGGCCGAGGCCCGGATGCCTCCCCAAGAACAGATGCCGCACGAGCGTTACGAGCACGGCATGCGCCTCAAGGCCTACATCGTCGAGGTGCGGAAGTCGGATCGCGGCCCGCAGATCATCGTGTCGCGCACCCACCCCGAGCTCATCAAGCGCCTCTTCGAGCTCGAGGTCCCCGAGATCCTCGACGGGATCGTCGAGATCAAGAAGGTGGCGCGCGAGCCGGGTCATCGCTCGAAGATCGCAGTGGTATCGCACGATCGCAACGTCGATCCCGTGGGCGCGTGTGTGGGTTCGCGCGGAGCGCGCGTTCGCATGGTCATGAACGAGCTGCGCGGCGAAAAGATCGACATCATCAAGTGGACCGACAATCTCGAAGACTTCGTCGCCAACGCGCTGTCGCCGGCGAAGGTCAAGGAGGTGCGCGCTCAGGCGGACCAGACCGCGCTCGTCATCGTTCCCGACTATCAGCTCAGCCTCGCCATCGGCAAGGAAGGGCAGAACGCACGCCTCGCGGCCCGCCTCACCGGGCTCAAGGTGGACATCAAGTCCGAGTCGCAGATACACAGCGACGAAGAGGCAAAGAAAGTGGCCGCGGCGGAAGCCGCTGAAAGAGTGGCGGAAGCCGCTGGAAAGGCGGCGGAAGCCGCTGAAAGAGTGGCTGAAGGCGCCAAGGTGGCGGAAGCCGAAGCGGCCGTCGCGGCGGAATCTGTGGAAACCGCTGTAGAGGCGGAAGCCCCAGCAGCGGAAGCAGCGGCAGAATCCACTCCATCGGAGCAACCGAAGCCCGTAGAGCAACCGAGCTGAGCAAAGCTGAGTAAAATAGGACATATCCCGGAAAGGACCTGTGTGGGCTGCCGCGCTACGAGACCCCAGCGAGAGCTGGTGCGTCTGCACAGGGCCGTGGACGGCTCGATCCGGTTGGACGACCGGCAGGACGAATTCGGTTTGGGCAACCGCCGAAGAGCGGCGACCGGCAGGGGTGCCTATTTGTGCCGAGCGGCGCGCTGCCTGCAAGAGGTGAAGCCTCAGCGCCTGGCGCGGGCGCTGCGAACGAGACTCGAGCCGTCGCCGCAGCTGCTGGAAGAGCTGCGGGCGAGCTCGCATAGGAGACAGAGCGATGGCTAGACCAAGGGTGAACGAGATAGCGAGGGAGCTCGGGCTTACCTCCAAAGAGGTGCTGAGGCACCTGGAGGAGATCGGGCATCCCGTCAAGAGCCACTCCTCGGCGGTGGACGAGGACATCGCGGTGCGCTTGCGCGCGGACATGGGCGGAGCTTCCGCCGCCGCGCCCGAGGTTCAGACCCCGGCCGTCGCCGAGCCTGAGCCCGCGCCTCGTGAAGCTATTGCGATTGAGCCCGAACCAGAATTTGCGCCCGAACCCCAAGTTGTGCCCGAACCAAAAAAGGTGGTTGCGGTTGAGCCAGAGCCCCAGCCTGACATCACCCCCTCCAAAGAGGCTCTGCCCGAGCCCTCCGAGACCTCGGCCGTGGTCGTCCATCGCGGCATCACGGTGCAGGATTTCGCCGCCAAGGTTGGGCGCTCCTCGGCCGAGGTGCAGCGAGAGCTGATAAGCCTCGGTGAGATGGTCACTCTGACTCAGCCCATATCCGACGCCGCGATCGAGCTGGTCTCAGAAGCTCTCAGTATCGGCGTCAGTGTCGTCGACCCCGCAGTCGAGGAGGCGCCGGCAGAGGACTTCGGAGAGGACGAGGCCGATGACGAAGGCGAGCTCGTGCCCCGGCCCCCTGTGGTCACGGTGATGGGCCACGTCGATCACGGGAAGACCTCGATCCTCGACGCCATCCGCCGCACCAACGTGGTCTCAGGCGAGGCGGGGGGGATCACCCAGCACATCGGCGCCTACCAGGTGCGGGTCAACGACCGCGACGTGACTTTCATAGACACCCCGGGCCACGAGGCCTTCACCGCCATGCGGGCGCGCGGCGCCCAGGTCACCGACCTGGCGGTACTCGTGGTGGCGGCGGACGACGGCGTCATGCCGCAGACGGTCGAGGCCATCGACCACGCCCGCGCCGCGAGCGTGCCGGTGGTCGTGGCGGTCAACAAGATCGACCGGCCCGACGCCGATCCGACGCGTGTCCGCCAGCAGCTCTCCGACCACGGCCTGCTTCCCGAGGAGTGGGGCGGCGAGACGATCTATGTCGACGTCTCCGCCAAGGAGCGCACGAACCTCGACACCCTGCTCGAGATGATTCTTCTGACCTCAGACGTCCAGCTCGACCTGCGCGCCAACCCCCACGCCTCCGCCCGGGGCAACGTCATCGAGGCCAATCTCGACAAGGGCCGCGGTCCCGTCGCCACGGTTCTGGTCAAGCGAGGCGAGCTGCGCAGAGGCGACATCGTGGTGGCCGGGACCTCGTGGGGCAAGATCCGGGCGATGCTCGACGAGCATGGCCACAACGTCAAGGGCGCCGGCCCGGGCACACCGGTGCAGGTGCTCGGCTGGCAGTCGCTGCCCGAAGCGGGCGACGCGTTCCACGCCGCATACGACGAGCGAGAGGCGCGCGCGGTGACGTCAGAGCGCGAGCAGCACCGGCGCGCCGCCGATCTGGTCGCCCAGAAGCAAGTGTCGCTCCAGGACCTCCTGCAAGCGACCCAGGACGGGGGCATCCCCGAGCTCAACCTCGTGCTCAAGGCCGACACCCAGGGCTCTGTCGAGGCGCTCGACGGCCAGCTCTCCGGGATGGACCAGTCGCTGGTGAAGGTCAACATCCTGCGCAAGGGAGCCGGCGCAATCACCGAGAACGATGTCGCGCTGGCGCAGGCATCGGGCGCCATCGTGATCGGTTTCAACGTGGTGCCCACGTCCCAGGCTCGTACTCTGGCCGAAGGCGAGGTCGACATCCGCACCTACCGGGTGATCTACCAAGCGGTTCAGGACATCCAGGATGCGGCACAGGGTCTGCTCGGCCCCGAGACGCGCGAGGTGACGATGGGCCAGGCTGAGGTCAGGGCGACGTTTCGCGTGCCTCGCTACGGGCTTGTGGCCGGGTGCATGGTCATCGAGGGGACGATCCGGCGCAACGCCCGCGCCCGCCTGGTGCGGGATGGGACCGTCGTCTACGAGAGCCGCATCGGTTCGCTGCGGCGTTTCAAGGACGATGCGCGCGAGGTTGCGGCCGGGTTCGAGTGCGGGATCGGGATCGAGGGCTACCAGGACGTCAAGGATGGCGACATGATTCAAGCCTTCGAGATCCAGGAAGTGGCCCGGTAACCAGCAGCACATGTTCGTCGGCGTCGCCCGTTTCGAGCTGTTCATCCCGGAGAGCTCCTCGCTCAAGACCAAGCGAGCGATCCTTCGGTCTGTGATCGACGGTGCGCGCCACAAGTTCAACGCCTCGGTCTCGGAGGTCGAATATCAGGATCTGTGGCAGCGGGCGGCCCTTGGGATCACCTGTGCCGGCGGGTCGGCGGCGCATTGTCGCGACGTGCTCTCAGAGATAGAGCGCTTCGTCGTCCGAACAGCAGCGGGGGCCGCGGAGCTCACCGGCTCGGTGCATCAGGTTGTCAGCCTCGAGGATGTGCTGCCATGAGCAAGAGAACACGGCGCGTGGAGAAGCTTTCGGCGCAGGTCTTGTCGGAGGAGATCGCTCGCCTCAAGGACCCTCGCATCGGCTTCGTCACCGTCACCACCGTGAGGGTCACCCCCGACCTACATCGCGCACGCGTTCTGGTCAGCGTTCTCGGTTCGGACGAGGAGAAAGAGGGCACGATGCGGGGACTCGCCAGCGCCGTGCCGCACCTCAGGGTGCAGCTGGGGGCTCAGATCAGGCTTAAGTTCGTGCCCGAGCTCGTGTTCGAGCTCGATCATGCTGCGGAGACCGCGGAGCGCGTTGAGAGTCTGCTTCGACAGCTCCACGACGATACTGAGGCCGAGCCCTCCGCGTCATCTTCTCTACGCGACCCTCCGGCGGATCGCTCGCCCTCTCCACGCGACCCTCCAACGGATCGACGATCTTCTCCACGCGATCCTCCAGCGGATCGCTTGTCTTCGAACGAGGAGGCCTGATGGCGACACAGCCGGACTGGGACAAGGTGGCCTCCGCGTTGCGCGGAGCAAAGCGCGTCGCTCTCGCCTGCCACGAGAAGCCCGACGGGGACGCGGTCGGCTCTCTGCTGGCTTTGAGCCTCGTCCTGCGACGGCTCGGCGCCGAGACTTATCCGACTTGGAGCGCGGCCACGGTCGAGGCGGTCGCGCCGTACGCATGGCTGCCCGGCAAGGATCACCTGGTCCAGGTCTCAGACATGCCGCCCGACGTTCCGGTGTTCGTCGCCGTCGACTGCGGCGCGGCCGAACGACTCGGCGAGCTCGAGGAGATCGCCCGCCGGGCACCCTGCCTGATCAACATCGATCACCACCCCGGCAACGACGACTTCGGGCACCTCAACGTGGTAGCTCCGGCGGCATCGTCGACTGCCGAGCTGGTCGCGTCCCTGGCCGAAGCGCTCGGAGTCGAGCTCGACCAGGACATCGCCACCTGCCTCTACGTGGGAGTCGTCACCGACACCGGCCGTTTCCAGTACACGAACTCCTCACCCCACACGCTCCGGCTGGCGGCCTCACTGCTCGAGCACGGAGTCCCCGCCCCCACGATCGCCCAAGAGCTGTTCGAGTCCGCCCCGTTCGGTTTACTCAAGCTCGTCGGCCGCCTTCTCGAGCGCGCCACGCTGTACGAAACGGAGCGCTTCGTTTACTCGTGGCTCCAGCGCGCAGACCTCGACGAGACGGGGGTGACCCCGCAGGAGACCGACGGGCTCATCGACGCAATCCGCTCCACCCGGGCTGCCGACGTCGCGGCCCTGTTCAAACAACAGCTCGACGGCAGCTACCGTGTGAGCCTTCGCTCCAAGGGCCCCTCGGTCGGTGTCATCGCCCGAGCCCGGGGCGGAGGGGGCCACGAGCTTGCGGCGGGTTTCACGGCTGTAGACGTCGAGGGCACGGCGGAAGAGATTCGGGCGCATCTCGCCCACAGCGCGCGTGATGATGCACGCGATCCTCGAGCGGATCGCTCGGAGCCTTCGACCGGCCTGTGACCGACGGGGTCGTGGTCGTCGATAAGCCTCGTGGGATGACCTCTCACGATGTCGTCGACGAGGTCAGACGCCTTTTTCGGACCCGCAAGGTGGGCCATGCCGGCACCCTCGACCCCGACGCCACCGGCGTGCTCGTGCTGGGTTTGGGCCGGTGCACCAGACTGCTCGACTACGCACGCCTCGGGGCCAAGCGCTATTTCGCTGAGGCGTCTTTCGGCGTGACCACCACCACGCAGGACTCCTCGGGTGAGGAGCTTTCTCGCCGCGCCTGCACCTTCACGGAGGCGGACCTGCTCGCCGCGCTGCCCGAGTTCGTGGGCGCAATCGAGCAGGTACCCCCGATGGTCTCAGCGGTCAGGGTGGGAGGCGAACGGCTGTATGCAAAGGCCCGCCGGGGAGAGGTGGTGGAGCGCGCCGCTCGTCCCGTGATCATCCACGAGCTGAAGCTGTTGTCCTTCTCCGAGGAGAGCTCCGACCCACCCCGACCTGAGCCTCATGCCGCCTTCGAGGTGTGCTGCTCGGCCGGCACCTACGTCCGCACTCTGGTGCACGACCTCGGCGGGGTGCTCGGCTGCGGTGCTCACCTGAGCTTGCTCCGGCGCACCGAGGCGGCCGGGTTCGAAGTGGCCGAGGCGGTAGCGCTCGCCGATCTGGAGACGTCGCATCTGCTTCCACCGCTCGAGGCGCTTCGAGGCATGCCGCGCATCGAGGTCTCCGACGAAGACGCGGCTAGGGTCAGCAATGGCGGGCCGCTGCAGGTGGCTCAGGAACCTCCCACTTTATCCACGCGATCCTCCAGCGGATCGCTCACTCTATCCACGCGATCCTCCAGCGGATCGCTTGAACGCGTGGCCGTGGTGCACGGGGGCGTGCTCTTGGGCGTGTACCGGAAGGAGTCGAGCCGCTGGGTGGCCGAGCGTGTGATGCCGTCGTGACTATGCGAGCGGATCTCGCCGGTTTGAAGCGGCCCCCGCAGGGGGCCGCGGTCGCAGTGGGAACGTTTGACGGAGTCCATCTGGGCCACCGTGCCTTGCTGGGAGCCACCGTCGCCCAGGCCCGCAGCCTCGGGCTGGCGCCCCTCGCTCTGACCTGGGACCGGCACCCCGCGAGCACTTTGCGACCGCAGCAGGCCCCGCCTCTGATCACGAGCTTCGAGAGAAAGCTCGAGCTGTTGGGGGAGCAAGGGCTGGACCAGGTGGCGGTCCTGGCCTTCGACGAGGACTTGGCGTCGTGGCCGCCGGAGCGCTTCGCCTCTGACGTGCTCGCCGAGGCCCTCGGAGCGAAGCTCGTGATGGTTGGTCAGAACTGGCGCTTCGGCCGGCGCGCCGCGGGGAATACCGACACGCTGGCCCGGCTGGGGGCCGAGCTCGGCTTTGAGGCCCGCGCGGTGCAGCTGGAACGGCCCGAGGACGATTCGGTGGTGTCCTCCACCCGCATCCGGGCCGCCCTTCACGACGGCGACGTCGAGCGTGCCCGTCTGCTGCTCGCTCGGCCCTTCGACTTCGACGGCACCGTCGTGCACGGGGATGGCAGGGGAGCGCTGCTCGGCTATCCCACCGCAAACCTGGAGGTCGATGCCGCCCTAGTGAGGCCCCAGAAGGGTATTTACGCGGGCCGGGCACTGGTCGACGGCGACGTGTACCCGACCGCCCTGTCGATAGGCGTCAACCCGACCTTCGTCGCAGAAGACGCCCGCCCTCCCGTCAGGATCGAGGCTTACTTGCTCGATTTCTCCGGCGATCTCTACGGGCGAAGGCTGCGGATCGAGCTCCATGCCCGGCTGCGGGACGAGCTGAGCTTCGACTCGACCGCGGCTCTGGTCGAGCAAATGGCCAGGGATGTCGCCGCGACGCGCTCCCTGACCCGCTAGCCTTTGGGGGCATCAGGGCTGTCCGGCGGCCCCGCCCCGACCCCAGGTAGCCTTGTGCTACGTGGGGTCGGATTCCGTCCCTTTGGTGGCACAAAGCCGCATCGGGGTCGGGGAATCGGTGCGTCTGAAGGGTGCCGGGGCCGTGGGCTGCTAGGATGCCGTGGTGCCGTTGACCAAGGAAGCCAAGCAAGAGATCATCACAGACAACGCCCGCAGCGACGGAGACTCGGGCTCTCCCGAGGTCCAGGTGGCCCTGTTGAGCCAGCGCATCTCCGAGCTGACCGAGCACCTGCGAACCCATCCGAAGGACCACCACTCTCGTCGCGGCCTGCTTCGCATGGTGGGCCGCCGCCGCCGGCTTCTCGGCTACCTGCGGCGCGAGGACATCGAGCGCTATCGCGCTCTTATCGCAAAGCTCGGGCTCAGGCGCTAGCCGCCGGCAGAAGCCTGCGGCGGGCAAAGAAAGGAGCCGCCACCCAATAACCTGCTTTGAAGGGGTCCTGCAACGGGTCGGTTATCAGTTGCAAGCTCACCGAAACATGGGATGCGATGGGCTTACAACTGACAACTGGCCTCCGAGCCCCTTCTTGGATATAGAGAGCGCGCTGCGCGCCCACGCGATCCCAAGCCATCCCAAGCGATCCGCTGGAGGATCGCGTGGACAAAACTGGAGGATCGCGTGGACAAACTGGAGGATCGCGTGGATAAATCGGTAGTTCAAATTTGAGTACGTAATCCATTCTTGTAGTAACCCAAGTTGAATAAATTCAGGAGGAACAAACAATGACAGCAATGACTCCCGAGCCCAAGTCCGTCGAGCGCAAGATCGGTGACGAGGTAATCCGCCTAGAATCCGGCCGCTTGGCAGGACAGGCCAACGGCGCGGTGCTGGCTTCTATGGGTGAGACCACCCTGCTGGCGACTGCTACCGCCGACAATCCACGCGGAGAGGGCGACTTCTTCCCGCTGACCATCGACGTCGAAGAGCGTATGTACGCAGCCGGCAAGATACCCGGCGGCTTCTTCCGGCGTGAGGGTCGGGCGAACGAGAAGGCGATCCTCAATGCCCGGCTCATCGACCGGCCACTGCGCCCGGCCTTTCCCTCGGGCTTCCGGCACGAGGTCCACAGCGTGATCACGGTGTTGGCAGTCGACGACGAGAACCCTTCCGACATCCTGTCGATCAATGCAGCATCGGCGGCGCTGGTCGTCTCCGACATCCCCTTCCAGGGTCCCATCGGGGCGGTGCGAATGTCCCACATAGACGGTGATTGGGAGATCAACCCGTCCCATGAGGACCAGCAGGACGCCACCATCGAGCTCGTGGTCGCCGGCCGTGTGGGGGAATCCGGGGAGGTCGACATCATGATGATCGAGGCCGGAGGTTCGGAGAACCTGTTCGCCCTCGTGGCCGACGGCGCTCGCCGGCCCGACGAGGAGCTGCTCGCGGAGGGCATCGAGGCGTCCAAGGCGCCCATTGCAGAGGCCATCGCGCTGCAGCTCGAGCTCGCCGAGCTCGCCGGAAAGCCCAAGGGAACGATTACGGGGGACTCTCCCGACTATCCCTTGTTCTCGGACTACTCAGACGAGGTCTATTCCCGGGTCGAGGCGGACACCCACGGCGCAGTCTCCGAAGCGGTGAGGATCACCTCCAAGCCGGAGCGTCGCGCCCGGCTCTCGGCCATCGAAGCCGATGTGATGCAGCGACTCTCGAGCGATGAGGGGGAAGACGGCGGCGAGGTGCGGGCGGCGCTGCGCTCGCTCACGAAGAAGACCGTGAGAGCCCGAATCCTGGACGAGAACGTCCGGCTCGACGGCCGCCGCTCGGACGAGGTGCGAGCTATCTGGAGCCAGGTCGGGATCATTCCCCGGGTCCATGGCTCTGGATTGTTCACCAGAGGCGAGACCCAGGCGCTTTCGCTCACCACATTGGGCATGCAGCGGATGGAGCAGATGGTCGACGACCTCTCTCCTCAGGAGACCAAGCGCTACATGCACAACTACAACTTCCCCCCCTACTCCACCGGCGAGGCCGGCTTCATGCGAGGTCCCAAGCGGCGCGAGATCGGTCACGGCGCACTTGCCGAGAAGGCTTTGCTGCCCGCCATACCGAGTCGCGCGGACTTCCCCTACGCATTGCGGGTCGTGTCCGAGATCATGTCGTCGAACGGCTCCACCTCGATGGCATCGGTGTGCGGTTCATCGCTCTCGTTGATGGACGCCGGAGTACCTCTACGGGGAGGCAAGCACGTCGGGGGTGTCGCCATGGGCCTGATCGCAGAAGGCGACCGCTACGTTCCTCTCACCGACATCCTCGGGGACGAGGACGCCTTCGGGGACATGGACTTCAAGGTTGCGGGGACCGAGGACATGGTCACTGCTATGCAGCTCGACACCAAGATCTCGGGCATCCCTGCACACGTGCTCGGGGATGCGCTCCGAGCCGCCCAGACGGCGCGCCTGCACATAATCTCTCGCATGAACGAGGCGCTTTCGGCACCTCGTTCCGAGCTCGCACCCACGGCGCCGCGCGTGGTGACGATGACGGTTCCGGTGGACAAGATCGGTGAGGTGATCGGTCCCAAGGGCAAGAACATCAACATGATCACAGCTCAGACCGGCGTCGAGATCGACATCGACGACGACGGCACGATCCGCATTGGCTCGACCAGTCAGGTCTCCGCCGAGAAGGCGCGTGATTTCATCGACGAAATGATCAACCCGCACATGCCCGAGATAGGTGAGCGCGTGGTGGGAACTGTGGTCAAGACGACGGCGTTTGGGGCCTTCGTGAACATCTCGCCGGGGCGGGACGGGCTCGCCCACATCTCCAAGCTGGGCGAGGGCCGTATCGAACGGGTCGAGGACGCCGTCAATGCGGGCGACGAGATCGAGGTTGAAGTGACCGACATCGACGGGGCGGGGAAGGTCTCGCTGACCCCGGTGGCGTGGCTCGAGCGGCAGGTGGCTCAGGGCAAGACGCTCGAGGAGGCACGGGCCGCCGCAGCATCCGGGTCCGGCGGCAACAGGGGGCCCCGTCGCGACAGCCGCGACCGCAACGACCGCGACCGCAACGACCGTGGACGCGAGCGGGACCGCGGCGAGCGGGGCCGCGACCGGGATCGCGGCGGCCGTGGGCCGCGGCGTGAGCGGGCGCCGCGCGCGGACCTCTGATGTCTGAGGGGGGCACGAGGTTCAACCGCACGATCCTTCCCTCGGGTGCCGTGATCGTGACCGAGGCGATGTCGGAGGTCAGAAGTGTCTCGATCGGGCTGTGGTTCGACGTCGGTTCGCGCGACGAGACCGAGGAGATCGCCGGAACCTCCCATTTCCTCGAGCACCTGTTGTTCAAGGGCACGCCTTCGAGATCCGCCAAGGACATCGCCGACGCCTTCGACGCGGTCGGGGGCGACGTCAACGCCTTCACGGGCAAGGAGTACACCTGCTACTACGCCCGCGTGCTCGACGACGATCTGGGCATGGCCTTCGACGTCCTCTCGGACATGGTTACCAGCTCGACGCTCGACCCCGCAGAGCTCGAGTCCGAACGAAAGGTCATCCTCGAGGAGATCGCAATGCACGAGGATGCCCCGGACGAGCTTGTCCACGACCTCTTCTACCGGGCGATGTGGGACGGGCATCCACTCGGCCGGCCCGTGCTCGGCTCCAACGAGACGGTCGGGGCGGTCTCACGCGACCAGCTCGAGGCGTATTGGCGCGAGCGCTACTCGGCCCCCAACCTCGTGGTAGCGGCGTCCGGAAATCTCGATCACGACAGGATCGTCGAGCTTGTGAGCGAGCGCTTCTCCGACGGCGCCGAGGGTCGCAAGACGCTTCGGGCCGGCATCGCGCCGCGGCCCATCAAGGGCGTCAACGTCCACCGGCGTCCCACCGAGCAGGCCCACATCGTCATGGGAGCTCAGGGCTTGCACCGGAGCCACGACGACCGCCATGCGCTGGCCTTGATCGACACTGTGGTCGGCGGGGGCATGTCTTCACGGCTGTTTCAAGAGGTGCGTGAGAAGAGGGGACTCGCCTACGCGGTCTACTCCTACAGTTCCATGTTCGCCGACACGGGCACCTTCGCGGTCTACGCCGGCACCACTCCACAGAACGCCCACACGGTGATGGACATCGTCACAACCGAGCTGGCCTCGGTGGCCGCAAGCGGTATTACTCCCCAAGAGTTGGAGCGCGCCAAGGGTCATCTGCGCGGCGCCCTGGTGTTGTCGTCGGAGGACCCCGGCAGCCGCATGAACCGGCTCGGACGGCAGCAGCTCGGGCTCGGTGAGATCATGTCCCTGGACGAGCTCATCGCCCGCTTCGAGGCACTCGAGATCGAGGACCTCAAGCGGGTGGCCGAAGTGATCCTGAGCGCCGGCTCCCCGCACATCACGGTGGTCGGCCCCTTCGACGAGGACGCTTTCGGCTCCTACGCAGCGTGATGACCCCGGTGCTGCGGGTGGGCGTGATCGGCGCCTACGGACGTATGGGGGCCGAGGTGTGCCGGGCGGTGGAGGCGGAGGATGACCTCGAGCTGATTGCCAGGGTGGGCCGGCGAGACTCGATGGATTCGCTGTCGGGTGCCGACGTCGCGGTCGAGTTCTCCACTCCCGAGACCGTCAAGGAAAACGTCCTGCAGTCGCTGCAGCGGGGGCTGGACGTGGTGGTCGGGGCCACGGGATTGTCCCCTGCCGACCTGACCGAGATAGAAGCGGTTGCGTCCGGTTCCGAGTCAAGGGTCCTGGTCGCTCCCAACTTCGCCGTGGGAGCGGTCCTCATGATGCGCTTCGCCGCCGCCGCGGCCCCCCACTTCGACGTCGTCGAGATCGTCGAGCGCCACCACGAGAGAAAGCTCGACGCGCCTTCGGGCACCGCGCTGAGAACCGCGGCCCTCATCAACGAAGCCCGGCCCCCGGTCGACTCTTCACAGGATGAGAATGCGGCCCCCAGCCGGGGCACCGATGCCGGCGGGGTCCGCATACATTCGTTGCGGCTTCCGGGTTCGGTGGCTCATCAGGAGGTTGTCCTCGGGGGCCGCGGTCAGACCCTCACCATTCGCCACGACTCGATCGATCGCTCTTCGTTCATGCCCGGTGTCCTGCTGGCGATCAGGAGGGTGGGGGACCTGCCGGCCCCGCTGACGGTGGGGCTCGAGCACCTTCTGGACCTCGGCACCTGACGCGTGCTGCTGGTCGAGTGGTGGTAAATGGTTACATAGTGACCTTTATCCACCACTCGGCCTTCGCCGTCGTTCTGCTGGCCCTTCTTCTTCTGGGTGCGGTCTGCGCCGGCGAGGAGACCGGACCGGGGCAACCCCAGCTCCAAGTCTCCTTCCCCGACCAGGCCCGGTCCGCTGCCGTCGAGACCGCAATACTGGAGGTCACGAACCCGGGCCCCGAGGAAATCGACAGCTTGCTGGTGAGCTTCTCACTGGTCGGTTCGGCCGGCGGGACGGTGTCACAGCCGCTGGTCGCCTCGGGCGCCCGCAAGAAGAGCCCCTCCATCGAAGACGTCCGCCCCGAACCCGGCGGCGTATCGCTTGACGGAGTGGTGTTTCGCTTCGCCGGGGAAGGGTCGGCGGCGGTGCTGGATGCCGGCGAGAAGATCTCGCTGGAGTTCGACATCCGGGTCCCGCGAAGACCGGGCCTCAGCGCGAGCTCCGTCCAGGTCTACGCCGGAGAGAACCCCGAGCGGGCCCAGGGAGTGCGGCTCGAAACCGAGATCCTGCCCTAGTGCTCCGCACCGGAAATACGGCCAGCACCGATTGAATCCCAATTCCGACCTCGGCGGAGCCGTGAGCGTCATTGCGCCCTGGTCGCTAGGCGCGAGGAGCGAGCGTACCCGGAGGGTACGTGAGCGACGACGACGCGAGCGGGGATGCAGGGGCGCTCGAATGCGACTGTATTTACGGGGAGGTGCACCTAGGAGGGGTACCGTGGAAGGTCGACACCTGCGATTACAACGAACACGACAGGAGGCTTCAGTCATGACTAAAGCCCGTTTCGGCGAGGTCCTCACCGCGATGGTGACCCCGTTTGCAGCGGACGGATCGCTCGACGTCAAGGCGGCACGCGCTCTCGCCTCCCATCTGGTCGAGCACTCGTCCCAAGGCTTGGTCGTGTGCGGCACGACCGGTGAGTCTCCGACGCTTCAGGCCACAGAGAAGCTGACACTGTTCGAGAACGTCTGCGAGGAGGTAGGGGACTCCGCCACAGTCATTGCCGGCACCGGGACCTACGACACGGCCGAGTCCATTGCGCTCACGAAGGAGGCGGCCGCGATCGGGGTAGACGCCTGCCTGATCGTGACTCCTTACTATTCCAAGCCCCCACAGAACGCGCTCACGGCCCACTTCCTCGCCGTCGCAGAGGCCTCCGAGGTGCCCCTGATCTGCTACGACATCCCCGGCCGCACCTCACGCCGCATCGAGCGGGACACGCTGCTCTCTCTTGCCGATCACGAGCGCATCGTGGCGGTCAAGGATGCCGTCGGCGATCCCTCTGAGACGGCCCGGCTGAGAGCGGAGCTCGACGCTCACGGTCATCGCGACTTCGAGATCTACTCGGGCGACGACCCTCTGCTGCTGCCCCACCTGGCCGCGGGCGCCGTGGGCACCATCTCGGTGTGCGCCCACCTCGTGGGGGACCGCCTCAGGGCCATCTTCGATGCCTGGAACCGGGGCGACATCGCTACTGCACGCTCTATCTACCTCGAGCTGATGCCGCTGATGTCTGTGATCATGACGATCACCACCAGCCCGATACCCGTCAAAGCAGCCCTGGCGATGCTGGGCTTCGAGGTCGGCGAGCCACGGCTCCCGCTGGTCAAGGCGACTCCGGAGGAAGAGAAGGCAATCCGCACCGCGCTCACGGGCGCGTCGCTGCTTTGACCTCCTCGCAGGAGAGCTCGACGCGCATTGTGTTCCTCGGGGGCTTGGGTGAGGTCGGGCGCAACATGATGGTGCTCGAGTCCTCCGGGCGGCTCCTGGTCGTCGAATGTGGTCTGTCCTTCCCCACCGAGGAGATGCTCGGCGTCGATCTCGTGCTCCCCGATTTTTCCTATGTCTCCGAGCGAGCGGACTCGTGCGAGGGGGTGGTGTTGACGCACGGCCACGAGGATCACGTGGGGGCGTTGTCGTGGTTTCTGCGGGCTGTGGACGTCCCCGTCTACGGCACTCCGCTCACGCTGGGAATCGCCCGCCGGCGGCTGGACGAGTTCGGAGTGTCCGCCGACCTCAGGCAGATCTCAGACTTCGACCGTCTCGAGCTGGGCCCGTTTTCCTGCAGTTTCCTGGCCGTTTCCCATTCGATCCCGGACTCTGTGGCTCTCGTGATCGATTCACCGGGGGGCAAGATCCTCTACACCGGCGACTACAAGCTCGACGACGCTCCCATCGACGACCGCAAGACGGATATCGAGGGCTTTCGCAGGACCGGCGAGCAGGGCGTCGACTTGATGCTGTCCGACTCCACCAATGCGATGACCCCCGGCCGCACCCCCTCCGAGTCGGTGGTGAGGGAGCGGCTGAACGCCGTTTTCGCTGCGGCCCCCCGCCGCATCATCGTCGCCTGCTTCGCCTCGAATCTCCATCGCATCCAGCAGGTGTGCGAGGCGGCCGAGGCAACCGGGCGCCGGGTGGCGTTCGTGGGGCGCTCGATGATCGCCAACGCCGAGGTGGGTCGCGACCTGGGACATCTGGATGTCGACGACGCCACGATCATCGGGATCGATGAGCTCGACAGTCACGCCCCCGAGAAGACGGTGGTGATCTGTACCGGCTCGCAGGGCGAGCCACTGTCGGCTCTGTCGCTCATTGCGGCGCGCGAGCACAAGCTGGTGCGTGTGGAGCCTTCGGATGTCGTCGTGCTCTCGGCCAGCGCCATTCCCGGCAACGAGTCCGCCGTCCATCGCGTAATCAACGAGCTGTACCGATCGGGGGCCGAGGTCCACACCGCGGAGTCGAGCGCAGTCCACGTCTCCGGCCATGCCTCGGCAGACGAGCTCGCCGAGCTGAT
>DASRPA010000026.1:0-7853 GCA_035646635.1 Actinomycetota bacterium | reverse complement strand
CAACCGCCCGAGTCGTCCCCGCATCAGAGGCCTGACGGTGATCCTGATTGGCTGCCGCCTTCGGGCGGTCTGCCGGGGAAGGTGGCGGATGGCATAGAGGATTGCTGCTACGGCCAGCAACCCGGGGATGATCGACAGCAGGATCGCCGTCCGTACGGAGAAGGCGGGCACCAGTATCAGGGCTAGGAGCGGACCCCCCACCGCCCCCAGGTTGTCCATGGCGCGCTCGAAACCATAGGCCCGTCCATAGGACTCAGGCGGCACAGCATCGGCCAGCAACGCGTTGCGCGACGGCACCCGCAGCCCGCGGGCCGCCCATCCTCCGGCTCGCATGAATCCCACCTGCCACACGGATTGAGCCGCCCCGATCAGGCCCGTGAGAAGCGCGGTGGTCGTGTAGCCACCCACGGCAGCGTTACGGCGTCGTTCTGGATCGTCTGCCAGGGCACCACCGAGCAGACGCATAAGACCGGCCAACCCATCGGCCACGCCTTCGATCAGTCCGAGGGCGGCCGCGGGCGCGCCGAGTGTGGAAATAAGCAGGCGCGGGAGCAGGGAAGTGGGCACCTCATGGCCGAGATCGGCCAGAAAACTCGCCACGCCGATCCCCCGTACGCCCGGCGTCAGCCAAGGAGCCTTCTTCGCCGCGGGCCTCATAGGCTCCAAGGATACGGAAACGCGTTCGACTCCCGGAAGGTGCTCAAGCGAGCACAATGGATGATTGACTTCTCGAAATCTCTTCAGAAGGAGGAGCTATGAAGCAAAGGATCCTGATCGGGGCCGCGGCCCTCGCTCTCGTGCTGGGTGCTTGTGGTGGGGGCGACGAAAGCAGCGGAACCGGTGACAGCGGTGGAGGTGGAGGAGGCGGCGTGACGCTCAGCGCTCAAGACAACTCCTTCTCCCCGGCCGAGTTGGCCGTGCCCTCCGGCGAGGTCACCGTTGAGTTCACCAACGACGGCAGCAACCCGCACACGTTCACTTCGGAGGAGGCGGGCTTCGACTCGGGCAACGTCGAGCCGGGCGCGTCGAAGTCAGTCACGTTCGAGGCCCCCGACGGGGCGACCGCGTTCGAATGCAGCATCCACGGCTCCTCGGGGATGACCGGAGAGATCGTCCCCGAGTAAGTCCGAGCCGCGCCGCAGTGTGCGGTGGCAATTGCACACGGTGTGCGTTTACCCACCAAAAAACGTGTGCAGACGCCCACGGTGTTATTTTGCCACCCTTCTGGAGCCTGGTTGCAGGACCTACGTCGGGCCCGCCGGTTTCAGGGCCAGGTGCAGGGCCTCCAGCTGGTCTGCGTCCACAGGGGCCGGCGCCCCCGTGAGCGGGTCGGCCGCGCTCTGCGTCTTGGGGAAAGCGATGACCTCGCGGATGTTGTCCTCGCCCGCCGCCAGCGCCACGATCCTGTCGATGCCCGGCGCGATCCCGCCGTGGGGCGGCGGGCCGAAGGCGAATGCGTCGAGCAGAAAGCCGAAGCGGGCCTGAGCCTCCTCCTTGGAGATGCCCAGTGCGGCGAGCACCCGCTCCTGCAGCGCCCGCTCGTGGATCCTGATGCTGCCCGACGCCAGCTCCCAACCGTTGAGCGTTATGTCGTAGGCCTTCGATATGACCTTCTCGGGAGCGCTCTCGAGGTAGTCCACGGTGTCCGGCGTGATCCCGGTGAAGGGGTGATGGATGGCGTTCCATGCCCCCGCGGCCCCGTCGCGCTCGAACCAGGGGAAGTCGACTATCCAGGCGAACTTCCACGCGGCGGAATCATCGCGAGCCCGCTGGGGAACAAGCCCCAGCTGCTTGCCCAGGCGGTTGCGCATCGAGCCCAGCACCCGGTCGACGACCTCGGCGCGCCCATCGGCAACGACGAGGATCAGGTCCCCCGCCCTGGCGCCTGCGGCTGAGGGAAGCTCGCGCCTCTCGTCTTCGGAGAGAAACTTCTCTATGGGAGAGCGCAACCCCTCGTCGGTGACCGCAATCCACACCAGTCCTCCCGCCCCCAGGGCCTTCGCCTCTTCCACCAGCGCGTCGATCTGCTTGCGCGGCATCCCGCCCTGTGCCTGAAGGACGATGGACTTGACCGCACCACCCTCCTCAATGCCTGCCCTGAAGACCCTGAACTCGGTCTGCTGAAGCGCCCCCCACAGGTCCTGTAGCTCCATGCCGAAGCGCAGGTCGGGCTTGTCGGTGCCGAAGCGGGCCATCGACTCGGCAAAGCTCAGGCGAACAAAGTCGTCCAGCTCGGCCCCCAGCACCTCGGCCCACACCTGCTTGAACATCGCCTCGGTTACCGCCAGCACGTCCTCACGATCGACGAAGCTCATCTCCACGTCGAGCTGCGTGAAGTCGGGCTGCCGGTCGGCCCTCAGGTCCTCATCTCGGAAGCAGCGCACGATCTGGTAGTAGCGGTCGAGGCCCGCCACCATCAGGAGCTGCTTGAAGAGCTGAGGCGATTGCGGCAGCGCGTAGAAGGAGCCGGGGTGAAGACGAGCGGGCACGAGATAGTCGCGCGCTCCCTCGGGCGTCGCCCGAGTGAGCATCGGCGTCTCGACCTCGGTGAAGCCGTGAGCGTCGTAGAAGCGCCTGATCGAGGACAGGATGGCGTGGCGCAGGTGGAGGTTCGACTGCATGCGGGCGCGCCTGAGGTCGAGGTAGCGATACTTCAGACGCAGCATCTCTTCGGCGTCGTGATGCTCGTCCACCTGAAACGGGGGCGTGGCGCTCACCGACAGCACTTCGAGCGAGGTCGCCGCGACCTCGACCTCACCGGTGGCCAGCGCCTCGTTCTCCGTCCCCTGCTTGCGGTGCCGAACGTCGCCTTCGACGCGCACGCAGAACTCCGAGCGCAGCCCCTCCGCGGCCCCCTGCAGTGCGGGGGCCTCCGAGAAGTTGAAGACGACCTGGATGAGCCCGGCGACGTCGCGCAGGTCGATGAAGATCACTCCGCCGTGGTCGCGGCGGGCGTGAACCCAGCCGCACAGGGCGACCGAGTCGCCCTCGTCCGTCGCCCGCAAGTCTCCGCAGCGGTGCGACCTCATCATGGCGCCAGCCTCTTCTCGAGCTGGTGCCAAGGCACCTGCTCCTGCTGTTGAGTGCGGAGGTTCTTGAGGCCGGCGCGCCGCTCCCGCAGCTCCTCGTCGCCGAGGATCACGGCCCACGTCGCCCCCGAGCGCACCGCGTCCTTCATCTGGCCCTTGAGACCCCGCCTCGAGTGGTCGAGGTCGCACCCGATGCCGGCGGCGCGCAGCGACGACGCCAGCATTAACGCCTCGCGGCGGGCCTCGTCCGACAGAGCGACGATGTAGACGCCGACCATGGAGTGCCCGCTCGGCCCCGTGCGCGCCAGCAGGAGCCGGTCGACGCCGCAGGCGAACCCGATGCCCCCCAGCTCGGGGCCTCCCAGGGCTTGACTGAGCCCGTCGTAACGGCCCCCTCCGCACAGTGCGCTCTGGGAGCCGAGGTTCGAGGAGACCCATTCGAACGCCGTGCGCGTGTAGTAGTCGAGGCCCCTGACCAGACGGGGCTCGAGGTCGAAGTCGATCTCGAGATCGGTGAGCATGTCCTGAACGCGCCGGAAATGGTCGCTGCAGGCGTCGCAGAGGTTGTCGGTGATCAGCGGAGCGTCCTCCAGGGCGGCGATGGTGGCGGGCTCCTTGGAGTCGAACGTGCGCAGCGGGTTGGTGTCTGCGCGCTGCCGGTCCGCCTCGGCGAGGTCCGAGGAATGCTCTCGTAGGAACGACCGCAGCTTGTCGAGATAGCCGTCGCGGCAGGACTCGGACGGGTGTC
This sequence comes from Actinomycetota bacterium, assembly GCA_035646635.1. GTDB lineage: Bacteria > Actinomycetota > CADDZG01 > CADDZG01 > WHSQ01 > JACDAL01. Next base: position 4,076 of record DASRPA010000026.1, on the reverse strand, counting down.
CTATCGAGTTCAGCAGCAGGCGCGGCTCGGTCTCGGCGTCGAGCAAGAAGCGATGGCCGAGCTCGATGACCTCGGCGTCGATCGACGGCTCGAGGCTGCCGATCGCCTCGATCCCCACCTGGAAGAATGCCCGGTAACGGCCCTTCTGGGGGCGCTCCTGGCGAAACATCGAGCTCGAATAGCACAGCTTGAGCGGCAGGGGGCCGCGCTGCAGCGAGTGCTCGAGCACGGCCCGCATGACCGCCGCGGTGCCCTCGGGCCGCAGGGTGAGCGAGCGGTCCCCCTGGTCCGTGAACGTGTACATCTGCTTGTGGACGACCTCCGAGCCCTCGCCCACGCCGCGGGCAAACACCTCCGTGTGCTCGAACGCGGGCGTCTCCACCGGCGCGTAGCCGGCGCGCTCGAAGGTGTCGAGCGCGAGCCGGGACAGCGCCTGCCAGGCCCACGACTCCGGGGGCAGGAGGTCGCGTGTCCCCGGCGGCGCGCGAAAACTTATCCTTCGATCGGGCATGACGGCATCTTAAAGGGGGCCTGCCCGCACCCGGTCCTGTGGTTGGATAGACGGCAACGTTCGACTGTTGAGGGAGGCACATGCTCGAGCCACGGACCGAGTCGCGGGCTCAACTGGAATCCCTGACCCGCCGCATTCGGCGCGACATCGTCACCTCGACCACCAAGGCAGGCTCAGGGCACCCCTCGACTTCCCTGTCGATGGTCGAGATACTGAGCGTTCTCTACTTCGGAGGAGTGCTCCGCTACGACCCCTCCGAGGCCCACCACCCCGAACGAGATCGCTTCGTCCTCTCCAAGGGCCATGGGGCGCCAGGGCTCTACGCGGTGCTGGCCGAGGCCGGCTACTTTCCCAGAGACGACCTCGCGACGCTCAGACAGATGGGATCGGCTCTCGAGGGGCATCCCAACATGTGCAGGCTGCCGGGAGTGGAGGCGTCGACCGGGTCTCTGGGGCAGGGCCTCTCGATCGGCATCGGGCATGCGCTCGCCGCCCGCCTCGACGGTCTCGCCTACCGGGTCTACGTCATGATCGGCGACGGTGAGAGCGAGCAGGGGCAGGTGTGGGAGGCGCTGATGTACGCGGGCAACCATGGGCTCTCGAACCTCACGCTGATCCTCGACCGCAACGGCTACCAGCAGACCGCCGCAGTCGCAGAGGTCCAGCCGCTCGACCCGCTGCAGGACAAGATCGAGGCTTTCGGCTGGTCTGCGCGCACCATCGACGGCCACTCCCTCGATGAGGTCGAGGCGGCCTTCTCATGGGCTCAATCCGTGCAGGATGCCCCGCAGGCCATTATCGCCAACACCGTCAAGGGCAAGGGCGTGAGCCTGCTCGAAGCAACGCCCGGCAAGTGGCACGGCAAGCCGGTCCCGGCCGACGAGGAGAAAAAGGCACTCGAGGAGATCGGGGCATGACACTGGGACTGAGCCACATCGGGCTCGAGGACGGGCAGCCCACTCGTCTTGCTTTCGGCGAAGCGCTCGCCGATGCGGGGGCGGACGAACGCATCGTCGTCCTCGACGGCGATGTCCACAACTCCACCTACACAGGGCTGTTCGGAGAGCGCTTCCCCGATCGCTTCTTCAATGTCGGCATCGCCGAGTCGAACCTCGTCGGCATTGCTGCAGGGCTGGCCGGCAGCGGCAAGATCCCGGTGGTTTCAAGCTTCTCGATATTCCTGCTGGCAAACGCCTTCGACCAGATCCGCATGAGCATTGCCTTTCCCAACCAGAACGTGAAGCTCGTGGGGACCCACGCAGGCATTTCGATAGGCGAGGACGGTCCCTCGCAGATGGGGATCGAAGACGTCGCCCTGGCCTGCGCGCTGCCCGGGTTCACGGTTATCGTGCCGGCCGACGGCGCCAGCACACGGGCGGCCACCGCGGCCATGCTCGAGCGTGAGGGGCCGACCTTCCTGCGCTGTGGCCGCCCCGCCGTGCCGGTTATCTACGAAAACGGCGCCGACTTCCACGTCGGTAAGGCCAACGAGGTACGAGAAGGCTCGGACATCACGATCATCGCCAACGGGATCATGGTGGCGATGGCGCTCGATGCGGCCGCGGCGCTCGCTTCCGAGGGGGTGGAGGCGAGAGTGCTCGACATGCACACGGTCAAGCCGATCGATACCGAGGCCATCGAGCGGGCCGCGAACGAGACCGGCGGCATCGTCGTGGCCGAGGAGCACATCGCCTACGGGGGGCTGGGGGCCACGGTGGCACTGGCGGCGGCCGAGCGAGCGCCCACCAGGATGGCGTTCGTGGACATCGGCGACACCTATGCCACCTCGGGCAAGCCACAGGAGCTGCTGCGGCAGTTCGGGCTCACGCCCGAGGCGATCGCCGACCAGGCGCGCCACGTGCTCAAGGTCTAAATGGTTTAGACATCCAGGCTCTGCCTGGATTACTCATTTACCATAATCCTGTTGCAGGGAAGAATGGGCACATAACGCTCCCCGGCCCCCTGATAAGGAAGACGACAATGGCCTTTGCCCACGAAGCTATGCCCCTCCCCGAGGTCAATGCCATCCGGCTCGAGGATGTGGTCGACAGAACTCTGGTTCGCTGGCGCGGCGCGGTCACTCGCCGCTGGGAGGGCAGCGTGGTGGGGACGGCCTGCTTCGGGCCCGAGGGCAGACAGCTCGAACGTGCCCTCGACGAGCTCGTCGCCAACGCAGTGGCGGCGACCGGCCCCCAGGACGGCATAACCGTTTCGGGCCGCGCCGAGGACTCGTGGGTCGAGGTCGACGTCACCGAGTGGTCCCCGACCACCCCGGCCGGCCACATCGGCTACGAAGGCGACGAGGTCCCTGAGGTGGTGGCCGCTTGCGCTCCCGGGATGAGGATCGTGGAGAGCATCGTGGCGGCGCAGTCGGGCTCGCTCGAGATCACCACGCGGCCCGGAGTCTCGACGACGTTCCTGATCCGCCTCCCCCACCCTAGAACCATCCCACCCGCGTTTTGAGCGTCTGCCGGTGCCCTTTTGGGCACTCTGGCGCCCCTAAAACCGTCCGAGCCGCATCCGGAGCGCCGTTCGGAGCTCCTCTGCCACCAGCGCGGCGCGCAGCGTGACGTCATTCTTCGTGTAACGAAGCACCAGCCACTCGCCCAGCCCCAACCGATTGGAGCGCGTGCGGTCCTTCTGAAACGGGTCCCGATCGGAGTGCCACTCGTATCCGTCGAGCTCAATGGCGATGCGAGCATCGGGGTAGGCGAAGTCCACCCGCCCGACCCCCTCGATTCGGTACTGCCGCTCGGGTTTGGGCAGAGAATAGGCTTCGACAAGCTTGACGAAGTCGTCTTCCAGAGGACTGTCCGTGGCGCGGTAGTCGAGCGGCCGCTCCGCCAGCACCCGACGAAGGTTCGTGGTCCCGTTGCGGCCCTGAACGGCGTGGCATTCGAGCCTCGCATGCAGCGCCGGGAGCCACACCAGGCGGTGCCTCAGCGCCTCGTCCACGGCGCGTTCGAGAGCGGGGAAGCTCACCAGACCGGCGAGCTCGTAGAGAGCCCGGTCCAAGACCGTCACCGGTATGCCTGCTTTGCGCGTGGTGTCCTCCGGAGGAAGAGACACCGGGCGGTGTAGAAGCAGGCCCTTGCCGGGGGAGTGGATCTTGCGAGGGACGCAGAGGTCGATCAGGTCTGAGGGCAGTGAGCAAGCGCCCCATAACCCGGCGCTGGTCCGGCCGCAGCAGACGGAGTCCGAGCCCGCCCACAGGTGGGCGGCCATGAGGTCCTGCTCCCGGCGGTGTGCTACGCCGACCAGCCCGAAGACGTCGGACAGGACGTTGATCCAGCGACCCGACTCGAGTCGTTTCCGGATTGATTTGGGGGTGTGGCCCGCCGCCGCCGCCTGATTCCTGCTGAATACGCCGTACTGAGCCTCTGCAAGTAGCGCCACAAGTTCGTCTCTGTGCATGTCGCCCACTTTCTATTTTCGCGAGCTTCCAACCGGATTGCTCATTGAAACCCTCGGACTTGGGGCCCGTCTGTGGCGCGCGCCACACCTCGATCAACTTTTGTGGGACTCAGGAGTCCCAAAAGGGCACCGGCAGACGCTCAAAACGCGG
>DASRPA010000025.1:0-17686 GCA_035646635.1 Actinomycetota bacterium | reverse complement strand
GGGTGGAGGAGCGAATAGCGTTCTGAGCGCCTGTGGGTACCGAAACCGTACTCACGAGCGCTCTGGGCGCGATTGAGTACCTGGGTTGGGGTCCGATTTCAGCGCAGCGCCACCCCGAAAGCCCCTCCCAGAAGGGCGACTCCGAACGTGAGCCAGGCGACGTAGTCGCCGGGATGCCCGCTGTGCAGATTGCGCAGGCCCACGACGACGCGGCCGGCGCTGCTCCAGATCGCCCGTCGCCACCGGCCCGGCAGCCGGTTGCTCCCCAGGGTGAAAGCGGCGAGACCCAGCGCTCCGGCCACAGAGAGGAAGCCGGGGACAAGCTCCTCAGATTTGGGACCGGCGTGAGCGGGGGCCGCGGGGATGGGCCGAGACTCTCCGGCGAGGACCTCTTCGACGTAGGCGGTACGGTCGGTAAAGGCTTCGGCGGCGGCCTCCGAGCCCGCCAACAACCCGGGAACGAAGGGAAGGGCGAAGGCGGCCGCCCCCAGCAGGAGGGCGGGAACGAACATCACGGCTGGAGTCCGCTCCCGGCCCTCGACGGTCTCGGCCTCTTGTTCCTCTCCCTCAGCCTGCGACACCTCGTCGGCGTGCTCGATCGGAGGACCCCAGCCCATGAAGATCCGTCCCGCGGCGCGGAGCAACGCGCCACCGGTCAGCGCGGAGACGAGCACGAACAGCGGCGTCACCCAGGCGAGTCTGAGGAGCTTAGCCTCCTCCTCGATGAGCGCCTTCCCGACGTAGGTGCCGAACGGCGGCAGTCCTGCGAGTACGAGGGCACCGACAATGAACAAGGCTGCCGTTGCCACAAGGCGTCGGCCGCGCCCGCGCAGGTGGTACTCGTCGACGCCGCCGAGGCGATGTTGGAGGATGCCCACGCACATGAACAACGAGGCCTTGACCAGCCCGTCGGCGAGCATGTACACGGCAGTTCCCGATAACCACGCGGGAGTGAGCGTCGCTAGGCCGACGAGAAAGAGTCCAGCATGGGCTATTACCGAGAATGCAAGCATGCGTTGGAGGTGGTGCTGAGCGAAAGACATGACCGCTCCGACGACGGCGGTTGTCGCGACGACGGCGGTTGTCGCGACGGCGACCAACAGAATGGTGCGTAGCTCACTCGCTACCGATGACAGTGGCCCCTCGAACACGGTCCAGTAGACACGCGCTACGCCGTAGAGACCGAGCTCGCTTACGACGCCGCCGAGCAGGATGCATACCGGCAGGGGCGCGGTCGCATATGCATCCGCAAGCCAGAAGTGAAAGGGCACGATGGCGGCCTTAATGAAAAAGCCGGCCACGACCAATGCGAACGCGGCCTTAACGAGAGCATCGGGGCGGGTACCCAGAGACTCACCCATTTGAGCGAGGTTGAGCGCTCCGGTGCGCCCGTAGAGTAAGGCAATGCCCCAGAGCAGGAGAAAGGCCCCGATGCTGTTGGTCAGAGCGAAGTTCATTGCTCCTTGGAGAGGACCTGCCTCTTCGATCTTGTAACCCGTCAAGGCGAACGCGGCGACGCCGAGTACTCCGAGGAAGACGAACATGTTGAAGAGGTCGCCCGAGAAGCACAGCCCCACAATGCGCGCCAGGAACACGAGCATCAATGAGTGATAGAGCGCGCCTATAGCATCGAAGAACCTCCACGAATACACGAGAGCGGCGGTGACGAGCGCACCGGTAAAGGCCGCCAGCCCTGCTCCCATAGGATCGACCACGAACGCAATCCCCACCGCCAACCCATTGCGAGGTGTCCAGCCGCCGAACCAGTAGACAAGCGGAGCTTGGCTCGCTTCGGCAAGCAGCAGCAGGCAGCATGCCGACGTCACGGCTGCTGCGGCGATGCTCACAAGCTCGATGACGCGGCGAGGAAGGAAGACTGCAGCCCCCGATACCAGGGCCGCCGTCACGAGGGGGACGGCCACCCCCAGGGCCGCCAGCTCCTCCATTTCTAGTGCTCCGCACCGGAAATAAGATCAGCACCGAGAGCGGCGCCGCGCCCTGATCGCAAGGCGCGAGGAGCGCTGCGTACCTGGAAGGTACGTGAGCGACGTGCAACGAAGCGAGCGGGGATGCAGGGGCGTTCGAATGCGATCGTATTTACGGGGAGGTGCACCTAACCCTTCAATGAGCTGAGGCCGTTGGGATCGAGTGTCCCCGAACGTTTGTGCACCTGCACCGCCAGCGCGAGCAACAGCGCGGAGACCGTTACTCCAATCACGACGTCGGTCAGCGTGAGCGCTTGAACGATCGGATCCACGGCGCGTGTCCCCACAGGGATGTCCACGAAGATCGGCGCGGTGGCATCCAGCCGGTAGCCGATGCTCAGCAACACGACATAGGTTGAGGACTGCACGACCGAGAGGCAGACCACCATGTGGATGAGATTGCGGCTCGTGACCATGCCGTAGAGCCCGATCACGAGCAGGTAAGTGGCAACCGCATAGGGCAGAAAGCTCACGCTCGACTCCTGCGGCGGACCTCGAGGGTCTGCTCCAAGAACTCCGTCAGAAGCAACACAAACCCGGCTGCGACTGCGAGCCCTACAGCGAAGTTGAGAATCAAGATGGTGCCCGACGACAACAGATCTCCGGCGCGCCCCTGCGGAAGAAAGTTCTCCATGAAAGACACGCTTGTTCCGAGTCCAACGAGGCCAACCCCGACGTAGGAGGCCGCCCCGGTTCCTTCGGCGAGCTCTACAACGGTCTGGGGCTGAGGGTCCTCAGCCCGGCATACTCTCCCGCCAGATACATCAGCAGAGGAGCCGTCGCCAACACGACTCCGCCCTGGAAGCCGCCGCCCGGACTCAGATGTCCGTGCGCCACCACATAGAGTCCGAAAAGGACGGCGGGTGCGACGAGGCCGAGGCACAGCTCGCGCACCGCATCGCTGTCGTGCGGAGGGCGCCGATCCTGCGCCATGTCCTCGGCCGGCTCTTCCTCCTCCTCGCGTTGTGCGCGCAACAACAGGGCCGTCCCCAGCACCGAGGCAAAGAGAATGAACTCCTCCGCCATGGTGTCGAACCCGCGGTAGTCGAATGTCACCGCTGCGACGATGTTGGTGGCGCGTATATCTTCAACACCGACGCGGTTGAGCAAGAGGCCATACTCGCCGCGGAAGTTGCCGAAGTCTGGAAGCCCGGCGAGCCCCCACACCAGGAAAGCGGCCAGCCCTGCTGCGCCGATGAAGAACACGCGGCTGCGAGCAGAGGAGCTCACTCGGCACCACCCCTTATCTTCGCCAGCGCGAGCAGCAGCATCAGCGGCAGCGCCAGGGCCCCGACCACGATTGCCGATAGAGAAACATCGGGGGCCTGGAAGACGAGAAAGAGGATCGCCAGCAGCAGGCCGAAGAAGCTAACTCCGACGGCCTGATTCAGGGGGTCGCGCGTAACCACGACCCCGGTGCCGGCGGCTGCAACCAGAAAAAGGACGACGGCCTGGAGGATGGTCAATCCTGGTCGACCTCCTCGAAGGGCAGGGGCTCCCAATGTCCGAATTGGCGCACGCGCGCGGCCCGAGCGGTGGCGTGCGTGAGAATCGGGCCGGTCAGCAGCAACAGCCCGCCGGTGAGGAAGGCCTTGACGCCGTTGGTGGACAGCGCGTTCTCGACCACGAGCGCGGTAACTACCAAGAGGGGGCCGAGGGTGGCGCCAGGGCCGAGGAAGTGCAGGCGGTCGAAGCTGTCCTTGACCACCAAGAGCGCAAGCGCGCAGGCGATCTCCACCGCGACGGCTCCGAATAGCAGCGAGGCGATCACGATGTCCCGCACGCTCACACCCATCGCTCCATGAAGTGTGAGAACACGAGGCCGCCGGCCAGCGAAAGCAGCGCAAGAGCCAGGGCGAGATCGAAGTAGACGTCGCGATCAAAGCCCTGCGCGAGAAGGAGGAACACGAGCGTATCGATTCCCGAGGCGAGCTCGAAGGAGATCAGTCGATCTATGGGCGAGCTGTTGCCACCGAAACAGACGAGTCCGCACGGGATGAGGCTCAGCAGCAAGACGGTAGCCGCGATGAGCCAGACGTTCACAGCTTACCTATGATCTCCTCGCGGGCGAGTGATCGCTCCCACGGCACGAGCTGGTGCACGAGCACCACTTCGTTCTCCTCGTCTATGCCGACCACATAGGTGTTGGTCGTGATCGAGATCGCCGCATTCAGCAGATCCCGGCGGGCGGCAGCCCGCTCCCCCGTGCCTCCCACTGGCAGGCGAAAGGCACGAAAAGCGCCGTTGATCTCTTCACGCTTCACGAGGTGGCGCCACAGCGCTCGAAAGACGACTCCGCAATCGGACAGGATCGAGGGGGGCAGACGATAGGCGCGCAGGGACCCATCGGAGGCGCGGCCGGAACCGGCGGATGTCCTGGACCCGCACGACCTCGGCGACCGTGGCAGAGACCGCCGCGGCGATGGCCGCTGCGACGAACTCCTCGGCGACCCAAACGCCGACCAGGAGCATGTAGGAGACAAAGAAAGCGACCCACCAGGCGATCCACAGCCGAGCCTTCAGCCGATCCTGGCCCGACTCCGCATCCTTTTCCTCTTGCCCCACCGTGCCCCCCTGCCCGCCTGTTGTGCTGCCCCGCCTCGAGCCGAGATGCTACCGCCGGAGGGAGGGCTCTAGCGGTCGGGTGGCTCAGGCGCAGCGGTCGACCCTCAAACCCCGAGGCCCTGTGGCCGGGCATCCATCGTCTAGCCTGGTTGAGTCGGCCCCATCGTCTAGCCAGGTCAGGACGTCGCCCTTTCAAGGCGGTAACACGGGTTCGAATCCCGTTGGGGCCACTCAGCGTTTCCCCTGGTCAGGGGCCCTCTTCGTCCGGAGTGCCCGAGCCTCTCTCCGGACTCGTCCTCTTTTCGTCCTCTCGGGAGAGGACCGGTCCGGGCGATTCGGAGGCATAGGCTCGCCAGGACGAGCCACCGACCAGGGGGAGCACACGAGCTAGGGCCAGACGCTCACGCTGACGTGCCCGTCGTGCGGAAAGGACTTCCCGAGCGGGATTCAGTTGGACCCGGCGGCCTTCAAGACCGCCACGCTCCGGACCAACGCCGAGACGTGCCCACACTGCGGGACGGCTAGCATCTTCAACAAGCAGGGCTACTCCTTCAAGTAGGTCTCCCACCGGGAGTCGATTCGGTGGCCCCACGGCCGCCGCCGAACAACGTCTGGCCGAGTACAGCTAGGCGCCGGGGGCGGGAGCCTTCGCGACGTCGCCGATGATCCCGGCGAGCTCCCGGGGGCGCGACTACATCGACCAGTGGCTCGTCGGCAGGTCGACGTAGGTGACGTCGCGCAGCTCGGCGAGACCCCCGACCCACGCGTAACCCTGCTCGACGGCGCCCTTGATCTGCTCGGAGGACAGCGCCGTGCACACGACGGTGGACGGCACGTCGAGGCGGGCGTCGTTGGTCAGCACGGGGGCCTCGCGCCAGGCGGCGCCCGGCTCCGGCATCGCCCGCCGCCGGAAGGTCTCGAGCTGCTCGGCGGTGAGTCCCTCGAGACTGTTGCCGGGGTCTTCTTCGAGCTCCTCCCACGTCGGCAGAGGCACCTCCACGGCGGAGAGGTCCGGGTCGAGCGCAGCCGTCGCCGGACCGGAGTCGACGTACACCATGGCCGCCACCTGCTCGGGGACACGGTCGCTCGCGCCGAGCCAGAACCCGGGAACCAGGACAATCGGTGCGGTGGTCATTTCTCAACCCTAGCCTCGCTGAGCCCCAGCCGGGGCGAGGAAGGGCGCCTCGGCACCGCAGACCCGCGCGAACGGCGTCCCTATCGACCAGTGCCGCGCTCGCTCAACCTTGATGTCCTAAATGGGGTCGACCAGAGCTACACCGAGGCGGTTGCAGTCGTCTTCGGTCTGGACAGCGGCGGCGCGGGACATCACTCAGTCTATCTCCTTGCTTACCTCCGCGCTGCCTGCCCAGCAGCCTGGCCAGCTCGGTTAGGAAGTGGTTCACGTCTTCGTTCATCGTGTTTTCTCCTTCGCTCGTAGGTGGTCGAGACGCTCCGCGAGGGCGTCTGATCGGTCTTGGTAGAGATGTCCGTAGCGGTCCAAACTGAAGCTCACACTCGAATGGCCGGGCACGATATCTCAAGGACTTCGGCCCCGGCATCGCGACATAGGGATGCGAAGGTGTGCCTCGCTCGCGAAAATTGAGCCCGTCCAACCTCGCGGCTGCGACGGCTGGTTGCCACCAGCAGCGCCGAACCTGGCTCGACGCGGGGGCCGCCCCCTTGGAGCCGGTGAATGCCAGAGCGACCTCGCCCGGGGCCACGTAGCTGCCGAGGTGGGCTTCGAAGCTTGCGCAGATCGAGCGCGGCAGAGGCACCTCGCGGCGTGAGCTTCGTCTTCGGTGGCCCGAGGTGAGCACCCGTTCACATCCGACAACGTCTCTGCTCCGTGACACGGCCTCTGAGGACGTCAGAGCGCTTGTGCCGGAGCCCGGCGATCTCATCGAAGCGCAGTCTCCCGTAGGGCCCCCAGCAGCGGCAGGGGAGAGGAACTCCCCGCACGGCAAGGTCAGCAAGATGACGGACGTTACCCCGCTTGACATTCCTAGGGGTCAATTTTGGTAATCGATTCGCACTTTTTATGGGGTTTTGTTATCATCTGTGGAGAATGACGCGGCAATTGGGGGCCGCCACGACCAGGAGGACTCAAGTAATGGCTTTCCCACGACGGCCCCGGTGGCTTGTAGGCGCCCTGCTGGTGACGGTTGCCTCCGCTCTGGTGGCGCCCTCTGCCGGTGCGGCGACCTTGGCCTTTGCCCCCGTCGCCGACGCCTACGTCGCCGGGTTTGCTCCCGACAGCAACTTCGGGTCCGCGGCCATTCTGAGAGTTAGAGACCCAAGCCAAAATTCTTATTTGCGATTCGACGTCGCCGGGATCCCCACGGGAGAGACCGTGAGCTCGGCGAAGCTGCGTCTCTTCTCCAGCACGGGCGACACCTGTCCTACCGCCGGCGCCGGGACCGACGCTTACCGGGCCGCGTCCGATAGCTGGACCGAGACCGGCATCACCTTCAACAACGCCCCGGGCAAGACAGGTGGGATTCTGGGAAGTGCCGACGGCTTCGCGGCCAACACTTTCGTTGAGCTGGACGTGACCGGCGCGGTGGCGGGCAACGGTACCGTCGACTTGTACCTCGAGATGCCGGCGTGCACGACGGATTCTGTTCCGACCCGATTCAACAGCGACGAAGCCTCTTCCAACAGGCCCCAGCTCGTGGTCACCACCGCCGGAACGACGCCGCCTCAGTGCTCGGACGGGCTAGATAACGACGGCGACGGCGTTACCGACTTTCCCGACGATCCCGGTTGCACCGACGCTCAGGACGACGACGAGACCGATCCGGCTGCCGCTGTCACCATCAAGGCGGCCGGCGACATCGCCTGCACGCCTGGTGCTTCCGTAACCCCTAACGTCTGTCAGCATGCGGCGACGGCGAACCTCCTTGGGGGCGCGGCGCAGGTGCTCGCGATCGGCGACACCCAGTACAACAGGGGCGCGCTTAGCGAGTACCAGGGCTCCTACGATCCGACCTGGGGCGCTTTCAAGAGCGTCACCAAGCCGGCCGTCGGCGACGAAGAGTACGAGACGCCCAACGCGCAGGGCTACCGCGACTACTTCGGCGCGGCGGCCGATCCCGATGGCGACGGGAACCTCTACTACAGCTACAACGTTGGCGACTGGCACATGGTCGTTCTGGACTCCAACTGCGAAGATCTGCCCCCGGCTCCCGGGACCAGCAACGGCTGCGCCGAGGACTCGCCGCAAGAGGACTGGCTCGAGCAGGACCTGGAATCGAACAACAGCCTGTGCACGCTCGCCTACTGGCACAAGCCCTATGCCTCCAGCACCAACCAGTACGCCAAGGTCAGGGCCCTGTTCACGACCCTGTTCGACAACGACGCCGAGATCGTCCTGGGCGGGCACGCCCACAACTACGAGCGCTTCAGGGCCCAGACCCCTGGCCGCATCGCCAACGCCGACGGCGTGGTGCAGTTCGTGGTCGGAACGGGAGGAAAGAGCCACCGGGCGTTCGGGTCCACGGTGAGGGCGAACTCCGAGTTCCGCAATTCAACGAAGTTCGGCGTGCTGGAGCTGAACCTGCACCCTTCGAGCTACGACTGGGCCTTCAGGGCGACGGACGGGACCACCCTCGACCCCGGCTCCGCCACCTGCCACTGAGACCGTCGGCAAGAACAGCCAGCAGGGAACTGATTGACTCGCGTATCCCCGAAGATGGGGGCCGCGACCGTCCTCTATTACCAAGCCCGTCGACCCTGGCTGGCAGTCTCCGTTGTCGATCCCGCCGAGCGGTTTCCGCCGGCACTGCCAGTGGCTAGCGAGCCACTGGGCAGTCGTCGATCTAGAAGAGGCCGCGGACGAGGTGGACGCCAGGGGTCGGTTGCCATCCGGCCGCTGCGCCATAACATTCGACGATGGACTCCGCCACTGTGTTCGAACATGCGCTAGGCCCTGGTGGACTAGCTTCGTATCGTGGTACTCGCATCGCTCCTTTGAGCTAAGCCGTCCCGTCCGTGGCCATAGAGACGTTTCTGCCCCCCGGCCTGGGCAAGCGACGCGGCCTGCAGAGCTCTCGAGCCAGAACAGACGGACGCCCTCTTCTTTCCTGAACGACGCCACAGCGCGGACGCAGGGCGGGCACTGTGTCGCAGCTGCCCGGTGGCCCGAGATTGCAGAGCTGGCCCGAGAGTGCTTAGAACTGGCTGTCGCGCGGCGAAGAGTTCGGGCTGGTTACTCCGCATCAGCGGCGCGCCCTGGCAAAGAAGGCATCGCTCAAGCGCAAGGCCCCAGGATGTGCGAGCTGGGCTGGGGGGCCCGCACCGTAGGCCGAGGACTGTGCATGCGCAACTACGCGAAAGAGCGGCGTCGGCAAGGGTGACGGCGTCCAGCAAACGTGCAGCAGGGAGTGGCCAAAGTAGTCCATCAGAGTCCCTCGCACACCCCCCGATAAGGGCCCCTGACCTGCGAAGCTACAAGAATCCGCAGGTAGCCCGTTGGCCCGAACCTACCTTTCAAGGCGGTAGCACGGGTTCGAATCCCGTTGGGGCCACTCACAAATGCGCAGGCCAGAGGCCTAGCAGGTTAGTCGGCCCCACCGTCTAGAATGGTTTCTAGAACATTTCCCGAACATCACCTACGGAAACGGGTCGGCCACAACCTCTTCATCCGGGCCGGCCTAGAACTGTGAGAGGAGACTTAGGAGCAGCCCGTCCGACGGGGGCCAATGACTATGGACTCTAGGAACCCTGTAACCGCGGTCAGATCGTTCACGAGGTCGAGGGCGTGGGTGGAGGACGGTCTTGGCTTGGCCTACCCGGGACCTCGATAGTCGGCTCGGCCTCGCGGCGTTGGTCCAGTTTCTGGACAGAAGCCGCATTCGCCGCCGGCCGTCATGGACCGAATAAGATCCGTTGACGCCTCAGGGACGGCCAATGCCAGCGTCAGACATCCGGCTGGACGGCGAACGGCTCATTCCCGCGACAAGGAGCCGCGACGGCGATGAACGCCGTCCCTTGGTCGAGCTCGTCGGTGCGGACGAGCTACGCGCCGTTCGAGCGCCTCGACGAGCGGACCACGCGGTACAGCGGTGGCGGCGGAGCGACCGTGAACGCCAGGCATGGTCGAAAGCAGCGCCATCATCTTGTGCTCGCTCCCAGGCCCCTCTTCCAAAGGCGGAACAGCGACTTCGGGGTGGCGTTTCGAGAGCCGTGCTGGTGCTGCTGACCGGCGCCTGCTCGCAGCAACAGGGAGATGGTGCGCTACCGGCGCCGGCGCGAGAGCTGCACGCCGAGGTCGCGAGCTACAACCTCGCCGCGAGGGAGAGGAGCAGGTTCATCGTCGGGCTCTTCACTGGAGACCAATTGTTCGTCGGCTACGGCACCCTCGAGATGGCCTTCTTTTTTCTGGGAGAAACGCAAGCCTCCGGTGACCCAGAGCCAGGGCCTCGCGATTGGGAGGTTCCTGCTTGTGCCCGGCACGGAGCCGAAGACGACGCCCGATACTCCCGGGGCGGTGGCCGCCTCGAAGGGGCGTGGGCTTTGAGCGGCCGACGTCGCCTTCGATCGCCCGGGTTTCTGGGAGGTGAAGGTCACGGCGGACGTCGAGGCGCGGGGCAGTCTCACCACAACGGCCGCCTTCCAGGTGCTGCCCGAGCACCGCGTGCCGGCTCCTGGAGATCATGCGCTGAAGACCGAGAACCTCACTCTAATGACCAAGGACGCGCCGCGGATGGCGGTGGACTCCCGGTGAGCCAAGGCAAGAAGCTCCCCGACCCCGAACTTCATCGATCGACGGTCGCGTCGTCGATTCAAAACAAACACCCGGCAGTCGTCGTGTTCTCGACACCGGTGTATTGCGTCAGCCGCTTCTGTGGACCGATCACAGACATGGTCCAAGAGCTCGCCCACGACTACTCGGATCGGGCCGACTTCATCCACGTCGAGATCTGGCGCGATTTCCAGGACAACGTGATTAACAAGGCCGCCCCGGACTGGCTGTTGCGCGACGACCTCCGTGAGCCTTGGGTGTTCCTCATCGGATCGAGCGGGCGCATCGAAGCCCGCTGGGACAACGTCGCCACACGAGCCGAGATGGTGCCGTACTCGAGCGTCTCCCGAAGAAAGCGAAGTGATGAGAAGGTGTGGCCGGGGAGTGGCGAGCCCTGAGGCCCGCTAGCAGCTCTCGTCCCGGTCATCCGGCGCCGGCCTGCGATGAGAGGATCCCGAACCATGGGCGCAAGTCTTTAACCACTACAGCATGATGTGCCACGGCCAAGACGCGGCCGAGATGACCTACTAATGGAGCTGAGGGACACAGAAGGGCGCACGCCGTTGGACGAGGCCCGGCAGTCGAAACAGCGTGTTGCTGGGGCCGCCATGTTAGCGGGTGCGGCCAGCATCATCCACGCCTCCGTCATCGGGGAGCACTTCGGGGAATCGATACTGTTCGGCCTCTTCTTTGCCGTCGCGACCGCGTTTCAGCTCCTATGGGCACCTGCGGCGCTCACTTGGCCGCGTCGTGGACTTCTTATCGTGGGAGCTGCGGGCAACGCCGCGATCATGCTTGTTTGGCTCGCCTCGCGCAGCGTAGGATTGCCCGTCGGCCCCGAGCCATGGTCGAGGGAGACGGTGGCCCTCCCCGATCTGCTCGCGACGATCTTCGAGGGCGGAGTGGTGCTCCTTGTAGCTTCACTGCGATCAATGCCGCCGCTGCAGGGGGAGGTCCTCATCAGGCGCCTGGGTCTCCGCTTTCGCGCCTTCGCTGTGGTGTTGTTCGTCTTCACTGTGTTCGCGGTCCTGCGAGGACATTGAAGATGAGGCTCTCGATTGCGGTCAATGGCTTACGCTTCACCCGGCGCCGCCGCAACCCCTCGACGGCTTGTGCAGCATTTCACGCCTTTCGCGGCCGCCAGTTCGCATGCGCGAACGGCCAACACATCGGGGGCGACGAGAAAGGCAAGCGGCAGGGCGAGGTAAGTCGCCTTGCAGGATACCGTCATCAAGCAAGGCGCCTAGAAGCGAGAGCGCCCGCCTAGGGACTGAGAACTCCTGGCCATCCAACACTTCAGAGGGATCAACTCGATGGCCTGGACGCCATCCGGACCCCATCGGACTAGTGGGCCCGGGCGACGCCACCAAATCGACGATTCTCGACGCAAGTGAAACTCGCTCAGGCGCGGCGCGACCACTTCGGAGAGGTGCCTTTCCGGGCCTGTCGGATCCACTTCGATCGCGTTGACCAGGATCTTCTCAAGGCCAAGGGTTCCCCGAAGGCGGCCCTCAACCAGGAGCTAGCTGCTCTCCTCTACTAGGCGCCGCAGATCTTCGAGGCGTGTGACACCCATCAGCTGCCCCTTCTTGGTCGTAACCACGATGGCAGAGACATTGCGCTTCTCCATCCTCTCGAGCAACGCCTTTGCGGGCTCGGTCGGACGCACGGTTGTGGGTCCGGTCTCCATGACCGTCTCCACCAGTTCGTCGGAGTCGGGATCGAGGTGATTCTTGCGTAGGCGCCCCAAGACGATGCCCTCGTCGTTGAGCACGAGACAGAAAGACTCGCCGCCCTTCTCCATCGCCGCTGACGAATCCTTAACCGTGCTGCCAAGTACGCACGTCTGAACTCCATCTTTGGTTGCCACCTCAACGGCCATCGCAAAGTGGGGGCCCTTGCCCTCTACCGGCAGGCCGTGCACCATCCATTCGATCTTTCCGTCCACGAAATCATAGACCTCCGTGAAACCCATCGCTTCGAGCTGCCACGCAGCTCGGGGGCTTATGTCTCATACATCGTCCCAGCAATAGACGACGGTGGGACGCAGCTTATCAAGACCGGACACGGAGTCCGCGTTCATCGACTTCAGCGGGATATTGATTGAGCCCGGGAGGTGCTCCTCCTCGTACTCGTTCTCCGGCAGCACCTCGATGAGCTGCACATCCCCCTCCTTCAGCAACCGTTGAAGACCGTCGAGATCTAGCTCCGTCGGCATCAGGTATCCACCCTTCGGCAGCTCGCTATCGCCGCTTCGTTGCTATCGAGGAAGCGATGCGCCGAAGAGACCAGGGAGCGGACACGCTTGTCAACGACGCGATAGAGGGTCTTGCGACCCTCGCGGCGCGAAGCTAGGAAGCCGCACCACGTCAGACACGCGAGATGTTCGGAGACACGCGCCTGCGATGCCCCGAGGCACCGGACGATCGCCATCTGGTGGAGCTCGTCCTCCTCGATCAACAGCTCAACGATCCGCAGGCGGGTTGCGTCTCCCAGGGTGCGGAACATGCGTGCAACGAGTTCCGCATCTGGGAGTGGTGTGGGCTTCAATTCGACGATCCCCGACCGACCTGCCACGGCAACTCCTATCATCCGCTTTACCGGATGATAGCACCTCCGCCGTCGACGCCGGTGTGTCTCGGGTATAGCTTGAACCCAGCCCTAGTAAGGAGGCCATGGATGGGTGGCACCTGACGCGTCTGACAAATCTGGTGGTCTATATGGCCAAGGGCGCCCCCGGGGGCGCCCTCTTTCTTTTGTAGAACCGCCGAGCGAGGGGCTGAGCGGACTCCCCTGGTGGGTTGTCGTCGACCGCTTCCGGCCGGACTAGTGGGAAATCGCAGCAGCCGCCGTATGCATCCTTGGGGTCGCGCTGACCATGGTCTGCACCGCGAGGCTGACCGGATGACAACCGACAGGCTCGAAGGGAACAAAGCGGTGGTGCAACTCCTCGTCGATCGTGTGATCAACCAGTGGCGCATGGACGAACTCGCCTTGGTCTTCGCGAAAGAGGCGGCCCGGAAAGCGCGAGATCGACTCGAATCGTTCCGGAAGGCAATCCCCGACTGGCGGATGGTGCTCAAGAAGATGGGTAACCAAGGGGATAACGAGCAGCGGCGCTCCATCCACGTGTTGGATTTGTTGGATTTTCACATGGAGCCGATGTCCGGAGGCCGCGAGGTCTGAGCGGATGCTGGATTTTCAATGGATTGGGCAAAAGGTGCAGGCAATTCAAGCCGACACGTATAAGTGCCCGTCCGAGAATCCCCGCTGGATGGCCTTTGCGCTAGCGGCGCTATTCATCTGGTGGCCGGCGCGCACGGATGTCGGTTGACCAACCCCAACTAGGCACGTGGTGGAGGTCTCAGAGAAGGTTGCGCAAGAGGTTCCTCGAGGTCGATGCTGTCCCGGATGCGCCGCACCTCCGTCGCCGACAGGCCCAAGGGGTCCTCGATAGGCCAATCCTCGCTTTGCCCTCCTAGACCTATGCTGACGAACGAGTCAAGCCCTCGATCAAGCGCGTTGCCTACAACGCCGCGACCGTGGCACGCGAGATCGCGGCGGTCGGGCTGCCGAACGAATACGCCACCAAACTCGTCGCCGCCGCATAGGGAGGAGCAGGTATGAAGCACGTGCTGTTCGTGTGCACGCACAACGCCGGGCGGTCGCAGATCGCCCAAGCTTCTCCGAGCGCCTCTGGCCCCCCGACGCCCCGCTGGCTCCTATAGCAACGAGGGCTTCGAGGATGTTCCACGTGATAGTGAAGTATTCGAGCCTCACTGCCCGCCGTACCAATTGCGCGGTGTCTTGTGCGGTCGCCATCAGCCCGCCTTCCTACGACCGTAGGTCGGGCAGGAATCGATGTCGTGTCCGTGACGGCGAAGGACCTTTTCGGCCGCTCGGATCACACCAACGACCTCGGCGGAACCGATCTTGTAGAACACCTGACGCCCGCGGGGCTCGCCTTCGACCAGGCCGCAATCACGGAGACAGGCCATGTGGCCAGAGATGTTGGCCTGGACTCATGCCAATCTTCTCCACCAGGTCCGTTACCCGGCGCTCGCCTTCGGCCAACTCGAGCATGATCCCTAGACGAGTCGGCTCTGCAAACCAGTGGAAGACCGAGGGGCAGCAACCCAGCTTCTGCCCGCTTGGTTCTCAAAGAGGGCGGCTCCTTCTATATATCGCTGTCCGCCGATACTATCGGTAGTTACCGATACGTCAAATGAAGCCCCTGACGGGTTTGATCTCGTACTCGAATAGCGTGGTGAGGTGATGCGCGCCCTGCTTGCAGCCCTTGTCCTCACCGTCCCAGTCGTCAGCGCGTGTGGCTCGTCGGAGGCTCCCGGTACACAGGAGATCGTCGGCGTGGTGATCAGCATCGACAGCGGCAGCGGATTCGGGGACGTCGAGAGTTTCTCGATCAAAGATGGAGACCAAGAGTTCGAGATCTTCATCGATCCCGATGCAGCCTACGCCTTCCCGCTCGCCCACCTCAATTCGCACCGCGCTGGAGCCGAGCCGGTGCGAGTGGAAGTTGAGACCCGTGATGGGAAACTAGTGGCGGTCTCGATCGATGACCCCTAGGGAGCGAAGAAGGTCTTTCAGCTCAGTGGGCGCAACGCTGCCCTCGTACTTGGCTGCCACCCGACCTTTGCTGTCGGTGACGAAGACCCACGGCTCGGATGGCAGCCCCCACGCAGTCACCGCGGGCACCGGCTCGAGCTTCTCGGGGACTTTGTCGAGGTCGTAGGGCTCGACGTGTACGAAGTTGACCCGCGGGTGATCCTTGGCGACGTCTTTGACTAGCGACAAGGTGGGGCCGCAGACCTGTGACGTGCAGAACTTCGGCGTGGCGAAGACGATGACCGCCGGCCTGCCCGCGTTCAGCGCTTCGGTTATGGAAAGCTCGTAGAACCTCGGGTCGGGATCGGAGTCCGTTGTGATCTCCGAGAGATCAATGACATCAGACGCAGTTGGCGTGTCCACAGCTGGTGCCTTCGCCCCGATCTCGGGTGTCGTCCCCTCCTTTTTGACCTCGAACGTGGTCCGGACGTTGGCGTCGTAACCGCCGCCCACGACGTTGATCGCCGCTTCCCATTCCCCCGGCCTGTCGAAAGTGGCTTCTTCGACCCACAGGCCTTGCACCGGTTTGATCGTCCACAGAAACGACATCGTGGTCTCAGATGACGGCTCCCGGTCACCGGGCCCGACGAAGGCAACCTGCAATGTCGTCTTCGGTGACCTCACCGGAGCATCGTTGGTGTCGATGAGCCCGATCTGGAGACGGTTGTCGCCCACGACGATCTCCGAGGACGCGATCACGGGGAAGACGTCCTGACCCGGCGTCGGCGCTCCTTTGCTCGTCGGTACCTGATCCTTTGCCTCGGGTGCCGCCGAGCATGCGCTGCCAATGAGAGTCATCAACACGGCTGTCCAAATGATCCGCCTCACTGCTCCTCCTCGTTTTCAGAGCTCATGCGTCTGATGAGGATCTCGACGTTCGAGACGAGCTCGTCTTCAGAGATCGCTCCCAAGATGACGGTCCCTTGCTGATCGCCGGCCTGTGCGCCCGAGATGGCACCGATGAAAGTCCAGCGATGATCGACGAAGAACGTCTCGGGCAGGCCCTTGACGCCGAAGTCTTTGGTCAAACTCTGATCGAGATCACGAACGGTTGGATACGTGATACCGAACTCATCGACGAACTGCTTCGCGTCGCTCTCAGCATCCTTGATGTTGACCCCGAGGAAGATGACTCCATCATTCTTGTAGGCGCGCCACGTGTTCTCCAGCAGGGGTGCCTCTTCACGACAAGGGATGCACCACGATGCCCAGAAGTTGATGACGACGGGCTTGCCTTTTAGCTTTTCGTCGGTGAGCACGCCGCTACCGTCGAGTAGTGCCAGCTCGAAGCTGGGCGCGGCGTTGCCTGACACGGCCTGTGAACCGGTGCGCGCAAGCGCGAACCATAGGATCGCAACGAACGCGAGCGCCGGAACAAGAGCGAGCAAGACCCGAAACGATCTCGATCGGGGCCGCTTGCCGGGTAAGGCTTCCACCCGATCGCTCATTCCGCCACCGAGTCCGAAGGGTCACGGTCCGACCACTGCCACACCCCAACCGCGATGCCTGCAGATACCACTCCTCCGGCGATTAGCAACGTCGCCCGCCCCCCGGACGAACCCGCAGCCCTCTGGACGAGGGTCGCGAAGCGGGTCATCAGCCCCACGAGGGGGTCGCTGCTCAGGGCTTGCGGCGGGGACCAGATCACCCGCGCCCAGTAGTAGGTCAGGTACGCGCCCGCGATCAATAGCAGCCCCGACGCGACACGCTGCATATGGGGAAGCAGACCTTTGAGCCGGCGAGCCAGGCCGTCCCGAGCAAATGCAGCACCCAACGACAGTGCCATCAACATCGTTGCCATGCCGAATGCGTATGCCCCGAAGACGATGGTCCCTTCGATCACGCTCGCGGTGGCGAGCGATGCCCCGACGAGCGCCACGAAGATGGGAAGGGTGCAGCCGAGCGAGCAGATCGCGTAGGCGGCCCCGAACCAGACCATCGTCGTCGGCCGCCTGCGCCTGGGAACGGAGAGCGGCCGCCGGGGGCTGAGAAAGACGGCACGACCGGCCATCCCCGCCACCGCGGCCACTACCATCAGTGCCCCGATGGCGAGCCCCGCCCACGGGATCGCGCTGGTGAGCTGGGTGACCCCGTAAGCGATGGGTACCCCGACGACGGCGAACACTCCGAGAAAGCCGGCCGAGACGAGAAGACCCACCAGGAGACCCTGGGCGGCGCGCGCCGGGGCGCGCGGCAGAACGTCCTCCTCCGCCCCGACGTAGAAGGACAAGAAGGCCGGCAGCAGCGGGAACCCGCACGGGTTCACACTCGCCAGCGCCCCCGCGACGAGAGCGAGAGCGAGAGGCAACCCCTATCTCCTCACGGACGAGCCCATGTGTCCCCGCCGTCGCGGCTCACATACACCGATGCTTCGGGTGCCTCGAGCACCGCCGCGAACAGGAGATCAGGGTCGTGCGGGCTGAACTCGACGATCGACGCGCCCTGGGGGATCTCGAGTAGCTCCCAGGTCTCGCCGCCATCGATGCTCTCGGCAGCCGATCCGAGAGTCGTGACGAGGATGTGGTCGGTATCGTTCTCGTCCCAGCTGACCCACATCGCGCCCTGTACGCCGCCAAGTGATTCCCAGGTCCGGCCCCCATCGGTGCTCTCCATCGCGCCACCGCCCATGTCGGGCGCGAGCAGATGCTCGTCGTTCGAGGGATCGACCTGGATGCGGCCCATAAAAGCGCCACCGACCTGTTCGCTGCGCGCCTCCCAGGACTGCCCGCCGTCGGTCGACGCGAACGTCCCGACACCAGCGAGGCCG
>DASRPA010000024.1:0-20976 GCA_035646635.1 Actinomycetota bacterium | reverse complement strand
CTGGCCCCCCGGCCGGTACTCAAAAGCGCGTAGCGCGCTCCTGGGTACCGATTCCGTACCCACAGGCGCGTTGAGCGCGATTGGCTACCCGCCGCGAAGCCGGCGGCGGCCGCAACGGCCGCGAAACGCCGCCGAAACCGTCTCGAAACAAGGCTCACCTAGCATCCGACAATGGAGGTCGGGACCATCCTCAGGGACATTCTCGTGGTCCTGATCGCGGCGCAGGTGGCGGCGGAGCTGTCGCCGCGCCTGGGTATCCCGACCGTGGTGGGCGAGATCCTCGCCGGATTCCTGGTCGGCCCCTCCCTGCTCGGCGTAGTCGATCCCACGGTGGTCCTCGACGTTCTCGCCGAGCTCGGGGTGATCCTCCTGCTGGTAGAGGTGGGGATGCAGATGGACCTCGCCGATCTTCGGGCGGTGGGTGGATCTGCCCTGTCGGTCGCGGTCCTCGGCGTGGCAGCGCCGCTCGTGGGCGGCTTCGCGGTAATGAGCGCTCTGGGCGCCGATTTCGGGATCGCGCTGTTCCTCGGGGCCGCGCTGACCGCGACCAGCGTCGGCATCACCGCCCGCGTCTTCACCGAGCTGCGGATGGTGGCGACCGTGGAGGCCCGCACGGTTCTGGGAGCGGCGGTGGCCGACGACGTCATCGGCTTGCTGGCGTTGACCGTGGTCGGAGCCATAGTCGCCGGCGCGGGACTCTCGGCGATGGGCATGGCGGCGACGGTTGCCCTTGCGGGAGGGTTCCTGATCGTCGCGGTGGGGGCCGGGCTTGCATTTGCCCCCTGGCTGTTCGAGGTGATCGGGCGGATTACGCGCACCGAGGGCGCCCTGGTGGCGTTGTCGCTGGCGTTCGTGTTGCTCGTGGCGCAGCTTGCGGGTGTGGCCGGGCTCGCCCCGGTCATAGGCGCTTTCGTCGCCGGGCTGGTCCTGGCCCGTCACCCCCGACGGCACCGGATCCGCAGCGAGCTCGTTCCCGTGGGGCATCTGCTGGTCCCGGTGTTCTTTCTCCAGATCGGAATCAACGTGAGGCTGCAGGCGCTCTTCAACGCGGAGGTGGTTGTGGCGGCGGCCGCCCTGCTCGCGGTCGCCGTGGCCGGAAAGGTCCTCTCGGGCCTGGCCGCAAGTCGCGGCGACCGGCTTCTCATCGGCCTGGGGATGCTCCCGCGCGGAGAGGTCGGGCTCATCTTTGCCGGTCTGGGACTGCGGGAGGGGATCCTCGACGACACGGGGTACGGATCGCTGGTGCTGGTCGTGCTGCTGACCACGCTCATGGCCCCCGCTCTGCTGCGATGGCGAGCTTCCACTATTAGCAGCCGGAAACCGGCGGGCGAGCCCTCGAGGGTCGAGAAGGTGGGGGCCGGGGAGCCAAGGGGGCTCGTGCTCGAGGGAGGAGTGCTCGAGCTCGGCTCACCTCCGCACCCCGGCGTCGCCCTCGAGACGGCGTTCGAGGCGGCGCTGGCAGTGGCGCGCTCGGCCATGCCCGGCGACCGCCTGTTGTCGTGGCTCGGCCGGGAGGTCCCCTCATTCAGCTGGAACCGTTCTGCGGCCACAGCGTTCCTCGAGGTGCTGATGCGCGGCAACGAGCGTTCCTGGCGTTTCCTCGATGTCACAGGCGTGCTCGAGCGAGCCCTGCCCGAGCTGGCCGAGTCTCTGCGGTTGCGCCAGGCCGACCCCTCGGAGCTCGACCCCGAGGCGGCGTTCCGCTGGCGATTGATCGAGAGGTTGCAGGCCGGCGACGAGGACAAGGGGCTGGGGGCCGAGCTGGCGCAACTGGCCCGTCCCGACCGCCTCTATCTCGCGGCTCTCGTCCAGGAGACGGCCGGGGGTGGGCCGGAAGGAGTGCGCCTCGCTCGGCGCCTGGTGCAGCGGCTCGACCTGGGGGCCGCGGCCGAGCAGCAGGTAGTGAGGCTGTTGGGAGAAGGCCCGCTGTTCAAGGCCGCAGCAGCCCGGTCCCAGGCATTCGAAGAAGAGCCGGTGCTTCAGCTCGCCGTTCACTTCGGCTCGGCGGAACCGGCACGAGCAAGTTACGTGATGGCGCTGGCCGCCGGCCACCTCGACGAGTGGGAACGAGCCCGGCTCGACGAGCTCCACCGACTCGTGCAGTCCGCTCTGGCCAATGTCGAGCTGACAGATCGTGGAGCGCGCAACCTGGTCGAGCGCAAGCGGGCCCGGGCGCTACAGCAGTCGCGCGACGATCAGTGGGTCTCGGCGCGCGTCAACACCGCCCCGTGGCGTCATGTGCTGGCCCAGGAGCCGGCGCGGCTCGTGCAGCAGGCGCACTTGATAGAGGGCCTCTACAGCGGAGCGGGGAATACTTGCTCTCTTCAGGCGGTCGCTGAAGGCAGCTGGGTGATCGAGCTGGTGAGCAGTGATCGTCTCGAAGCCTTTGCCGATGCGACCGGCGTTCTGCTCCAGGCCGGAGTTAATGTCGAGCAGGCCGCGGCCGTCGTGTGGGACCGGGCCAGAGTGCTCTCCTTTGTTGTTAAGGGATCCGCCGCTTCGTTGCCCGACGACCTCGAGCAGGCGATGCGTTCGGCCGCGACGCACCCGCTCCAGTCGTCTCCTATGACCGATGCAGAGGTCGGCTTCGACAACGAGGCGTCCCCCTGGCACACTTTGTGTGACATCGCGGCCCCCGACCGACGAGGTCTGTTGCATGCCATCGCTGTTGCCGCGGCCGCCTCGAGAGTGGCGGTGCGGGCCGCGCTCGTCCGGACGGAATCGGGCCGGGCCGTCGATCACTTCGAGATCGTCGACCGACGTGGCAACAAGCTGAATGCTCGCTCGCAAGAAGAGCTAACGCGCTTGCTGCGTTCGGGAACCAAGCAGCGGAAGCGCAGCCGAAGCCCCCTTTCGTTTCGCCTGAGGCCGACGGCGCCGGTCCGAGAGGTTCATTATCCGGATTTTCGAAATCCGTAACAAAGTCGTAAGCGGCTCGAAACACGTCTTCTCTATCTTGACTGCAAGATCGCCATGCTTGATCACAAATCGACATGGGGCCTCGCGACCAGGAGGAGTGACTATGCAAGGGCAATGGGCAAGGAAGTCAGGACTGGTTTTGCTCACGGCAGTGGTGCTGATGTTGTTCGGGGCCGGGGCGGCCATGGCCGCCGACCCCACCGGCGGATCGCTCGGCACCGTGCCCGACGAAGTGACTCACACCGAGTACGGCCTGAACCTGCTGTGGATAGTCGTGGGAGCGGTGCTGGTTATTTTCATGCAGGCCGGTTTTGCTTTGGTGGAGACGGGTTTCTGCCGCGCCAAGCATGCGGCTCATGTGGTCATGACCAACTTCACTATCTTCGGCATTGCTTTCATAGCGTTCTTCCTCGTCGGATATCCGTTGATGTTCGGTGCCTATAGTCTTCCTTTGATCGGCTACAACGAGCCGGTGGGGGACTGGTTGATACAGTTCGGCGACTTCGGAGGGATTCTTGCTGGAGGCGGCTGGGCGTTGTCCGGGAAGGCTTATGACGTTGCCGTGCTCGCCTTCTTCCTGTACATGGTGGCGTTCATGGACACCACAGCGACGATCCCGACCGGCGCAATGGCCGAGCGCTGGAAGTTCCGCTCGTTCATGTACTGGGGCCTGTTCTGCGGGGCAATCTTCTATCCGTTGTTCGGCAACTGGGTCTGGGGTGGAGGATGGTTGAGTCAGCTCGGCAACAGCCTGGGTCTGGGGCATGGGACCGTTGACTTCGCCGGAAGCGGCGTGGTGCATGCGATGGGTGGAGCCGCCGCTCTGGCCGGCGCGCTCGTCCTGGGGCCGCGCATCGGCAAGTACGGCGCCGATGGCAAGCCTCGCACGATTGCAGGACACCACATTCCCATGGCGATGCTGGGCACGTTCATTCTCTTGATGGGTTGGTTCGGCTTCAATGCTGCATCGACCTTTGCGGCGACCGATCTGCGATTTACCGTGGTGGCGGCCAATACGGGGATCGCCGCTGCGTTCGGCTCAATCGTGGCGCTTGTCCACACTTACATGCGGACCGAGAAGTTCGACCCGAGTATGTCCGCCAACGGCATGCTGGCAGGACTGGTCGCCATCACTGCTCCCTGCGCGTTCGTGCAGCCGTGGGCGGCGGCCGTGATCGGTTCCAGCGCGGCCGTTCTGGTTGTGCACTCGATCGGGTTCGTGGAACGGCGCGGCGTCGACGATCCCGTCGGTGTCATCTCGGTGCACGGTGTGTGCGGAATTTACGGGCTGCTGGCCTTGGGCATCTTCGCCGATGGAAGCTACGGAATCGGCTGGAACGGGACGAGGGCAGAGGCGACCACCGGAGTGGCCGGTATTCTCTATGGGGATCCCGGGCAGCTTGTGGCCCAGGCAACGGCCGCGGTCGTGATCTGCAGTGTGATGTTCGGGTTGGTGTATGGATTCTTCCGGATGCAGGACGCGTTGACCAAGGGCGGGATCCGTCCCTCGGAGGAGGCCGAGTTGGCGGGCCTCGACATGCCGGAGATGGGCGTTCTCGCCTACCCCGAGTTCACTGGAGTGGTCCTTGAGCCTACCCCCATCGAGCTGGAGGAGGAGCGCCGCACCGCAGTCGACGCGTAGTCCCGCAAGCAGCGTAGAGATCCACCCACGCCAGAGGTGGGTGGATCTCTACAGGAGGGGTCAGGGCCGCAAAGTTCGAAGGCCTGATCGCACCCCTTGCCCAAGCGGTCGCGGCGATTGGTTTCGGCTCCACCCTGAGTCTTTATCTAGGGAGACCGATTAGGAGGTCCGTGATTGACGCTGCCGGGGAGTCGCCCGGAACATATGCGCGTGGAGCGGAGGCATGCTTCGCGCCGGGCACGATCGTCCTGGTCGTCGGTGGCGCGCTAGCGCCTTCTAAGATCCTGGGGCTTTGCGCCAGCCTTCATCTGCTGCTCGAAGGCGGCGACGGAGGTCCTGTCGTCTGCGACCTGGGCACGCTCGTCGGCTCGGACGCCGGCACGGTGGATGCCCTGGCCCGCCTGCAGCTCACCGCTCGACGGCTCGGCCGCCAAATCCGGCTGCGCAAAGCCTCGAGCGAGCTTCAGGAGCTGCTCGCCCTGATGGGTCTCCGCGACGCGCTGCCGCTCTGCGGGAGCTAGGACTCGAGCCGGGGAGGCAGCCCGAAAAGCGGGAACAGGATGGCGGTGTCGAGAAAGAAGACGATTCCGCTGATCCGATCACCTGATATCTCAAGCACCTGGAGCGACCAAGGTTCGTAGCCGCTTGCCGCGGGCTTGTACTGCCCGAATGCCGGCGCACCGTTGGCCACGGTCGGGACCAGTCGGGACCCGTCACAGCCGATTCCGGGCCCCAGGCACCAGCGCTTTATGTCGAGATGACCCCGTAGCCACAGCTCATAGGGCGGCATCGACCAGGTGGCGTCTTCGTAGAGCAGGGAGGTGAGCGACTCCATGTCGTAGCGCTCGAAGGCGTCGACGTAGCGGGCAAGAAGCGCCTGCTGCGCCTCGTCCACCGGCTGGGAGGGCTCGCCGGCACCGACCCCACCGGTGGCGAGGGCCGCGCGAGCGCGCTGGAGAGAGCTGTTCACCGACGCCACGCTGGTTTCGAGCAGCTCGGCGACCTCGGCCGCCTTCCAGCGCAGGACCTCCCTGAGGATCAGCACCGCCCGTTGCCGGGGCGGGAGGTGCTGCAGGGCGGCGACGAAGGCAAGCCGGACGTTCTCCCGCTGCTCGGTCACCTCGGCCGGGTCGCCGTCCGAGGCAACGACGCTGCCGTCCGGGATCGGCTGGATCCAGGCAGTCTCCGGCAGGGGAGCGCCGAGAGGGGAGTCTGCGGTCCCGGCGGGCCCCAGATCCATGGGGCGGGCGCGACGCTCTCTGCCGCTCAACATGTCCAGACAAACGTTCGTCGCGATCCGATAAAGCCACGAGCGCAGGGCCGATCGGCCCTCGAAACGATCGAAGTTGCGCCACGCCCGGAGCAGCGTCTCTTGCACGGCGTCCTGCGCCTCGAACGCCGAGCCGAGCATCCTGTAGCAGTGGGCTGTCAGCTCGACCCGATGCTGTTCGAGCCTTGTCTCGAGGTCCTCGGTGTCGGGCGCTGCCGTGCCCTGGGCTAAGTTGTCCGTTGCCGCCAGCTCAGTCAATCTGGGCCCCCTTTCTCTCAATCAACTCATCGACACAATAAGACAACGGCCCTCAACGGAAAACCTCAGGGCACGGTTGACTTGCTCGAGCCGGCCGGCGGCCCAGGAACATCGCGGGCAAACGATGAGTTCTGGTACTCGTCGCCGTCTTTTGATTGTGAGAACTGCGAAGAGGAGGGTTGAAAATGTCGCTTGAGCACAAGGCCGGGTCCGCACCCCGGGCCGGAAGGCGGGAGTGGATCGGGCTCGCCGTGCTCGCTCTTGCGTGCGTGCTCTATTCGATGGACCTGACCGTGCTGCACCTTGCGGTGCCCCGGCTCAGCGCAGACCTCCAGCCGAGCAGCGCACAACTGTTGTGGATCGTCGACATCTATGGATTCATGGTCGCGGGATCGCTCATCATGATGGGCACGCTCGGCGACAGGATTGGTCGCCGCCGGCTTCTGCTGATCGGTGCAAGCGCGTTCGGCGTCGCCTCGGTGCTCGCAGCGTTCTCGACCAGTGCAGAGATGCTGATCGCGACCCGCGCGCTCCTCGGTCTAGCAGGGGCGACCCTGGCGCCCTCCACGCTGTCGCTGATCCGCAACATGTTCCTCGACCCGCATCAGCGCACGGTTGCCATCGGCGTGTGGATCACAAGTTTTTCCGTTGGCGGAGCAATCGGCCCGCTGCTCGGCGGAGCGATGCTCGAGTTCTTCTGGTGGGGCTCCGTGTTCCTGTTGGCGGTGCCGGTAATGGCGGTGTTGCTGGTGCTGGGTCCGGTCTTGCTGCCGGAGTTCCGGGACCCCGACGCGGGACGGCCCGATGCCGCGAGTGTGGCTCTGTCCTTGGTCGCAGTTCTGTCGGTCATCTTCGGCCTCAAACAGATCGCTCAAGACGGTCTCGGGCTGTTGCCGGCACTCTCAATCTCATGCGGTATCGGTGTCGGGGTGATGTTCGTGCGACGACAGAAGAGACTGACCGATCCTTTGATCGATGTGCGGCTGTTCCGCAGACCTGCGTTCAGCGCCTCTCTGGTTACGTTCATGCTCGCTATCTTCGCCATGTTCGGCACCTTTCTCTACGCGGCGCAGTACCTGCAATTGGTGCTCGGTTTGCCCCCCTTGATGGCGGGCGTTTGGATGCTGCCGCAGTCGGTGGGATTCATCGCCGGCTCCATGCTGGCCCCAATCATCGTGCGGCGGTTTCGTCCCGCATCAGTGATGGGCGCCGGCCTGGCGCTTACGGCCCTTGGTTTGGGGATCCTCGCCCAGGTCGAAGGGACCTCCGGACTGGCGCTTCTCGTCACCGGATCCGTCGTCATGTCGCTCGGTCTCGGCCCGGTGTTCACCTTAGGCACCGACTTGATCATCAGCGCTGCTCCGCCCGAGCGGGCCGGTGCCGCCTCCGGGATCTCCGAAACCAGCGCCGAGTTCGGCGGGGCACTGGGCATCGCGGTCCTCGGCAGCATTGGCACGGCCATCTACCGCAGTGAGCTGGCAGGGGCGTTGCCTGCGGCGCTTCCGGCGGAGGCGGCGAGGGCTGCGCGCGACACCCTCGGAGGAGCGCTTGCGGTGGCGGAGCAACTCCCCGAGCCGGTCGGCGGTGCGCTTGTCGATGCAGCACACGCCGCGTTCACCCACGGGTTGCGGCTGACCGCCACGATCGGATGCGTGCTCATGATTGCCGTCGCCGTCTTTGCTGCGAGCATGCTGCGTCGCCTGAAGCCCGCGGGCCCTGATACCAAACAACAATCAGACCTCGAACTCACAGGAGCGGAAAAGGTTTTGGAACCCGCCCCAGCAGAGGCGTGAATTCGGCGGGCGCCCGCGCCCCTTCGGCGAAAAGAGAGTTCCATGGGATAGTGGCTGCAGACATTTCGGTTTCGTTGGATGGATTCATCACCGGGCCGAACGCGGGTGTCGAGTACCCCCTCGGAAAAGGCGGGGAACGCCTCCACGAATGGGTCTACGACCTCGCCAGCTGGCGTGAGCCTCATGGGCTGGCGGGCGGCAAGTTCAACAGGGATGCCGAGATCATGGACGAAGCATTTGGATCTACAGGCGCAGTTGTGATGGGCAGGCGAATGTTCGACTCAAGAGAGGGACCGTGGGGCGACAACCCTCCCTTTCACATGCCGGTATTCGTCCTTACTCATCAGATTCGCGAGGCGCTCCCGATGGAGGGAGGCACCACTTTCAACTTCGTAAGTGAGGGGGTCGAGAGTGCCCTAGAGAAAGCTAAGGCGGCCGCGGGGGACAAGGACGTCTCGATTGCGGGTGGCGCGAACACGATTCAGCAGTTCATCAAGTCGGGGCTGCTCGAGCAGATACAGATTCACCTCGCCCCTGTGCTCATCGGCGGCGGTATCCAGTTGTTCGATGGCATGGGCACCGAGCACATCGAACTGCAGACAACTCGGGTCGTTGAATCTCCCGACGTAATACATCTGCGGTTCCGCGTCTTGAAGCAAGGATCAAGAAACGCTCCTTGATCAGAACGGCACCGCCTGGGTGAGCAAGCCGTTCCCGTCTCCGCGGCCCGAGAGGATGCGGCAGAACTCGACCGCGTCGAGAGTGATCTCCTCGCCCCCGCCGTTCGTGAACATTCCGCCCGCCGGCCCCTGCAGATTCAGACTGAACGGCCGGCCGTGACGCCGTGCCCACTCCGCTACCACGTCGGCAACGAGGCGGCCGTCGTGATCGGGGGTTAGCACGAGAGCGCTACCCGTAGCCGTGGAGATGTCGACACGGTGCATCCAGGTGTCGCGGGTAAGGATCACATCGAGCAGGTAGCTCATCCGCCATGTCTCCTTGACCCCTCTCACCTCTTCCTTCATGGGCATCCTGCGCAGGAGGCCCGGTACGCGATGCCGGGCGCGTACGACTCGCGGGCCCACCTTTTCAATGCGCTGAACCAGCTCTTCTGGAGGGAGATGCGCCCGCTCGCTCACCTGTACCGCGGTCATACCGTCGACGAGGGGACCATCACCGGCGGCCTTCGTCCGCTCGCATCTGATGGATGAACTCGGGGATGGTTGCGAACGCCTCCATCGCGCCGAGCACATGCGATGCCATCGCTCGCACGTCCCAGGCCGGGCAGTCGGTCGGCTTGCCCCAGTCCTCGGAACGCAACGATTGCAGGAGACTCAGGATGCGCTCGTTCTCGGTGGCCGCGAGAGCCCTGGCCTCGTCGCGTGCGATCGGAGGCACCTGGTCGACGAGTGTCGATGCCATCTTTACCTGCGGCCCCTTCCCTTCTTGACTGATCGTCATTTGCGGCTCCTCCTCGTGGGCTTTGACAGGTGGTTGAAGAACATCTCCATGGCCTCGTCGACGAGGCGAATCCAGCGGTCGCCGCCGGGGTCGTTGCTGATCTGCTGGTCGGTGAGGCCGGTACCGATCGCGGTCAACAGATCGAGCGCCCGAGGATCGGTCAACCCCATCCCGGCCAGCCGCTCGCGCGTCGCTTCGAGGACTTCCACGGCGATGGAGAAAGACTCGGCGGAGGGCTCGAAGCCGGGGATCGTGCGCTGGAAGAGCAGTTGGTAGCGAACCGGATTATCGGTGCAGAACTTCACGAAGAAGTGCGCGTGCGCCTTGAGATCGCGCAGCGGTTCCCCCGTGAGGACGAGGCTCGTCTCGCTCTCCTGGTACTCGCGGCAGCCCTGGGCGAACATGGCGTCGTAGATGGCGTGTTTGGAGTCGAAATAGGAGTAGAGGGAGGGCGCTTTCATGCCCACGCTCCCGGCCAGGTCTCTTAGTGACAGCCCCGCCAATCCAGTGACCCGGGCCAGCTCCCAGGCCGCCTCCAGAATCTCGGCCCTCGTCGCCTCACGGCGTTCGGTTCGCCTATCGCGTGTCGTGTTGTCTAACATTGTTAGAGAATCCTTACACCTGTTCAAGGAGATGTCAAGGGGGTGAAGGAATCAGCGACCGAGACATGGACGCCGACTTAGAATCTCCCTAGGTGAGTGAGCAGAAAGTCGAATTGGGATGAACTTCCACCGCAAAGCTCCTGGTCAGGCGCTTGACCGATGGGTCAATTTGAGCGCGGACCCTACTTTCCAGTCACTCACCTAGAGAGAATGGGAGTTGGGAATGGGAGCTGGAAAGAAGAGTTCGATGTGGAGCTGAGAAGGGTGACGAGTTGGAGCTAAGAAGGGTGACGAGCGGGAATCTGAAGCAGTTTGCGAGTCCCGTGCGGCGGGTGGCTGTGCTCGCTTACCATTCCTCGCCGCTCACCGAACCGGGCTCCGGCGACGCCGGCGGGATGACGGTCTACGTGCGCGGGATCGCGGCGGCGCATGCCGCAGCCGGAATCCACACCGACATCTTCACCCGGGCAACGTCGGAAAGGGGCCGGATCGCCCGAATCTCCGAAGGCGCTCGCGTGGTTTCGATAGATGCGGGCCCGGCCAGCGTTATCCCCAAGCACTCCATGGCCCAATACATCGATGAGTTTGCCGCCGGCGTCCAGGCCTTTGCGGCGATGCAGAGGACCTCCTACGACATCGTCCACTCGCACTACTGGCAGTCCGGGCTGGCGGCCATTCCGCTGGCCGAGAGGTGGGGAGCTCCGCTGGTCCACTCTCAGCACACTCTGGCGCGCGTGAAGAACCTCTATCTGGCACCGGACGACACCGCCGAGCCGCAGGCGAGGATCGAGGGCGAGGAACGCACCATCAACAGGGCGGACGTGCTCATTCCCTCCACGGACGACGAGTGGGAACAGCTCTCGTGCCTCTATGGCGCGTTGCACGACCACATGAAGATCATTCATCCCGGCATCGACCACGCGGTCTTCAAACCTGGTGCCGGAGCCGCCGCCCGAGAGAAGCTTGGACTGACTCCCGAGCACGCCGTGATCATGTGCGTGGGCCGGATCCAGCCACTCAAGGGCCTGAGCCTTGCAATAAGGGCCGCCGCCGAATTGGCCCCGCAGTTGGAGCGAGAGATTGCCGTGGTCATCGTCGGCGGGCCGAGCACGCCTGCAGGCGAGGGCGAGCTCGCCCGGTTGCGGAAGCTGGCAGACGACCTGTCGCTGGGCGCCAGGGTGCGATTTCTCGGCCCCCAACCGCATAACGCGCTGCCGGAGCTCTACCGTGCCGCCGACGTCCTCGCAGTGTGCTCGCGCACCGAATCGTTCGGGCTCGCGGCACTCGAAGCACATGCATGTGGAGTCCCGGTGGTCGCCACCGCCGTGGGAGGGCTGAAATACGTGGTGCACAACGGAATGTCGGGATGGCTGCTGGACTCGGCCGATCCTTCCCAGATGGCCGAGAGGATGCTGCCACTGCTCGCCGATGAGCGCCTGCACCGGTCGTTCTCCGAGGCCGCGGCTGCTTCCGCCCGCCGCTTCAGCTGGGATCGAACCGCCGCGGAGCTGCTGGAGCTCTACTCCTGCCTCGTTGCGGCGTCGGCCCCCGAGGCGTGTACCTGCTGACTTACGGGAATTGAATTGGGAGAACTCAAGCGAGCCGGCAAGCGTCTATAAACGCGTCCGGTTTGTTTCACGAGCTCGTGAGGAGTCCCGCATGCGCCTGCGAATGCTGGTACTGAGCGCGCTGATCATCACGTCCGCTCTTGCCCCCGCCGCCATGGGCGGAGGGGGTTGGTGGTCTTACATCGATCTGGAGGGACAGCACCTCGGAATCGGCGAGACGCTCACCGTTCGCTCCGAGGTCTGGTTCCGAACCGTCCAGGAGGCCGAAGAGGCGAGCAAGGCCGATTACTACGCGTATCTCCTGCGTGGGGTCGACACCAAGGCTCTGGAACGGGCAATGTCGCGGGCCGATCCGAAACATTGGTGGTCGCCTCCCGCAGAGATGACTCAGGTCGGACCGGTAGAACTTTCCCAATGGGACTCGAGCCCCTCGATGAGCATTGCTCATCTAACGATCCCGGACATGCCTACAGGTCGATATGACCTGATGCTGTGCGACGGAGGCTGCCGCAACCCACTCGCCGATCTCGTACCCCTGTCAGTTCAGGTTGTGGACGATCCGCTGGCGGCGCAGACGGCTCGGAAGCTTCAAGACACCAATGAGCGACTGAGCTTAGCCCTTGCACGGGTCCGCAAAGATTTGCGCCGGACGACCGGCCGGGTTGAAGCTGCGCAGGCAGACTCCCGCCAGGCTGTCGACCTGGCCGTCGACGGGGCAAGGGCGTTGCGCAAGAGGTTGGCATCAATTGCGACCGATCGCTCTTCGTCGCCGTGGCCGGCTAACCTCGCATGGTTCGTGGGCGGATTAGGGGTTGCGTCCGTTGCTGTGCGGGGACGCCGGCGGGCCTCACTCACGCATACCGGAACTCCCGTCGAGCGCATACCGGACGACGAGCGCGAGCTCGCGGCAAGTAGGAGCGGTCCTTAACGCTCGATCAGCTTTCGCAGACGCCGGCGGAAGTCCTTTGTCTCCGGCCGCAGCCAGTCGGTGTGATCGTTGCGCCAAACCCGCCGATCTCTGAAGTAGCGGCTACCGTTGCCCATGGCTGTCCGATAACGTCTCGCATCGGGACGCCAAAGCGCTGCTTTAGCCACGCCACCAGTCGCAGGGCGGGCCCTACCTGGCTGCGGCGGGCGAGTGTCTGTCTTGCCGCCCAGCTCGAGCTCTTGCCCACCTCCTGCACCATCTCAACACCCAGCGCCCTGTGGTTGAGCCCGATCGCGTGACGGCGGCGAAACCCGGGGACGGACCAGCCGGCCGATGCGGCCTCTTTTGCCGATGAGGTAGTGGGCGCACACTCCGGGCAACTCGCCACGGGCGGGGGCGTTGGAAGCGAACGTGCTCCACGCCCCCGAGTAGCTGTAACTAGAAGTGAAGTGGAGCATGATCACACGCTTGCGCCGCAGCCAGCTGCGATGCCCTAGTGTCGCCTCGAGTAACGAGCCATCTGCCGCTTGCGCGCCGCTCCGTAAGGAATGGAGTCCGCAACGATGTGCGGTCTTGCAACAGCCATGGGCTCGGGTGGGAGGACGGCGTGAGCGTTGACGGGGAGGCCGAGAAAGGTGGTGAGCAGCACGCCGGCGATTAGCCGCATGCCGCCGTGCGGGGCAAGCTCGGCCGGACCGCCGAGCGGAAGGGTGCCACACTTGGGCGGTGCCCCCGCCGAGGAGTTGTGCCGTTGGCTGAAAAAAGAATGCGGGTGGGAATTCATGTCGGACACTGGGAACGTGGGCCCGCCGACCTAACCGAGGTAGCGCAGGAGGCCGAGCGAGCCGGGCTCGACTCGGTGTGGACATCGGAGGCGTGGGGCTCGGACGGGCTCGTCTTGCTCACGTGGATCGCGGCCAAAACCCGGCACATAGCGGTGGGAACCGGCATTCTGCAGATCCCGGCGCGAACTCCCGCGAACGTTGCGATGGCGGCCATCACCCTCGACCACCTAACCGGGGGCCGGCTGCGGCTCGGCCTGGGCACGAGCGGCCCCCAGGTTGCGGAGGGCTGGTACGGAGAGCGGTTCGAACGGCCGCTCGAGCGAAGCGATGAGTACATCCGCATCATCAGAGCGATCCTTCAGCGCAAAGAGCCCGTGCGTTTCGAGGGGGCGCACTACCAGCTTCCCGCCACCGGTGGAACCGGGCTTGGAAAGCCTCTCAAGGCAGAGGTGGTCCCGCTGCGGGCGGATCTGCCCATCTACCTCGCCGCCATGGGACCGCGCAACACTTCGCTCGCAGCGCGCGTTGCCGACGGATGGCTGCCGTTGTTCTACTCTCCGGAGAACCGGGACATCTTCGAAGGTGCGCTGGCGAGAGGTTTCGAGTCGAGCGGCCGCTCCCGAGAAGACTTCGACATCTCCCCGGTGGTGCCGGTTGCGATCGGCGACGACCTCGGCGAGTGCCGGGACGCTCTCCGTTCCACAATCGCCCGCTACATCGGGGGCATGGGAACGAGGGGAGCAAACTTCTACAACGCGCTGGTCAGAAGGTATGGCTACGAGGATGCCGCCGAACGAGTCCAGGCATTGTTTCTCGATGGAAAGAGGACCGAGGCGGTGGCGTCGGTCCCCGATGCGCTCGTGGACGAGCTATCGCTGGCCGGGCCCGTGGAGCGGGTGCGCGAACGGCTCGAGGTCTGGGCGGGAGCCGGAGTCACGACGCTGCTGGGCCGCGTTCGAGACGTTCGGACCGTGCGATTGCTGGCCCAAGCGGCCGATGGACGTCTGGCCTAACAGCAGGGTTTCAAACGATTGCATGTTCATGTACCGCTCAGGTACATAAACGCGCAGTGGATGCCGGAGTACGCATCGAAGAAGCTTCAATCGGTCCGGGAGGCGAGCTGCAGGACGGCGATGATGGTCATGGCGTCGGTGATCTCCCCTGAGCGCACCATCTCGATAACGCGTTGCAACGGAGTGGGCCGGACTTCTATGAACTCTGTTGTGTCGCCCCCGCCCCAGGCCTCCACCAAGCTCAGGTCGCGAGCCACGTAGAGATGGGCGGTCTCGTCCACTACGCTCTTACTGGTGTGGAACGACGAGATGTGGGAGAAACGGCCGGCTCGGTATCCGGTCTCTTCCAGGAGTTCGCGCTGCGCCGCATCTTGGAAGCTCTCCTCTGAATGCACACCCCCGGTGGGCATCTCCCAGCGCACCATGCCTGCGACGTAACGGTACTGGCGGATCAGCAGCACGGTGTCGTCGTCCACGAAGGGAAGCACTCCAACACAGTTGCCGAGAGTCACCACGCCATAGGTGGTCGTCTCTCCGTTCGGCATCTCGACGATGTCTTCCCGCAGGGAGAGCCACGGGTTTTCGTGGACAAGCCGCGACGAACGCGCTCGCCAGGGCGTAGTTGCCTGATTGTTCCGCTCCGGATCTTGTTCGCTCAAGCTAGTTTCCTTCTTGTGTCCGAGGACCGCACTAGCCTACGGCCGATCCGAAACCCTCTCGAGGTCGTCCGCGGATACCTCCAAATCGAAGATCAGGCTCAACGACAGGGCCCAGCCGTGCATGAACAGCCGCCATCCGTCGTGGATCTCGAGAGAGCGCTCGGCGGCCCGGCCCCCGGCCTGTTTCAACATAGTCAAGTCTCCACGGTAGTTGAGCTCCCACAGCAGCGAGCCTTCGGGCCACGCGACCGCGTCGGTCACCGGGCTCCCCGGCAGGTCTTTGCCTAGCCCGGTTGCGTTCACGATCAGAGAGCCTGGGGGCAGAGATCCGACAAGCTCGTCCGCCTCGGCTCCCGGCGGGATCGTTGCGGTGGTGATCGAGCCGGCCTGAGACATGCGAGCAAAGACCTGCGCCGCGTGTTCGAGGCGCTCGGGCCTGGTGTCGGCGACCGTTACTCGTCCCTTCGAGAGGTCCGGGAGAGCGAGGGCAACGGCCAATCCCGCCCCCCCGGCTCCCAGGACGAGCGCGTCGTCGACCTTGCCGCTCCGGGCCTTCAGCATCTCGTGCAGCGCTCGCCTGGAGCTGAGAGGGTCGACGGTGTGCGCCTCGAGCCCATTCGTTCCCCTGGCGATGCAGGCGGCCTCGCCCATGACCTCGACCAGGGGGTCCGCGAGGGGCAAAAGGTCAGAGCAGGACCGGTAGAGGTCGAGCTTGTGGCTCGTGATGACCGCTCCCGCGATCCCGGGCTCGTTCTGCAGGCGGCGCACGAACCTCCGGTACTCGTGGGGTGGCGAGTCCAGCGGAAGATCCACGCCTTCGAGCCGGGCGTCGATACCAATCGCCTCCATCCACCGGGGCCAGAGCTTCGCCGTGCCGGACGCCGTGGTGCTCACGCCCAGGAACAACACCGTGTTGGCGTGCGGGGTCACCTCGGCGGCCTCGACATCGCTGCGGTGTCTATACGATTCTCGGCGTCAAGGGGGCCGAGCGAGGAGGTCAGGGTGGGTTCGCACTCCATCACGATGCTGGGAACGGGACTCATAGGTGACTTCTACACGATGACGTTGAACGGGCGGCGCAGCCGTGACTCCGTGAGGGTGGCCTACTCGCGCAGCGATGAGCGCGGCAAGGCCTTCTGCGAGCGCTGGGACGTCCCCGAGCACACCACGGATCTTGCGGATGCGATCAATCACCCCGACACCGACACGGTGGTCGTTGGGCTTCCCAACCATCTCCATGAGGAGGTCGTCTCAGCCGTCGCAGCCGCCGGCAAGGCGGTGCTTTGCACCAAGCCTCTGGCTCGCAACGCAAAGGAGGCCCGGCGCATACTCGAAGCGGTCGAGAGTGCAGGTGTGTTCGCCGGCTACCTCGAGGATCTCTGCTATACGCCCAAGACCCTGAAGTCGCTGCAGGCCGTGCGCGACGGCGCCATCGGAGAGGTCACCTGGGTGCGCTCGCGCGAGACCCATCCCGGCCCCCATTCCGCGTGGTTCTGGGATGGGTGCTTGACTGGCGGAGGTGCGATCGTCGATCTCGGCTGTCACTGCATCGAGATCATCCGCAACTTCGCCGGCAAGTCGAACCGCCCGCTCGAAGTCATGTGCTGGACGGACACTTTCGTCCACCCGATCGACGACGAGGACAACGCCATCGCTCTGATCCGGTTCGAGTCCGGAGCCATCGGGCAGTTCGAGGTCAGTTGGACTTTTCGAGGCGGGATGGACCTGCGCGACGAGGTCGCGGGGACCGAAGGAACGATATGGCTCAATCATTTCCTGCGCACGGGCTTTGAGATGTTCACCACCGGAGGCAGTAGCGGCTACGTTGCCGAGAAGTCCGAGTCGGAGAAGGGATGGCTGTTCCCGGTCGGCGACGAGGTGGCGGAGCTGGGCTACGTCGACATGTTCGGAGATATGTTCGACTCTATGGAGGCGGGCCGCGAACCTCGGGAGAGCTTTTACGACGGGTACGTGGTCAAAGCGATCATGGACGCTTGTTATCGCTCGGCCGATTCCAAGAGATGGGAGTTGATCGATGTAGAGTGGCGGGGCGGGAGTGCGGCCCGCGTCGAGCGCGCTGCCGAGACCGTCGACGGCCACGTCGTGATCAAGTCGGAGACACTTCCCGACGGCCGCCGAAAGATGATCCTGAAGCACCCCGACAGCGGCGAGTTCGTAGACCGCATCGTCTAAACCGTGAGACCCCATGCCGAGTGGTGGATAAAGGTTGCATAGCAACCACTGACCACCACTCGGCGTCAAAGCCCCGCCTACTTTGTCCCGATCCCTATATTCACCGGGCTCGTGAGAACGGCGGGTCCGTTGTCACCAGAACGTTCACGGAGCATGCCGTCGAGCACCTGCCGCATGGTTGCTTTCTGCTCCTCAGTTAGATCAGCGGTCAGCATGCCGGCGATGGGATTGCTGTTCAGTACCCAGTCCCACATCTCCTGTCCGGACCTGAACTCGAGTCTCTCTGCAGAAGTCTCGACCCTGACGTCCTTCAACCCGGCGTCACCGAGCCGTTGGCGTAGCACCCCAGGATCCGACACCTGAAACTCAAGCGGCGGGGGATCGTCCGGCAGGCCGGCGAAGTTGGGGACGACCGACTTGAGTGCGCCGATGAAGAAGTGAAGGAATTCGATCTCCGCCGGCGAGCCGTAGGCAATCAACACGACGCGACCGCCGGGTTTGGTCACGCGCACCATTTCACGTAGTGCGCGCGGCTGATCGGGCACGAGCATCACGCCGAACAGCGAGCCGGTGACGTCGAAGGCATCATCTTGGATCTCGAGTCGGTGAGCATCCATAACTCTGCCCTGCGCGTCGGAGAGTTCCTCTTCACGTGCCCGAGCCTCGAAGCACTCGATCATCGTCGGGGACCAGTCCGTCGCCAGCACCTTGGCGCCGAGCCGCGCCGCCGGAAGGCTCAGCCCCCCCGGCCCTGCGGCAACATCGAGGAAGCGATCCCCGGGCTTCAAGCCTGCCAGAGAGAGCGCCTCGTCTGCCAGTGGCACTTCCCCAGGTGCGACGTGCCGGTCGTAGCCTTTAGCAATCGCGTCCCAAGCCTCCACCGGTGCTGCGTGTTCGTCCTGCGTGACTCCCAGTTCTCCGCTCACCATCGCTGCCTCCTTCGTCGCTCCAACATTCCGATCCGGTCCCATCAACCGGAAGCATGAAGCCGACTCTAGGGAGAAGCGGGGGCCGCGACTACGGGCAAACGATCCAATCTGTAGCTAGGGCGCGTGGGTATTTCTATGTAGCCACGCCTAAACGAGCCCATGCTCGTAGGCGTAGGCGGTGGCCGCGGATCGAGAGGAGAGCCCCAGCTTGGTGAAGATATTGCTGACGTGACGGGCAACCGTCTTCTCGCTGAGGAAGAGCTCGGTCGCGATCGCTCGATTGGTCTTGCCGGAGGCCACAAGTTCCAAAACTTCCACCTCGCGCCGGGTAAGTCCCCCGGCGGTCTCGCCGGTGGATGTGGCCATGATCTTCGTCACCCGCTCGAGGTCGGGCCCGGCGCCAAGCTCCTCGAATGCGCCGCGGGCGGCGTCGAGTTCCATCTCCGCGCTGCCGTTGTCCCCGAGGGCGCGGCACGCGAGCCCGATGAGCACCCGGACGCTTGCGGCATGATGTGGAGCGTCGAGCCCGCGCCAGGCTACGAACGCGTCGCGCAACCTTGCAAGAGCTGCCTGCGCGTCACCCTCGGCCAACAGGACGGCTCCCCCTGAGCTTGCGGCGACGGCATGAAGGAACGGCGCGTTGAGTCCCGCCGCGATCTCCGCCAGCTCGTCGGCGGCACTCCGCGCAGCTGCGAAATCATCTGCTGCGAGCATAATCTCGACGTATGCGGGGAGCAGCCGCGAACGACCCAGGGGTTCCTGTGTCTCGTCCAACGCGCGCCGGATCGCCGCCGCCGCAACCTCGACTTGGTGCTGGGCGAGCCGGAGCAACGACATGCCCGGCTCCGGTTGTCGTCCTGCGCGGCTGGCCTGACGATAGGCCTGCTCCGCCTTCTCGAACTCCCCGCGCAACCGCTCGATTTCCCCCAACTGGTAGTAGGCGGAGCCGAGCGAGTCCCACGCGGTAGGGCCCGAGAGCCATTCGCAGGCGAGCTCTGCTGCTTCCAACGCGTCTGTCCATGCCCCCTGGAGCTGGAAGATCTCGCAGCGATGGACCAGGCAGTTCCCGCGATAGGGGACGAGGTCGGGCTGGGAGTCGCACCAGCGGGAAAGCGCCGCAGTCCATTCCCGCGCGCGGCGCAGGTCGAAGACGCTCTGGCACAGGTCGATGACCGCGCAGTAGGCGACGCCGGCGACGAGCGGGGAGACCTCTCCTGATACGACGGCGATCATAAGCTCGTCGAGCAGGGCCGTGCCCTCAGTGGTCCGTTGCTGCATGATCAGCGACTGGCCGCGCCCCAGCCGTGATAGCGTCATCACGTCGGGATCGTTGAAGCGTTCGGCGATCTCGCCTGCTTGCACGAAGCTCTGGTGCGCCGTCTCCGGTTCGCCTTGAAACATGATCGGCAGTGCTGTCAGGAACAGCAACCAGCCTTGCTCGGGGCAATCGTCTTTGGCGGTCTCCAGAACTCGCCGCCCGCGCGCCACCCAGCCCATGGCCGGGGCCATGTCGCC
This sequence comes from Actinomycetota bacterium, assembly GCA_035646635.1. GTDB lineage: Bacteria > Actinomycetota > CADDZG01 > CADDZG01 > WHSQ01 > JACDAL01. Next base: position 1,441 of record DASRPA010000024.1, on the reverse strand, counting down.
CTTGAAGAACAATCCGCAGGCGTGCCAGAACGCACACCGCGCCGCCGCGGCGGGATTCTGGCCGCGCAGGTAGTGGTGATGAGCGCGCGTCCAAGCATCGGCGGAGACGTCATCCTTGCCGACCATGTATGCGGTAATCGCCAGCCGCTCGAGATCCTCGCCCTCCAACGGTTGTTCTCGGTCGGCATTAGACAAGCGGGCAAACGCGTCGCCCCACACCTGCTTGCCGAAGGCTTCTCGGCCTCTTTTGAGCGCGTCGATCTCGGCCATGTCCTGACCTTAATCGCCAAGTCGATCTCCGGCTCCAGTTATCGAACGAGATTATCCTAAGAAATTCTAAAGTCCTCATGCGGCGACTGGATTCTGGGCCGTTTCTGTCACAGCCCTCCTGTAGCGTGAAGTTCATGGGAGAGCCTTGTTACGACGGCTTCGACACCGATCAGCTCGGTACCGCGATGGATCAGTTGAACGGCCTCCACAACGCCGCGCTGTGGCAGCTTCTTCGTGTGGTCGCGGCCTACGAGAGAAAGAGCGCGTGCGAGAGCGACGGCATGAGGACCATGGCCGAGTGGTTGTGCACGCGCTACGGCGTCAGCCTCAATACGGCCCGCAGCTGGACCGAGGTCGCGGCGGCACTCGAGGGCCTGCCGCTGCTGGCGCAGGCGTTCGCGAAGGGCAGGCTCAGCTTCGACAAGCTCTCTGCCCTGCTCCCGATCGTGACCCCAGAAAACGAGTCAGAGCTGTTGGAGCAGGCGCTTAGCCTCAACCTCGGCGCCCTCAAGTCGCTGGTGCGCCGGCACCAGCCGGTGACCAAGGAAGAAGACGACAAGGCCCATGAGCAGCGCTCGCTGCAGTGGTCGTGGGACGAGCGCAAGAACAGCGTCAGGCTGTGGGGCTACCTAAGGGCCGACCAGGGAGCAACGGTCGTAAAGGCCCTGGAGCGGGGCGCCCACCTCATCGGGCGCAACCCCAACGGGACCTGGGACCCGCTGGGCCAGCGTGCTGCCGACGCCCTGGTCGAGCTGTGCGGGCAGGCGCTGGCGGCTGACTCGGATGCGGACCGGGCCACGGTCGTGATCCACGCCGATGCCTCCGCTCTGGTGGCGGCAGAGGGCTCGGCTCTGACCGAGGAGGGCTTTGCGCTCTCGTCCGAGGCGCTGAGGCGCTCGTGCTGTGACTGTCGCCTGCAGATCGTGGCGCATGACCAGAGCGGCGAGGCGGTAGGGATCGGACGCCTGTCGCGCTCGGTGAGGCGGTGGCTGGTGCGCCAGCTGCGGGCCCGGGACCAGGGCTGCGTGTTCCCCGGCTGCAATCGCAGGCGCTATCTGCAGTCACACCATGTGTGGCACTGGACCAAGGGCGGGCCCACCGATCTCGACAACCTCTGCCTTCTGTGCACCTATCACCATTACCTCGTGCACGAGGGGGGCTGGGAGATGAA
>DASRPA010000023.1:0-17261 GCA_035646635.1 Actinomycetota bacterium | reverse complement strand
GGTCTTTAGCAGGTCGGCCAAAGTAAGGGCGCCGAGCTCAATCGCGCACAGAGCGTTATCGGGCTCGGGCGCCGGCCCCTCACGCTCCCCGACGCATAAACGTATCGTGCGCGGGAGCCAAGAGTCTCGCGGCGCCCGAGCCCGATAACGCTCTGTGCGCGATTGAGCTCGGCGCCCTTACTTTGGCCGACCTGCTAAAGACCTCCCCCTCAACGCACGATAAATGAGTCTGTCGAGTCACCCCAGGCCACAACAGTGCTCTGGAGTGACCGGGGAGATGGGGGACGCCGTCCCTGCGAGCCTCGCTCGCTCATGCGCCGTCCCGAAGAAGCTGGAGAGCGGGACCCTACGCCTCAAGGGAAAGGACGCCGGATGTTTCTGAACGGGAGCCTGGAAAACTTCTCGGTGGCGGACATTCTCCAACTTCTCTCGTTCTCAAAGCAAACGGGAGCGCTTCACGTAACCGGAGAGGTCACCGGAGTCCTTTATCTCGATGACGGTGAGGTCTACTTCGCCACCGAGGAAGACGCCGCGCCCCTCGAAGACACCGTTGTCGCTGCCGGTATCCCCAGAGAAGACTGGAACGCTGCGCTCGAGAGCGCCGGGCACAGCCATGCCGCGGGGCGGGCGTTAATGGAGCGTGGGGTAGCCGCCGACTTGATCGGCTACGTCGTGCACCACATCGTCTCCGACACTGCGTTCGAGCTCGTGCGCATGCCGCGGGCAGGTGGGTCGTTTGACTTCCGGGTTGGCGAGCTGCACCCCGTGGGCCCGGCGCATAAGCTTAGAGTCGACGAGCTGGTCGCCGAGGTGAGAGACCGGCTCGCTGAATGGGACGCAATCTCGGAGTTCATCTCCTCGCCCTCTGACATGGTGTCCGCCACCTCCGAGCTGGCCGAGGACTCTGTAGAGCTGTCGGTGAGCCGTGAACAGTGGGCTCTGCTGGTGGCAACAATCCGTAACGATCGTGCCACTGTGTCGGAGCTGGCGCGCGCGACGGATCGCTCAGAGGCCGAGGTTGCGAGCGCGCTGCACCCCCTCATCAGCTCCGGTCTGATGGAGGTCGAGGCGCACGCCGAGGCTGTGGTCCTCGACTCGTTCGATTCTCCCCCCGCTCCCGACTCTTCTGACTCGGACTATTCAGACGAGGTTGTGCAGGAGGTCCCCAGCCGGGAGCCGTCCACGCCGCAGGAACAGCTCTCCTGGTGGGGCGACCAACCGGCAGCCGAGGGGCTACCGAGCGATCAAGAGGGGCTACCGAGCGATCAAGAGGAAACAACCCTGTCCTGGGAGCCCCTGGAGTCTCAGCCCGAGGGGCTACCGAGCGATCAGCCCGAGGGGCTACCGAGCGATCAGGCCGAGGGGCTGGCCGAGCTGGAGATAGTCGAGCCGGTCGGCTCGGAGCTTGACGAGTGGAGATTCGATGGCGATTCCCAGAGCGATCCGCTGGAGGATCGCGAAAATAGAAAACATGAGCAGGAGCCGGTTGGCGATTCGGAGCCATCGTTTTCCGGGAAACCCGAGGCAGACCCGGAGGAGACCGCTCTGTCGAGCGATCCGGAGTCGGCGGACCCGCTCGACACCCGCCGGCCTCTGTTCGAGTCCGAACAAGCCGAAGAAACTGACCAGCCCGACCCTCTCACCGAAGCACCAGCCGTGGAGGCCACGGTCTGGGATCTCGAAGGTGGCACGGACTTAGAGGAGAAGCAAGCGGCAGAAGAGCAGCAGGAGCCTCCCCTATCCCCCGCCGAGACCATCGATGTGGAGCCGCCCGAGGTCGAAAACGCGGGCTTCAGGACTCTGGCTCTGCAGGAGCTGCGGGACCTGGCCGGGACCGCTCCGGTGCAGCTTGCGCCAGGATCGCGCCAGACGAACTCAAGGAAACCGCCCGCCGAGACCTCCGACGAAAAACCGCCGTCGCAGCCGAAGGTGCGCGCGCTGCGACGGATCATCGCCGCGGTCAGAGGCCTGTGACCGAGGCGAAAAGCATGAGCCAATTTGAGGTAGTGACGATAAAGGTAGTCGTAACCGGACACTTCGCGGCCGGCAAGACGACATTGATCTCCACGATCTCCGAGATTCCCGTGCTTGCCACCGAGGCCGGGGTTTCCGACGAGACCGCCGAAACCAAGGACCACACCACGGTAACCATGGACTTCGGCAAACTCACGGTGAAGGACGAGGAGATGCTGGCGGAGCTCTACATGTTCGGGACACCCGGACAGGAGCGCTTCGACTTCATGTGGGACGTGCTTGCGGAGGGAATGGACGGTTACATCGTCATGACCGACCTGTCGCGCGGCGAGCAGGCGCTCGACGAGGCCGCCGCCATCCTCGAGCATTTCCGCGGCATCTCGGACGTTCCCTTCATCATCGCCGCCAACCGCGGCGAGAGCCATCCGGAGCTCCTCGAGCGTCTACACGACATCATGCGGGCGGGTCCCGACGCCACCATCATTCCGTGTGAAGCGACCGATAAGGAGTCGGCTAAAGAAGTCATGCTGGTGTTGCTGATCAAGGTTCTGACGGCGCTCGCCGACGACGCCGAAGTAAGTGTTGGCTAGTACGAGGTCGAGGTCTAAGAGAAGGTTCGCGCGATGAATGATGCGAGTTTGATTGATATCAGTGGGCTGCAAGAAGCCAGCACACTGGCGCGACGCTACTGGAACACGTTCGAGCGCGACCCCGGTGCAGGACGGGCTATCGCGGGAGGCAACGCAGTGGTGATCGTCGACGCTCAGGCGCTGGCGATAACGCTCCCGACGGTGCTGGATGACCTGCTGGGAAGCGCAGGCGCCGAGCTCTCGATCTACGGCTTCGGCAAGTCATATGGGCTCGCCGCGGCACAGCATTTCGGCACCTGGGCTCGATCACAGGGAGCGTCGGAGCAATGCGCTGGGTGTGGCGCCCTCTTCTGGCCCATGCACATCGGACTGGCGGCGCGGATTACGGTGTTGGAAGCACACACTGAGCCGCACGTATTGCTTCTGGTGGAGATCACTCATGGTGTCTTGAGCGAGGTGCGCATCGGCGCCGGGCTCGATACCAGACCCGCACGCATGCTGGTGTCGGGAGTCGTTTCCGGCGCGCTCACACAGAAGTTCGGGCAACCTCTTGACGCGCGTGAGCTGTCCGGTGACCAGAGCACCCACCGCGTGGTGGTAGCGCCGCCCGCGGCACTGGCACACGATCTAGCCGATCCGAAGTTGAGCGCGCCGACGAACTCCTTTACGGGCGCCGTCGTAATCGAAGCCTGAGAAGGTGCTCCGAAGCTATGACTGATCCAGAACGGTTTCACCAGGCGATCAAGGCACTGCGTGCCTCGGTGGACGGTATCCAGGGAGTGATGATCGCGTCCTCCGATGGGCTGATGCTTGCGCACGACATCGCGGAGGAAGAGTCTCCTCGAACCGCCGCCATGGCCGCCACTGCGCTTGGGCTGGGGAGGCGAATCGTCCAGGTTTTCGAACAGGGGAACTTCGAGGAAACCCTGACGCGGGGCAGCGACGGGTACCTCGTCGTCTACGCCGCCGGAAACAAAGGAGTCCTCGCTGTGGTGGCCCCTGCCAAAGTGAATCTGGGGCTTCTTCATCACGAGGCGCGTCGCATCGCAGCCCATATCGCCGACATCATCGGCTGATCCGCAAAAGCGAGTCGAGATGCCGAAGAAACTGTCCGCCCTTCTTAAGAGCCTCGCCGGAGGCCTCGCAGAGTCCTCTTCGGAGAGCGACTCGAAACCCGCCGGTGAGTGCTGCACCGGCCGCCCGGAGGGCGGCCTGAGGTTAGAAAGTCCATGAGGTGGCCGTCAAGTATCGAGGACAATTGCCGACAAATACACCGTCAAAGCCCCCTGGGCACTAGCAATAGATAGAAATGGAGTAACCGCATGGGTAACGTCGCAGACAGCCTCAAGGCCTCGATGGAGATCGACGGCGCGCTTGGCGTCGCACTGGTCGACTACAACAGCGGTATGACGCTCGGAACAGACGGCGGAGGCCCCGACCTCGACCTGGAGGTCGCTGCCGCGGGCACCACCGAGGTAATCAGGGCCAAGATGAAGACCATGTCCCGGCTGGGTCTCGATGACAAGATCGAGGACATCCTCATCACTTTGGGCACTCAGATACACCTCCTCCGTATGATGTCGAGCGCCAGTGGAGAGGGCTTGTTCATCTACCTCTGCCTCGACAAGGGCAAGGCCAACCTGGCCATGGCCCGCCGCGAGCTACAGAACATCGAGCGCGGCCTCAACATCTAGCCGCCCCGATTTCATCGCGCCCACGGCCGGTGCCGACGGCGGGCCGAGTGCTGGCCAGATGCTCTATATGGTCATCTAACGACCACTCGGCATGGTGGCTCGCCACATATCCTCCAGCGGCGGCTCGAGGCCGGTCCAGATTCGCACCGAGGCCGCTGCCTGGTGAACGAGCATGCCAAGCCCGCCCACGGCCTGAGCCCCCTCGGCGCGCGCTCGCACAAGCAGCTCGGTCTCCGACGGGACATAGACGAGGTCGGCGACAACCTGGCCGCACTCGAAGCGGACGCCCGGAAGTGGATCGCCACCGTCGGCGCTCAAGGGGGTGGCGTTCACCACGAGGGCCGCGATTCTCGCAGACTCTTCCCTTTCCGCCCATGCCACCGCCCGGACGTTGTCTGTGAGTCTCGTAACGGCCTCTGCCGCCTCGGGGCGACGGGCACAGACAGCGACATCGCCTGCACCCGATTGCACCAGAGCGCGCACCACCGCTCGCGCCGCGCCCCCGGCCCCCAGCACCAGCGCGCTGCGCCCGGCGATCTCGGCCCCCGCCTCCTCAAGAGATGCTGCGAAGCCTGTGACGTCGGTGTTGTGGCCCACCAGGACATCGCCTACGCGTGAGATCGTGTTGACTGCGCCGATGCTGCGGGCGTCCTCGGAGACCTCGTCCAGCAACTCCATCACCGCGCCCTTGTGAGGCATCGTCACGTTGGCGCCCACGGCCCCCAGCGCCCTCAGCCCCTCGACTGCGGCGGCCAGCCGCTCCGGCGGCACCGGCCACGCCAAGTAGGTCCACGGGAGCGACAGAGCCTCGAAGGCCGCTCTGTGGATGGCCGGCGACAGGGTGCTGTTCAGCGGCCATCCCAGCACTCCGAGAAAGCCCGGCCTACCCAGGGGCCCGTCTCTCAGCAGGACAGCTCCTGGTAGGCGGCCTTGTTGCTGAGGAACTCGTCGTAAGAGACGCTGAAGGCGTGGGCGCCGCGGCAGCTCATTAGCACGTAGTAGAGCCACTCGCCCTCAGCGGGATGGGCGGCCGCTTCGAGCGAAGCGAGCCCCGGCGCCCCGATCGGCGTGGGGGGCAGTCCCGCCACGACCCGCGTGTTGTAGGGCGAGTCGACCGCGAGGTCTGTGTCGGTCAGCTCCCGCTTGTGCTCGCCGAGCGCGTAGTTGACGGTGGCGTCGATGCCCAACGGGATGCCCTGCTGCAGGCGGTTGTAGATCACCCGTGCGATCTTGGCCCGTTCGGAGTCGAGCATGGCCTCGGCCTCGATCATGGACGCAACGACGATCGCCTCGTAGACGCTCACACCGGTTCCCTGCACCTCGGAGAAGTCGACCGAGGCGGCGCGCCGCTCGAACTCCTTCACCATGCGCACGGCCACGCTGCGAGCGTCGTCCTTTTTCACCACCTGGTAGGTCGAGGGCCACATCAGGCCTTCGAGCGTGTCGACCCCCTTGGGCTGCAGCGAAGACCGGATCTCGCCGGCGGTGGCCAGACGCGTGAACTTAGACCCAGAGATATCCGTGAGCTTCTCGATGGTGGCCGCGAAGTCCTCGACCCAGGAGCCCTCGGGAAACGTGACGGTGACGAAGCGCTGCTTGGGGCCTCCTAGCAGGGCCTCCAGGGCGGCCCGGGCGCTGAGCCCTTGAGCCAGCTCGTACCGCCCCGCCTGGATACCCTCGGCCGCGCCCTCGAGGTTCAACGCGAGGCGAAAACCGAGGGCGGATGGAATCACTCCGGAGGCTTCGAGCAGCTCGCCCACCTCGGCGCCCGATGCCCCCTGGGGAATCCGGACCGTGGCCGCACCGTGGGGACGGCTGGCGCCCCACAGGCCGATCGAGCGAAGGTAGAAGAAGCCGCCGCCGGCGGCGAGGCCCGCAAGCAGCGCGACCACCACCAAGAACCGCAGCAGGCGGCCGGGGTGGCTCACGAACGGGGGCGCGCGTCGAGGTAGCCCTGCAATATGGCCTGGGCCGCGACCGCATCCCTGAGCTTCTTGCGGCGAGGGGCCGACGCGCCCGACGCGCGCAGCGCACGCTCGGCCACGATCGTGCTGAGGCGCTCGTCGTGAAGGCGCACTTCCACGGTGGCAGCGGCCCTCAGGCGCTCGGCAAAGGCCTCGGCGGCGAGGGCCTGGGGGCCGCGATGTCCGGACAGGCTCAACGGCATTCCCACGACGATCAGCGTCGCGCCGATCTCCTCACAGACGCCGACAATGCGCGCTATCGGATCGATGCGGGCCGCGTCGATGACCTCCAGCGGCCGGGCGAAGCGCGTCTCGAGGTCCCCGGCGGCGAGCCCGACTCGGCGCCCGCCGGGGTCGACCCCCAGGATCATCCCTGCAGTGCGCGCCGCGCAGCCTCCGCGACCGCCTCGATCGCCTCCTGAAGGCGCTCGGCGCGGGGGCCTCCCGAGATCGCCAGCTCGGGCTTGCCGCCGGCTCCCCCGCCCAACAGCTCGGCCCCCTGGCCCAGGAGCGCCCGCGCCGAAAGCCCCTTGTCGACGAGATCCTTGGTCGCCGCCGCCACCAGGTTGGCGCGGCCCTGCGCCCCGGTGCCGAGCACGATGACCCCCGATCCAAGCCGCCCTCTCAGGCCCTGCGCCAGCGCTCGCAGCGCGTCGACGCCGAGGTCCCGGCGCGCCACCACGAGCCGGCTGCCGTTGCACTCGATCGCAGCTTCGATCAACTCCTGAGCATCCTGATCCTGGGTCTTGCGCTCGACCTCTTGAAGGCGGCGCTCCATCTCTTTGGCGGCCGCCTGCAGCTTCTCCACGCGCTCGGCGACGTCTTCGGGCGCCACCCGCAGCAGGTCGGCGGCGCGCTGAAGCTCTCTTGCCTTTGCCTCCAGGTAGGCGATCCCGTCGCGGCCGACCAGAGCCTCGACGCGGCGCAGGTTCGAGCCGACCGAGCCCTCGTGGGTGAGCACCGCCACACCGATGCGGCTGGTGTGGGGTACGTGGGTGCCGCCGCACAGCTCCTTGGAGTAGTCGCCGATCTCCACTACCCGCACGAAGTCCCCGTACTTCTCGCCGAAAATCGCCATGGCCCCGGAGGAGCGGGCGAACTCGAACGTGGTCTCGAAAGCCCTCACCGAGTCGTCCTGGAGCACCCTGTCTTGAAGCTCTGCGGAGATGTCCGCGACCTGGGTGTCCGAGAGCGCCTCGAAGTGGGTGAAGTCGAAGCGCAGCCTGCCCGGCTCGACCAGGGAACCCGCCTGGGTGGCGTGGGGGCCGAGCCGTTCTCTGAGGATGTAGTGGAGCACGTGTGTGGCGCTGTGGGCGCGCTCGGCGCCCTCACGGCGCGCCCGGTCCACCTCGAGAACCACCGCATCGCCGGTGGCGATTGCCCCCTCGGTGACCTCTGTCCGGTGGGCGGTCACGCCCGGAGCGATGCGGCGAGTCTCGAGCACGCGCCCGACTCCCGAGGGCGCCCGCACCAGACCCATGTCTCCCACCTGGCCGCCGCCCTCCGCGTAGAACACGGTGCGATCGAAGAGCAGGTCGACGGTCTCGCCTGCGCTTGCCGCGGGGACCCCGGCCCCCTCCGCCACCACCGCGACGACTGCTGCGTCTGCATGGAGGTGCTCGTAGCCGATGAACTCGGTCTCTTGCGCGCCCTGCAAGAAGGCCGTTGAGGCCGTCTCGCCGCCACCCGTGTGGCGCGCTTCTCTGGCCCTTCGGCGCTGCTCCTCCATGAGCTGATCGAAGTGAGCCTGATCCACCTCCAGGCCCGACTCGCGTGCGATCTCGGTGGTCATGTCGATGGGGAAGCCGAAGGTGTCGTGAAGCAGAAAGGCGACGTCCCCGGGCACCGTCGCGGCTCCCTCAGAGCGGCCCTCGGAGATGGCCCGCTCGAGTAGGCCGAGGCCCTGGCGCAGGGTGGCGCCGAAGCGGTCCTCCTCCTGGGCGGCGATCTCCGTGATGTGGTCGCGCCTCTCGGCGAGCTCGGGATAGGCGCCTCCCATCAGCTCGATGCAGCGCTCCGCAAGCGTGGCCAGCAGCGGAGCTTCGCAACCCAAAAGACGGGCATGGGTCAGAGCCCGGCGCATGATCCGCCGCAACACGTAGCCGCGCTCTTCGTTCGAGGGCCTGACTCCGTCGGCGATCATGAACGTCAGCGAGCGAGCGTGGTCTGAAAGGATGCGCAGGCCCACGTCGGAACGGGCTTCCTTGCCGTAGACGATGCCGGTGAGCGCCGCCGCCTCGTCGATGAGCGCGAGCAGCACATCGGTCTCGAACACAGTTTCGACTCCCTGCAGGAGCATGGTCGTGCGCTCGAGACCGAGGCCGGTGTCGATGTTTTTCTGAGGCAGCTCCGCGACGGGCTCGATGGCGTCGTTGCAATCGTTCTGCATGAACACGAGGTTCCAGAACTCGAGATAGCGCTCTTCGTTGTCGTCGGGACCTTTGGATGATGCGTCGCCGTAACGGGGGCCGCGATCGATGAAGATCTCCGAGCACGGGCCGCAGGGCCCGGCCTCGCCCATCGACCAGAAGTTGTCGGCCTTGCCGCGGTAGATGATCCGCTCCGGGCGCACGCCGACGGCGTCGGCCCAAATCTCGCGCGCCTCGTGGTCGGTCTCGAAGACCGTCACCCACAGCAGGTCCGGGTCCATCCCGAAGCCTTCGGTGACGAGCTCCCACGCCCATTTCGAGGCGTCCGTCTTGTAGTAGTCGCCGAAGGAGAAGTTGCCGAGCATCTCGAAGAAGGTGAGGTGGCGTGCGGTCTTACCGACCTCCTCGAGGTCGTTGTGCTTGCCCCCGGCCCGAATGCACTTCTGAGCCGTGACCGCTCTCTTATAGGGCGGCGTCTGGCGACCGAGGAAATAGGGCTTGAACTGGTTCATGCCGGCGTTGGTGAGCAGCAGCGTGGGATCGTCCGGGACGACCGACGACGACGCCACACGATCGTGGCCGCGCTCGGCGAAGAACGCTAGAAAGCGCTCGCGTATCGTCCCCGAGTCCATGACATCCATGGCCCCAGGTTACGACTTCGGGGGCCGGGGGCTTATTAGCGGGACTGGGTGCGGGCTCGGTTGTTTTCGAGCCGCTGGTTGATCTTGTCGAGCATGGTTCCGGTGATCGCGTTCGGCGTCAGCTGCGATCGCTTCTGCCGCAGCCACCGGTCTGCCTGCAGCGCTCCCACGGCCCCCAGCACTATCCAGAACAGTCGTCTCAGCATGACCTCACCCTAACTCCCCGCCCGTCGGCTCGCCGAGTGGTGGAGCGGAGGCGGTCTTTTGGTCATCTGATGACCACTCGGCCCTTTTGGCCTCGAGGTCGTGGGCCAGGTCCTGCTCCCGGCCCGCAATGGGTGAGTAGTAACGGCGCTCCCGAAGCTCATCGGGCAGGTATTGCTGCTGCGCCCAACCCCCGTGGTCGTGCGGATAGCTGTAGCCGCGGCCGGCACCGAGAGAGCGCGACGCGCCCGAGTGCGAGTCGCGCAGGTGGGCCGGGACCGGCAGGGGGCCCGATGCCTTGACGTCCTCCAGCGCCCTCCATATCGCCACCGCCGAGGCGTTGGACTTGGGGGCCAGTGCCTGGTAAGCAGCGGCCTGAGAAAGGTTGAGCTGGGCTTCGGGCAGTCCCACGAACTCCAGAGCGTGGTGAGCGGCGATGGCGACCTGCAGCGCGGTGGGGTCGGCGTTGCCCACATCCTCGGAGGCGAATATCACCATGCGCCGGGCGATGTAGCGGGGGTCCTCGCCGGCGTCCAGCATGCGGGCGAGCCAGTAGACCGCGGCGTCGGGGTCCGAGCCGCGCATCGACTTGATGAACGCCGAGATCACGTCGTAGTGCCAGTCCCCCGCCTTGTCGTAAGGAAGAGCCCGTCGCTGCAGCGCCTCCTCGGCGGACGCGAGGTCGAGCACGCCGGAGCCGGTCGCCGCAATCGTGGCGGCGGCCTCGAGAGCATTGAGCGCGGCACGGGCATCCCCCCCGGTGCGCGCGGCGATGTGATCTATGGCTTCGGGAGCGGCGTCGATGCCGAGCTTGCCGAGCCCCCTGGCCGAGTCGGCGAGCGCCCGGTGCAGCAGCTCGATCACTTCTGCGTCCTCGAGCGCCTCGAGGCGGAACAGCAGACTGCGGGACATAAGCGGCGAGTTGACCTCGAACGAGGGGTTCTCGGTGGTGGCCCCGACGAGGATGATCCAGCCGTTCTCGACCGCCGGCAGTAGAGCGTCCTGCTGCGACTTGTTGAAGCGATGGATCTCGTCCAGGAACAGCAGGGTCTTGACGCCTTGTTGGGCGAGCCGGTCCTTGGCCTGGGCGATGATCTTGCGGACGTCGGCCACTCCCGAGGACACCGCCGACATCGGCTCGAAGTGGGCCTTGGACGCCCCCGCGATGATGTGCGCCAGCGTCGTCTTGCCCGAGCCCGCCGGTCCCCACAGGATGATCGAGGAGATCTCGCCGGAGTCGATAAGGGCCCGCAGCGCCCGGCCTTCGGCCAAGAGGTGGCGCTGGCCGTGGACCTCGTCGAGCGTCTGGGGCCGCATGCGGGCGGCGAGGGGGGCGTAATCGGCGAAACGGTCGCTGAGGTTCGACTCGAACAGGTCCATCGGCCCATCGTAGGCCGATCTTTTCGATGGATGTCTCGGTGAGCGAGTCACACGTCGAAAAGATCGAGATTGTGACGCGCGCCACAGCCCCGCCGCATCAAAGCTGGTGAACTGGACCGGTGCCGACCCTCGACCAGACATGCCTGGAGCTCGCCGCCACTCAGCATTGGCTGATAACCCGGTCTCAAGCGCTGGCGCTTGGGCTTTCCCCCAAGGCAATCGGCCGTCGCTTGAGCTCCGGACAGTACGCTGCGCTTTACCCTCGTGTCTACAGAATTGCTGCCGCCTCGGAGTCCTGGCATCAGCGGCTCTTCGGAGCCTGCCTGTGGACAGGCGGCGTCGCCTCCCATAGAAGCGCCCTTTTGCTTTTGGGTCTGGAGGGCTACTCGCGAGAGGTCGTTGAGATAACGACTTCGGGCACACGTCGCACCTCCACCCAAGCGATTCGCATCCATTACTCAACGAGCCTGATCCCTCGGGATAGGACGGCCGTGGGGCCGATTCCTACGACGAATCCGACGCGCACCCTGCTCGATGTCGGATCGGTTCTCTCGCAGAAGGGCCTCGAGGAGGCGCTCGATTCCGCCTTGCGTCAGCGCCTGACCTCTGTCGACCGGCTGCGGGCGGGTCTCAAAAGACTCGGCGGGCGCGGCAGCAGGGGGCCGGCCGCGCTCAGCAAGCTGCTCGACGCCCGGGGCGACGTCGTCCCCACCGACAGTGCTTTGGAGACAAGGTTGAGCCGGCTGCTGCGACGCCATCACCTGCCGCAGCCCGAGCGGCAGGTGAAGGTTCGGGACGGAAATGGCTTCATCGGCCGCGTCGACTTCGCCTATCCGGAGATGAAGATTGCGATTGAGGTCCAGTCGCACCGGTGGCACTCGAGCTGGGGGGCGCAGCGCTCGGACATGGACAGGCTGACTCGGCTTCAGACACAGGGTTGGATCATCATCCAGGTCACCTACGAAGACCTGGTGCGCCACCCGGACAGGGTGGCGGGTCGTATCAGGGCTGCGATCGACCTCCGCCGGTGACGGCGGGCGTCCACCTGACACGGAGGCGTCGTGCCGCGCGCGCCTCGTCCGGGCGTCGTACGGGGGTCGAAACCGGGGCCGCACGCAGGAGCTCAGGATCGCTCTCGGCCTCGTCTGCGATCTGGTTCAGGGCGGCGGCCAGGGCGTCGAGCGTCTCCTTCGACTCCGTCTCGGTCGGCTCCACCATGAGGGCCTCTTCGACGACCAAGGGAAAGTAGATGGTCGGCGGATGGAAGCCGAAGTCGATGAGACGTTTGCAGACATCTGTGGCGCGCACGCCCAGCTTGCGGAGCCGCGCTGCGCTGCAGACGAACTCGTGCATGCACGGCCCGGGGTAGGCGGTGGGGAAGGCTTGCTCGATGAGCGCCCGCAAATAGTTGGCGTTGAGGACCGCACGCTCCGCAACCTGCCTCAGCCCCTCCGGCCCCAGCGAACGCAGGTAGCAGTAGGCCCGCACGTTGATGCCGAAGTTTCCGTGGAAGGAGTGGATGCGCCCTATCGATTGTGGGCGGTCGTGGTCCCACCTCCAGCGCTCGCTGCCCTCGTCCCAGTCGAGGACGGGAGCCGGAAGGAAGGGTGCAAGCCGCTCCACCACTCCCAGCGGTCCGGAGCCCGGCCCGCCGCCGCCGTGGGGTGTCGCAAACGTCTTGTGGAGGTTCAGGTGCACGATGTCGAAGCCCATGTCGGCGGGCCGCACGAGTCCGACTATCGAGTTGAAGTTGGCGCCGTCGTAGTAGAGCAGCCCACCTGCTTCATGAACCGCGGCTGCGATCTCTGCGATGTCCCGCTCGAAGAGCCCGAGCGTGTTGGGGTTGGTGAGCATCAGGCCGGCGACGTCATCCGCGAGCGCACCCCTGAGCGCGTCGAGGTCGACGAGGCCGCGCTCGTCCGACGGCGTCTCGTGGGCCTGGAACCCCGCGAGCGTGACGCTCGCCGGATTAGTCCCGTGCGCCGAGTCCGGGATGATCACCCGCCGGCGGGTATCGCTCCTAGCGGCGTGGAAGGCGCGCATAATCAGCAGGCCGGTGAGCTCGCCCTGGGCGCCGGCGGCGGGCTGGAAGGTCATCCGAGCCATTCCGGTCGCCTCGCAGAGCGCACGCTCGAGTGTTCCGAGCAGATCTAACCCTCCCTGGACGAGCTCGTCGTCCTCGAAGGGGTGCAGGTCTCGGAAGCCCGGCAGCGAGGCGATCTCCTCCGAGAGCTTGGGGTTGTACTTCATCGTGCAGGATCCGAGCGGATAGGCGCCGACGTCTATCGCCCAGTTGCGCTGCGAGAGCCGGGTGTAGTGGCGCACGAGATCGAGCTCGCTGAGCTCGGGAAGGCTAGGCGGCTTCTTACGGCGGTGCGCCTCGGGCAGGAGCTCCTCGAGCGTGGGGCCGTCGACGCCCGCCTCCGGCAGCGACCAGGCCCGCCTTCCCGGGCACGAGAGCTCGAAGACCACGGGGAAGTCGGCAGGCGAGCGTGTGCCCGCGGATGACTGCAGGGAACCGCCGAGCCGGCCGCTCTCTTTTGCGCGCCCGTCGAGCCGGCCGCTGTTCTCGCTCACTGCGCGAGCTCGTTCTCGAGTGCCTCGGCGAGGCCGTCGATGTCGGCCCGCGTCCGTCGCTCCGTGACCGCTACGAGCAGGCAGTCGGCCAGGCCCTTGTACCAGCGGCCGAGCGCCGGCCCCGCGAGATACCCGCGCCGAGCCAGTCCCGGGGCTATCTCGTCTGCCGCGCTCGGCAGCTTGAGGACGAGCTCTTTGAAGTGCGGCCCCGGAAACCTCACTCTGCAGCCGGGTATCTCCGCAAGCCGCTGTGCAGCGTAGGCGGTGCGCCGGACGCAGACCTCCCCGAGCCGGGCGAGACCTGAGGGCCCGAGCCAGCAGAGATGAACGGCGGCCGCAAGCGCTATCAGAGTCTGGTTGGTGCAGACATTGGAACTCGCCCGAGCCCGCCGGATGTGCTGCTCGCGCGCTTGGAGGGTGAGCACGAAGGCGCGCCGGCCATCGCGATCCGTGGTCTCGCCGGCGATGCGTCCGGGCACGTGTCGAACGAGCCGCTCGGAGGTGGCGAAGAGTCCCACGTAAGGGCCCCCGTAGGCGAGAGGGCTGCCAAGGGCTTGGCCTTCGGCCACCGCCACGTCCGCGCCCCTGTGGCCGGGCGCGGCGAGCACGCCCATGGAGGTGGGGTCGGTGACGGCGATGACCAGGCCCCCGCAGGGGTGGGCGCGTGCGGCTGCCTCGGAGACGTCTTCGAGGGCACCGAAAAAGTTGGGTGAGGCGACCACCAGGGCCGCGGCCCCAGCCCCATCTACGGCGCCCCAATCGATCAGCCCTCGTGAGGGATCGAAGGCGACAGTCTCAATATCTAAACCTAAGCCTGATGTATAGGTTCCAAGCACGTCCCGGTAGTGCGGGTGGACGGTCGAGCCGACGACCACCCGCTCCCGGCCCGTGGCTCTCACAGCCAGGTTGACCGCTTCGACGAGCGCGTTGGCGCCGTCGTAAAGGGATGCGTTGGCGACGTCCATGGCAAAGAGCTCGCAGACCAGCGTCTGGAACTCGAACAACGCTTGCAGCACGCCCTGGGAGAGCTCCGCCTGGTAAGGGGTGTAGGAGGTTGTGAACTCAGCTCGGGAGGCGAGCGCCGAGACCGCAGCGGGTACGTGGTGGTCGTAGGCACCCCCTCCCGCGAAGCAGATAAGCCGGTCTGTCCCCAGCGAGCGGCCTGCAAGCTCAACCGCGTGAGCTCGCAGGGAGACCTCGTCGAGCGCTTCGGGCACGGCGAGGTCGCGCCGCAGGCGCAGCCCCTGGGGCACCGGCTCGAAGAGTTCCTCGAGCTCGGCCTTGTCCAGCCTCGACAGCATGTCCTCGATGTCTTTAGCGGTGTGCGGAAGGAAGTCCACCCAGAGCCCTCGCCCGATTGACTACTTCTCTACTTGGCTACTTGTTTCCTAGCTGTGCCCGCTCGATGAACGGCGGCGTCACGATAGCGCCCTCGATGAGCCTGCCCCGAACCCTGATCGCGACCTCTGCTCCTGGGTCCGGGGCCGGAGCGGCCCCCAGCGCCAGAGCTATGCCGGTCCCCAGCGTCGGCGAGTAGTTGCCACTCGTAACCCGGCCCACAACACGCTCTCCAGCGACCACCTCGCAGCCTCGGCGAGGGATTCCTGGGGACGAGCAGCGGACCCCGAACAGGCTGCGGGCTGGGCCGGCGTCTTGCACGGAGAGCAGGGCCTCTCGGCCCCGGAAAGGTTGGTTCCAGGCGATCGCCCAGCCGAGACCGGCCTCGAGCGGGTTGATCTCCGGGGCGAGCTCGTGCCCGTGGAGCGGGTAGCCCATCTCGAGCCGGAGAGTGTCGCGGGCCCCGAGGCCGGCCGGGGTGCACCCGGCTTCGAGCAGCCGCAAGAAGGCCGCTTCGGCTCGAGTCCAGGGGACGTAGAGCTCATAGCCTCGCTCGCCTGTGTAGCCGGTGCGGGCCACGAAGCCGCCCTCACCGAGCTCCTCGACAGATCTCCAGGAGTGCATCTTCAGCTCCGAGACCCCGGCTGAGGGCCACACGCTCGCGAAAGCTTCTGTGGACGAGGGGCCCTGTAGAGCCACGATCGCCCACCGGCCCCAGGCGTCCTCTACGTCTGTGGCTCCCGCGACGCGCAGCGCGTCCTTGACCACGGAGACGTTGGCGGCGTTGGGCACGACCAGCCACTCGGCCTCGCCCAGACGGTAGACGAAGACGTCGTCGAGGGAGCCCCCATCGTCTTGAAGGACGAAGCCGTAGGCGGCGCGGCCGGCCTCGAGCCCGGCGAGATCTGCGGTCAGCGCGCGCTCCAGAGCGGCGCGCGCCCCGGGCCCACCGAGCCTGAGCTTTCCGAGGTGGGACACGTCGAAGATCCCGGCGTGGCTGCGCACAGCGCGATGCTCGGTGACGACTCCCTGGTACTGCAGTGGCATGCTCCAGCCGGCGAACTCGGTCAGTCTGGCCCCGAGCCCGCGGTGGGTCTCGAGCAGCGGGGTCGCGCGCGCCACGCTCAGGCCACCTCTGCGCGGCGGGGACGGGCCTTTGTGCCTCTGCAGCTCACGTCGCTCCCGCCTCGGCACCGAGAAGCCGCTCTATGCCGACCATCATCATAGCGTGACCCTACAGGGCAGCTTTAGAGATGGACAATGGCTCAGTGCTCCGCACCGGAAATACGGTGCGCGCCGAGAGCGTCACTGCGCCCCGATTAGATCCCAACTCCGACCTTGGCGGAGCCGTGGAACGCCGCGAGCGGGGATGCAGGGGCGTTCGAACCCCACCGTACTTATGGGGAGGTGCACTTAGGAATCTGCTTCCTGCTCGAGCCACTGCTTGTACTTGTCGGCCCCCATGAGCCCTTCGAGAGCTGAGACCGGGGCATCCACCGCCACCAGCCAGCCCCGTCCATAGGGGTCGGAGTTGATCACCTCCGGGTTCTGCTCTGCCTCCGAGTTCCTTTCGAGCACCGTGCCCGTGACCGGGCTGTAGACGTCGGATACGGACTTCGTGGACTCGACCTCGCCCAGAGGCTCCCCGGCGGTCACCTTGGCTCCGGTCTCGGGCAGGTCCACGTATACGACGTCGCCGAGCTGGTCCTGGGCATGGTCGGTGATCCCAACCAGGATCCGGCCATCGCTCTCCATCGCCCACTCGTGGGCGCGTGTGTAGCGCCGGTCGTTCGGCACGTCGGTCATCTTCTCCCCTTCCCCCGCCCCCCAAGCGAGATATCGGCCCCAAGTTGAGTTGGGTGCATCCTAGGCCAACCTTCCCCGCGTGAGCAGCGCCCTGCGTTCATCGCGTGGTGAAGTTCCTCGGTTGAGCGACCGCACCGGTCCGACGAGCCTGATTGCTAGGGTTGCTACTCGTGGCCGTCATCGAGGTCGAGGGACTCACCAAGCGCTACAGGCGCTTTCGTAAGGGCGTCACCACTGCCGTCGACGGCCTCGATCTCGTCGTTCCCGAGGGCGGCGTGTTCGGTTTTCTCGGCCCCAACGGAGCAGGCAAGACCACGACCGTCCGCTGTCTACTGGCGCTGATACGGCCCACGTCGGGCCGCTGCCACATCCTCGGCGCCGACCCCCAACGGGGCCACCTGAACGAGGTGATCGGGAGGATCGGTGCGATCGTGGAGACTCCGGCCCTGTTCCCCGGGTTCTCGGGGCGACGCAACCTCGAGCTCTTGGGACGGCCTTCAGGTATCGGCGCGAGCGCGGTCGACGGTGTCCTCGAGCGAGTGGACCTGGCGGAGCGGGGAGACGACCGCGTCAAGACCTACTCGCTGGGGATGAAGCAGCGGCTCGGGATAGCCGCCGCACTCCTCAAGGATCCCGAGCTCCTGATCCTCGACGAGCCGGCCAATGGGCTCGATCCGGCCGGGATCCGTGAGGTTCGTCAGCTCCTGAAGAGGTTGGGGGCCGA
>DASRPA010000022.1:0-9439 GCA_035646635.1 Actinomycetota bacterium | reverse complement strand
CAGTCGATCCAGCCCGAGCGGCCCCGCTCCCGCCGGAGCCGCGCCGCTCGGGCTGGATCGACTGAGACTAAAGTTCCGCGTGAGAGTTGCCGATAAGGCCCTCAGAAGGGGGTCCTTCAAGTCATGTCTCTGCAGCAACGGCTGACGCTGTTATTCGTTGTCATCGTCATGCTGCCGCTCTCGGCGGCCGGCTTCTTCGTGCGCGAGTCGGTCATTGGGGAGGTCAGGCGGCGCGAGGAAAGCCGTCTTCGGCTGGCCCTGGTCGAAACCGAGGAGGCCATCGACGCCAGGTTGAAGTCTGTGGACGAGCTGATCGCGCCGGTCTCGAGTCGCGTGGGCAAGCTGCCCCAGAAGGGCTCGGGCGCGAGCCTGCAGCCAATGCTGAAGCGTGCGCTCGCCAATACCAAGGAGCTCGACTTCCTCATCGCCCTCGACGCTTCCGAAAGTGTCGTGGCTTCGTCCTTGACAGAGCCGAGCTTCGCCCCGGGCTTCAAGGCGCCGGGCGTGGCCGAGATCGTCATGTCGGCTCCCGCGGGAGTGGCCGAGCGGCGATTACGAGTGGCCGGACGGAGCTCTTTCATCGAGAGCTTTGTCGCGGGGTTCTGGGCCGACCGAGAATTTCTCGAGCAGGCGTCGCAAGGCGAGCTCGAGCTGGCCTTAGTGGACGGCGACGAGACGGTGGCGGCGACTGCGGCGGTTCCCGACTACCTGGATCCCGCAGAGCGGGACGGCTCTGTCGAGGTGCGGGTGATCACGCTGCCTCGGGGTGTCAGTGGGGTTGCGTGGTACTCGCCGGCGAAACTTTCGTCACTCTCGCAGCGTGTCCTCTACTACCTGTTGGGATTGCTGGGGGTCGCGTTCGTGGTGGTCGCGGTGTTGTCCCACTGGCTGTCGCGACTGCTCACCAAGCCCCTCACGGAAGTCTCCCGGGGGGCCGAGGCCATCGCCCAAGGCCGTTTCGAGTACCGCATTCCCATCCGCTCCAAGGACGAGGTGGGCCAGCTTGCGGCCTCCTTCAATGCCATGGCGGCGCGGCTCGGCACCACGGTCGAGGAGCTGTCGTCGTCGCGCGATCTCCTTCAGCGCACGGTGCAACGGGTCGGAGAGACATTGCGCTCCACTCACGACATGCGCTCGATCCTGGAGTCGATCCTCAACACCGCGGCAGATGCGGTGGGAGCAGACGTCGGAGTCATCTGGGGCTTTAGCGCCAGGCGCGGCGAGCTCTATCCGATAGTCGTCAGAGACGCTCGGGCAGACGGGTTGGGGCGCGTCTCGGTGGGGTCGGGGGTAGTCGGCCTCGTCGCCGAACGCGGCGTGACGGTGGTGCGTGATGGATCCGACGAAGGCCCCCAGCCGGCCGCCTCGGAGCCGCGTTTCCCCGTGTCGATCGCGCTGCCCTTGTACAGCCAGCAGCGAATCCATAGCGTCCTGACCGTCTATCGACGAGACGCCCAGAGCCCGTTCGAACAAGGAGACATCGACGCGGTCAAGTTTCTCGCCGACCAGGGCCGGGTTGCGCTCGAGAACGTGCAATTGCACGAAGAAGCGCAGCGCCTGTCGATCACCGACGGACTCACGGGGGTGTGGAACCGCCGTTTTCTGCAGATGCAGTTCCGCAGCATGCACGCCACGGCCATGCGCTTCAACCGTCCCTTCAGTCTGCTCATGCTCGACCTTGATCACTTCAAGAGCGTGAACGACTCCTTCGGTCATCAACGAGGAGACGCCGTTCTCATCGAGTTCGCGCAGCGCTTTTCCGATGCAGTCCGGGAGGTAGACGTGGTGGCGCGCTACGGAGGCGAGGAGTTCGTGTGCCTTCTGTCGGAGACCGACCTCTCGGGGGCAGTCGTGACGGCGGAGAAGATTCGCGAAGAGGTTCGCTCGGAGTCATTCGGGGGAGCGGGGGAGCGGCCGATCGATCTCACCGTGTCTGTCGGCGTCGCCTCCTTCCCCCAGCACGGGGACTCGTTCAGGACCCTGGTGGCGGCCGCCGACCGGGGGCTGTATCGAGCCAAGCAGGAGGGGCGCGACCGCATCGGCCTGCCGGAGGGACCGGCGGGCCTCAAAGTAGCCCGCTAGGGGCAATCGGCCCCCGGTACTCAACGCCCAAGTAGCGCCGCGGGGTACCTTTCCGGCACAAGTTGTGCGATCGACTACCTTCAGGCATGGTGATGCGCCGGAGGGCGCCGGGCGATTAGGAGGCTCATATATATGACGGTGCGCAAGGCGGTCATCCCCGCGGCGGGATTGGGAACTCGCTTCTTGCCCGCGACCAAGGCTCAGCCCAAAGAGATGATCCCCGTCGTCGACAAGCCCATGATCCAGTACGTCGTCGAGGAGGCGGTGCGCGCCGGCATCGACGACATTCTGATCGTGACCAGCCGGGGCAAGAGCGTGATCGACGATCACTTCGACAAGTCCCTGGAGCTCGAGCATCACCTCGAGATCAATGACAAGCCCGCAGAGCTCGAGCAGGTGCGGCGCATCGCGGACCTCGCCGATATCTTCTACGTGCGGCAGAAGGAGCCCCTTGGGTTCGGCCATGCCGTTACAGTGGCCCGCTCCCACATCGGCGATGATCCCTTCGTCGTCATGGTCGGGGACGAAATAGTTCCACGGCCGCGAGGAGACGAGCCGGCGTTGGTGGAGAGCATGACGGCGATATACGAGAAGCAACAGGCGAGCGTCGTCACCGTGATGCGAGTGGCCAAGGAGGACATTCCCGCCTACGGCATCATCGATCCAGAAGAAACCTCGGACGGCCTGCTGCGCGTGCTTAACATGGTCGAGAAACCGTCGGTCGAGGAGGCTCGCTCGGACCTCGGCTCGCGCGGCCGATACCTGTTCACGCCGGAGATCTTCGACGCTTTGGAGCGAACCACCAAGGGCTACGGGGGCGAGATCCAACTCACCGACGGAATCAACCTTCTGGCGCAGGAGCAATCCGTCTACGCCTACGTTCACGAAGGCCCCATGTTCGACGTGGGCAAGAAGCTCGACTACCTCAAGGCGACGATCGAGCTGGGCCTCCGGCGCAAGGATCTCGGCGAGCAGCTAAGGGTCTACCTGCTCGAGGTAGCGGATCGCCTTGGCTGACATGCTGGCCGTCTCAGAGGCGCGCCGCCGGGTGCTGGAGGCGTTCACTCCCCTCGAGCCCACCGAGGGGCTGGTGCGTGACGCTCTCGGGCTGGTGGCGGCCGAGACGTTGAGGGCACCGCACGCCCTGCCTCGTTTCGCCAACTCCGCCATGGACGGATACGCGCTCCGAGGGGCAGACGCGGCGGAAGCCTCGGAAACCACGCCGGTGACGCTCGAGGTCACGGGCGAGATCCGGGCCGGAGACCCGGGCGATCTCGAGGTGGCGGCGGGAACGGCGGTGCGCATCATGACGGGCGCGCCTGTGCCGCGCGGGGCGGATGCGGTGGCTCCGATCGAGGTCGCGCAAGAGGATGGGGGCCGGGTCACGATTCTGGCTCCCACCCCTTCGGGCAAGCACGTGCGGCCGGCGGGCGACGACCTCCGCGAGGGCGACGTGCTGGTGGAGGCGGGCCAAGAGCTGGGTCCCGGCGAGCTGGCGCTGCTTGCCTCGATGGGCATGTCGCCGTTGCGTGTGCGCGGCGCCCCCAAGGTTGCCGTACTGGTCACCGGCGACGAGCTCGTCGCCCCCGAGGCGACACCGGGGGCCGGGCAGATCCGCGACTCCAATTCCATAGCGCTCACGGCGTTGGTGAAAGAGGCCGGCGGCGAGGTGATTTCTGCAGGCCCAGTGGCCGACACCTACGAGGCAACCGAGGAGGCTTTTCGGCGCGCTGCCGAGCTCTCCGATTTGGTGATGTCCTCCGGCGGGGTGGCGGTCGGCCGCTACGATTTCGTCAAGGACGTGATTTCAAACCTCGGCCGCATCGATCTGTGGCGCGTGGCCATGCAACCGGGCAAGCCGGTGGTGCTGGGAGCCATCGGGGACAAGCCCTTCCTCGGGCTTCCGGGCAACCCCGTGTCGATCCACGTCGGCTTCGAGCAGTTCGTGCGGCCGGCGATTCGCAAACTGCGCGGGTGCGCCAACCTGCTTCGGCCCCGGATCGAGGCGACGCTGACGGAGACGATTACCAAGCCTCCCGGCCGATTGCACTTCGTACGCGTGCGGTTGGGTCTGGAAGGGGGAAGGTTCAAGGCCACGCCCACCGGGCCGCAGGGTTCCCACATACAGTCGAGCCTCATCAACTGTCACGGGGTGGCGTTGTTCGAGCGAGAGGAGAGCCGATTGGAAGCGGGCGCCACGGTGACCGTCGAGGTGTGGCGGCTCCCGGAGGAGTCATGACTCACCCCGAGGCCCAGGCGCGCATGGTCGATGTCACCTCCAAGTCTGTGACCGCGCGCGAGGCACTTGCCTCCTGCGTGGTGGTGATGAGTGAGTCGACGAGGGCGCTGGTCCAAGAGCGAAGGCTCGACAAGGGCGATGCACTCGAAGTCGCCCGCGTTGCCGGGATCATGGCGGCCAAGAAGACCTCCGAGCTGGTTCCTCTGTGCCACCCGATCTCAGTGGGGGCGGTCGAGGTCTTCTTCGAGCCACGCGACGAGGGCATTGCCGTGTTTGCCCGTGTCCGCACGTCCGAGCGCACCGGGGTCGAGATGGAAGCGATGACCGCAGTGGCGGTCGCAGGGCTGACGATCTACGACATGGTCAAGGGAACCGAGCGGGGGGTCGAGATCACCGCGCTGCGCTTGCTGGAGAAGTCGGGCGGCCGCTCGGGACTGTGGACGGCCCCGGATCACATGCCGAGTGGTGGATAAAGGCTACTGTGTGACCATCTACCACCACTCGCCGGAGAATCTCAGTCTTTGGGGCGCTTGAAGAATCCCGTGGTGCCGGTGGCCTGGCTCTCGAGCACCTGGACCAGCTCCCAGCCGTCCTCGCCCCACTGATTGAGGATCTCCTGAAGCGCGTGCGAGATCAGCGGCACTGTCGCGTACTCCCATTTCTGCATCAACATCTCCCCTTCACGCAATTGTGTGGCGCGCGCCACAGCATTTGTCGAAACGGCGCTTGAACCTACTCCACATGCCAGATCCGTTCTCGCGATCCTCCAGCGGATCGCTGGTCACTCTCTGTTGCTCTGATGGAACCGTGATCGCGCATCGGATCAGGTGGGCCAGAACGCCGTGGCAGAGGATGAGGGGACTGTTGCGGGGTCCTGAGCTCGCAGAGGGTGAAGCATTCATTCTGTGCCGCGCCGCTCAGGTGCACAGTATTGGGCTTGGCTACGATATCGACGTTGTCTTTTGTGACAAGCGCTGGGTTGTGAAGCGGGTCGTGGCTCCCCTGCGCCGCAACCGCGTGAGCCCGCTGATAATGGGGGCGCGCTACGCGATCGAACTTCGGGCCGGGGCTGCGGCTGCGGTCACGCCCGGCTCGGTCTTGAGCTTCAGACCGGAGGTTCGTCGAAGCCGGTCATGAACGATGTGTGAGGCAGGAACAGCCAGAAGCCCTCGCCGCTCTCGAGCTGCTCGGCGAGAAACCGAAGGGTGTCTGGGCGCGGCCCCTGGATGCCGCCCTCGATGCGGACCGCCCCGCGCCGCTCGAGCTCCTCGACGACGTCCTGAGTGGGGTGCCCCTCGATCTCCATATGAGGTTACTTGCCGGAGTCGTGAGGGGGCCGGGCGTAGGTGTCTTTCATCGCGAAGAAGACAGCCATGGACGCGCAGGTCATGAAGCCGACGCCCGAAAACATGAACACGACCTTCAACGTCTCCCCCGACGTGCCCGGCCACCTGACGGTGATGAACGCCAGAAGGGCAAAGACTCCCGTCAGCGCGCATACGGACATACCTGCGATCGCGATGCCGTGGCCGCGCCCCGGCCTTGTCGGAGCTTGGGGCTCGGCCCGATCGACGACCTCGATGGGCGCGTCGAGGCGAATGACGTTGTGCATGTTTTCGGAACCAGTCTTCCCCGGCGGTTTCTGCACTTCCCCTGAGTCCCCCTGAACCCCAACTGTCTCGCGATCCTCCAGCGGATCGCCACTCTAATCTCGCGATCCAGCGGATCGCTGGTTTTGGCGTTCCAGGTATGATATTAGAGTGCGCGTGGCGATGCCAGTGCCTCCCTTGCCGACTTCGTCGTAGGCGCTGGCCGAGCGGGCGGCGCCGGCGATATCGAGGTGGGCCCACCGGATTCCGGGGGCGACGAATTGCTTTAAGAACATCGCCGCGATGATCGAGCCACCCCAACGACCCCCGGAGTTCTTGAGGTCCGCCACGTCCGAGTCGAGCTCCTTGAGGTAGTCCTCGTAGAGGGGCAGGCGCCACAATCGCTCCCCCGAGCTGGAGGCCGCCGCCTCGATCTCTGAGGCGAGGGTGTCATCGTTGCTGAACAGGCCCACGGCCTTGCTACCCAGGGCTACCTTGATGGCTCCGGTCAGGGTGGCAATGTCGACCATCGCAGAGGGGCTTTGCTCGGAGCTATAGGCGAGGACGTCGGCCAGGACGAGGCGGCCCTCGGCATCGGTGTTCGTGACCTCGGTGGTCATGCCGCCGTAGTGCCGCAATACGTCTCCGGGGCGAAAGGACCTGGACGAGACCATGTTCTCGGCCGCAGCGATGACTCCCGTCACATCGGCTTTCACGCCCACGCGCGTGCAGGCGCTGAGCGCGCCGATGACGGCGGCCGCCCCGGCCATGTCCGTCTTCATCTCCTCCATGCTCGCAGCCGGCTTGATCGAGAGCCCGCCCGAGTCGAACGTGATGCCCTTGCCGATCAGTGTGATCTTGGTCGTGGGGTTCTCGGGGGCGTAGCGCAGCAGGATCAGACAAGGAGGACGAGCAGAGCCCTGCCCCACGCCGACGATGCCACCGAATCCCTGGGCGGCAAGCGCCTCGGCGTCGAGCACCGTCGCCTCGAGCCCGGATACGTCGGCGATCTCGCGGACGCGCTCGGCGAGGACCTCCGGTGTCAGAGAGCCAGCTGGCTCGTTCGTGAGGTCGCGCGCCAGCATTGTCGCTTCGGCGCGGGCCACTCCTCTCGCCAGGGCGTCCTCCGGGGGGCCACCCAGGAGAATGAGGCGCTGAGTCTTGGAAGGGTGGGGATCCGACTTGAACGCCGTGAAGCGGTAGGAGCCGAGCAGAAAACCCTCCGCAGCGGCTCCCGCCGCGCTCGCCGAGCCCGTCGCCAGGTGCAGCGTGGAGGCAACGACCGAGCGCTCTCCGAGGCTGCGGGCTGCGCTGCCCGCAACTCCCCGCACGGAGTCCTCGTCGGGGTCCTCTCCGAGTCCGGCCACCGTGATTGATTTCGCTGCAACCTGCCCGAAGCTGGGAAGCGTGACGAGCTCCCCACGCCCCGCCTTGTAGGAGACTTCCTGCAGGTACTGAGTTAGGTAACCGTCGAGCGCCCTGTCGGCGGCCTCCGATCCGGGAGCGAGAACAGCCGTCTCGGCGTCGCGCGTGGCTCCGATCAGGAGCGCGTCGCAAGAGACGCTCTCGACTGCTTCGGTCGATGCCACAACTTGCAAGACAAGCTCCTTTCCTATTTGCCCTGCTTGCTCTGAGCCGCGCGTGCCCCGGAGGTCAAATCCGAGCCGGTTCCAGGGTCCGGGTTTAACGTGAAATCTCGTGGTGGCCGACCTTACAGGAGCGCAGTCGTGACCTGGCTGTTCCTGGCCTTGCTGGGAGTGGCGTGGGTGGCGATCTTTCTTCCCGCCGCGCTGCGGGCACGACGCCGGACGCCGCTGCCGAGCGCCGAGGGCTTCAAGCGCAAGCAAGCATCGCTGAACGCCCGTACCGCTTCCGGCCGCTGGGTGCTGGTGCCCCAGTCTCCGGGCGGGCGCATCGAGGCCGTGCGCCGCCGGACCCAGGCTCATCGCCGGCGAATGTTCGTTGCGCTTCTGTGGGTTTCGGTGCTGTCCGCCGCGGTCGCGGCGCTCCAGGGCGGGGCGCTGTGGGAGGTCCACCTTGCGCTTGATGCCTGCCTGGGTATCTACGTTGCGCTCCTCATCGACGCCAAGAAGAGGCGCAGCGAGCCCTCGAAAAAGGTGTCGCAGCTACAGGAGCGCCGTCCGCAAGCTCCTTCTCCTCCGGAGGAGCGCGTCCTAGAACAGGCGGTCGGTCACTTCGGGGGGCGCAGGGGCTGATCGGCCGTGGACAACTCGGCCCTCGCAGACGCACTCCACGTCCGGCTCGACGCCAAGACCAGAGCCCGGGACCAGGCACTGCAGGCGAGCCGCAGCGCAATCCGCTCCTGCGGCAACGCCATCCGAGCGCTCCACCGGCACGAGCTCGACAACGCCTCGGCGCTGATCGCCGAGGCGCGCGCCTATCTCGACGAGGCTCAGGCGGGCCTGCTTGAGCATCCGGAAATCCTTTATGCGGGTTTCGTCCACGATGCCCAGAAGGAGCTCGCCGAGGCGCTCATCACTTTCGCCCTCGCGACCGGCCGAGGGCTGCCTCCGCCGGACGAGGTCGGCGTCATGCCGTCCGCGTACCTCAAGGGCATGGCCGAGTCCGTAGGGGAATTGCGCCGTCACCTTCTGGATCTCATGCGGCAGGGCGAGCTGGCCCGCTGCGAGGAGCTGTTGGGCGCAATGGACGACATCTACTACCTGCTGGTGTCGATGGACTATCCGGACGGGATCACGATGGGGCTGAGGCGGCTGACCGACGTGGCCCGCTCGATCATCGAGCGCACCCGCGGCGACTTCACGACCTCGTCGATTCAGGCGGGGCTGAGGGCGTCGCTCGAGCAGCACGGGGGCCGGCCCGCTCCCGGTGGTTGACCCTTGGGGGTTTCGGGGGGTCGACGTGCGGCAGTCGCACACCAGCCACCGCCTTCGGTAGTTGACGTGCGACAGTCTCATCTAAACCACCGGGCGGGACTCACTGTCACCGGCCGGGAGCCGCCGCTCGACGCCACCCTCCACGGTGGTTGACGGTCCTCTATTGACTCTCAGCCACCAGCCCGGGCTAGAGCCATTCGGTCCCTACAGCCTTCCGTCCCCGACGGGAGCCGCCCGTAGAATGTGGGGGCCGGGCCAGTAGCTCAGTTGGTAGAGCGCACCCCTCGCACGGGTGAGGCCAGCGGTTCGAATCCGCTCAGGTCCACTCGAAGCGTCGGCGGTCGGCCGAGCGAAGCCATGGAGAGAGAGAATTGCGCCCCGCCGAAGGCGTGAGCTCCGCTTTGTCCGGCGAGCGACGGACACGGCCGGATCCGGCACCAACACCATCAGCGGTGGTGCGGGTGACGACGACTTCCCCGGTTTAGGGTTGCGCCATGAGGATCCGAGCGAGCATCGTCATCATGGTGGTCTGCCTGGTCGCGTTCGCCGCGTGCGGCGACGACGGAGAAGCGGGCGACGTCGCGGAAGCCGGCGGCGTCGCGGCCGAGGACGGCTGCGTCGAGGGTCAGGAAACGACCACGGACTCGGGCCTGACCATCACCGACGTCGAG
>DASRPA010000021.1:0-3640 GCA_035646635.1 Actinomycetota bacterium | reverse complement strand
GCTCGTGCGTGAGGATGCCCGCCATGAATCTGCTCCTGTGATCGAGAGGCTCGGTAGTTCACAGGACCAGTGCGCTCACCGGTTGGATCCGCCATCTCATTCGCCCGGCGCAACTCCCGGTTCTCACGCTCGAGTTCCTTGAGACGCTGACGCTCCTCGGTCGTGAGTCCTGGCCGGCGACCCTCATCGATCTCCGCGCGGCGTACCCAATGCCGAACCGTCTCCGGCGTCGGACCAAGCTTCTCCGCGATCGAACAGATCGCCGCCCACTGCGACCCCGCATGTTCTTGCGCCTCGAACACCAACCGCACCGCGCGCTCACGCAGCTCGGACGGATACCTCCCCCGACGCCGGGGCTTCACATCTGCCATGACTCCATCCTCTCAAGAGACAGAGCCTGCAACTTTCCCGGGGCGGTTCACGGTGTTCACGCCTTCGAGCGAGAGCGCTGAACGGATCGTCTTCTACGTTGTCTCGCTGAGGCAAGCGAGTTCAGTCTGGTTCCACTTCTTCCGTCGGAAGAGCGGGGGCACATTCCGACTTTCGCGATGTCGTCGCATTGCTGCGCTGTTCACTCACGAGTTGTTCGATCGGCTCGAGTCCGAACCGATGATCTTCGACAGCACCTTTGACGCCATCGTCTCAAGGCCTCACGTCGTGATGACGAATCAACGCAACTTTGAGAGCGCGCTCGACTTCCTCGAGCTAGCAAGACGTGACGCTGATGCGACGTTGCGCACGATCACCGCGGCTGTACCCATCAAGAATCGCGATGCCTTCCTCGCCGCCGCGTCCTCGGACATCAACATGCTCTCGAAGGTACGGAGCATCGCTGAGAAGATTGAACGGAACCCCAACTACGCAACAGCAATGACGTTGGAGCGGCTCAAGAAGTTTTCGAAAGATCACGCCGGCGTCCATCTGGATCTTGAGGGGTCACCCGGCAACGAGGAGCTGGTGTTTCACTCGGACGTACAGCGGAGATGGAGGATCCTGAAGCTCCTGGACGACGACTACCTCCACTCGGATCTGACGAGTGTCGACTATGAAGTCAACAGCAAGGACATGCTTGCACCCTAATCATGTGGCGCCGCTCTGCAGCCGACCAACCGGGCCGCGGCCCGAGCGGGGTTGGATCAGATCGCGACGCCGGCCTGGCCACGTTCTGCGAACAGGAACCGCGTCCGACGCGCGAGGCTATGCAACCGATGAAGGAGCCAGAGCCTCAAGGTTCCCACGACGGTCCGGCGGGCGGAGATGGTCTGATCTTCGTCGCGCATCCGAACGCGGCGCTCGAGGACCTGCAGGCGCTCGTGGCAGAAGTGGCCGCTCCCGCCGTCGGTGAGACTGTCGGCCTCTTCCCGTCCACACCATACGAAGGCGACTGCCGGATCTGTGGTCAATGGGCCTCGCTCACAGAGGAGCACCTGCCGCCTCGCGGCGCGTTCAACAAGGGCCGCGGCCGCACGCCCGAGCTGATGGACATGCTCGGGAGCGACACGGTCGACTTTCCGGGTTCCGGGCCCACAGAGCAGGGTGGAATCTGTGGCTACACGTTGTGTCTCGACTGCAACAACTTCAGTGGTACGCGATGGGGGCGCGAGTACCAGGAGTGGGCACGGCGCGCAGCACAGGCACTCACGACCGTGCCCGGAGGCATTGCAGCTGTGGACAGTCAGGCGGTGTACCCGGGGTGGGAGCCACTGATCTTCAAGGGCGTCTTCCCGGGCCGCTTCGTGCGCCAGGTGCTGGCCATGATGCTCACGATCAGCGGCAGCGCGGAGCTCGGTGAGCGGTATGGCGCGCTGCGGCGTCTTGTACTCGGCGGAGATCCAGAGCCGCTTCCCGATCCTCTTCGTCTCTACGTCTCGGTCTTCGCAGGCCCGCTCGCGCGAATCGCGGGCGGACCGAACGGCCAGCTTTGGGCGAACCTGGAGAGCCGCGTCGCGCGTCGGCTGCTCGCAGTCGATTTCCCGCCGCTCGCTAGCGTGCTGCTGCTCGATGGCCCCGAAGCACCCGAGCTTGGTGTTGACATCTCCACCTTCGCGGAGACGGCGCCCGACCGTCGCATGGATGTCACCTTCGAGGTCATGCCACTCGGGTTTGGTTACAAGCCTTGGCCAACGGACTACCGCACGCGTGGGCGGATTATCGCGGATGCCATAGACAGCGAGACGTGACAGGATCCGAGCCCCGCGGCGCCGTTCGAGGCGCATCTCGCGCGAATGTCGGCCGATTCCGCTAACTCTGCGCAGCGTCGATGGTCGCCCCCAGGTGCTCCGCAGCGTCGCCATCGGCGGCTTCGAGGAAGTGGGCGTAGACCCCAAGCGTGGTTGCGGCATTCGCGTGACCGAGACGGCCGCTCACCGTTCTCACGTCTTTCCCACCGGAGAGGAGGATCGTGGCGGCGAAGTGCCGGAGATCATGGAGGCGGACGCCGGTGAGGCCGAGGTCATCGCGTAGCCGGCAGAACGCGAGCGTCACGTAGTCGGGGCGCCAAGGCGTCTTTCCGGCGGGGTCATGCGAGAAGACGAAGTCATCGGTGTGCACCATCCTCCGGAGTTCGGTGCCATAACCCTCGCGCTCGGCTCGGTGCTGTCGGAGCCGGTCGACGGTCCCAGCGTCGAGTCGCAGTCGGCGCGCCGCGTGGGTCTTCGTGTCCTTCTCGACGAGCTCACCCTTGCCGTCGACGACGATCGAGCGCTCCACGAGGAGCACCCCGTTGTCGAGGTCGACGTGCTTCCATCGCAGCGCGCAGAGCTCCCCGCGGCGCGCGCCCGATGTCGCGGCGAGGCGGAGGAAGCATCCGAGCGGGGGAGTGGTCTCGTCGGCCGTCGCGATGAGTCGCGCCACCTCGGTGGGGTCCGGCGGTGTGACCTCATGGCGCGGCTCGCGGGGTGGTGACGCGTTCGCCGCCGGGTTGATCGAGAGGTGTCCCCACTTGACGGCTTGGGCGAGCGCGCGCCGGAGTACCGCGTGCACGCGCTTCACCGATGCGGGTGACAACGGCTTGCCGCCAACACCGCCGCGCTTGCGCAGCTGGCCGTAGAAGAGGTCGATGTCGGCGGTGGTGAGGCGACGCAGAGGCGTGCGCCCGAATCGCGGAGTGAGCTGGTGGTCGATGATCCGCCGATAGCTCGCCACGACGGTTGGTGACCAGTCGGCTTCGTTGTGGCTGTACCACTGCTCGAGCAGCTCGCCGACCGTCCCGCTCTTCCTGGTCGGGTGCGCGCCCTCGCTCACCTCGGTAACGAGCCGGGCGAGCGCGGACTGAGCCTCGCGCTTCGTGCCGTGCACAGTGCGCTGCACGTAGGTCTTCCGGCCGGTCAGCGCGTCCCGGCCGGCGTGGACGCGAAGTTCCCAAGAACGTTGTCCGCGCTGTCGAAGCGATCCCTGCATCTCGTCAGGATGTCACAGATTGGATGGGCAAGTGGATGGGCAATCACCCAGTCCGGGAGGTCCGTGGACTCTGTCCTGGTCTATAAATGCTGGTCAGAGCGGTGCCCTCGCCAGGATTCGAACCTGGGACACACGGTTTAGGAAACCGATGCTCTATCCCCTGAGCTACGAGGGCGGGGGTTGGAGAAAAGGTGGCACAAAACTCGGCGGTATGTGGTCATCGGGGCTGTCTGGTGCGGGA
>DASRPA010000020.1:0-3446 GCA_035646635.1 Actinomycetota bacterium | reverse complement strand
GGAGGCCAACTGCCCCAACGTCGGCGAGTGCTGGGAGCGCGGCACGGCGACCTTCATGATCCTCGGCGACGTCTGCACCCGCCGCTGCGGCTTCTGCAACGTGAAGACGGGAGTGCCGAGCTGGAACGACCCGCTGGAGCCACTGCGCGTCGCCAACCAGGTGAAGAAAATGGGGCTGCGCCACGCCGTCGTCACCTCGGTCGACCGCGACGACCTGCCCGACTACGGGGCGAGCGCCTTCGTCGGCGTGATCCGCTCGATCCGGATGCAGGCGCCGGGCTGCAAGGTCGAGGTCCTCACCCCCGACTTCCGCGGCCAGGAGATGCCGCTGGCCAAGGTGATCCACGAGCGGCCCGACGTCTTCAACCACAACGTTGAGACGGTGCCGCGGCTCTACCCGAAGGCCCGGCGCGGCTCCAAGTTCCTGCGCTCGGCGCGGGTGCTGCGGATGGCGAAGGAGATGGGCGGCGCCGGCGTCGTCACCAAGTCGGGGCTGATGGTCGGGCTCGGCGAGTCCTTCGAGGAGATGGTCGAGACCTTCGGCCTGCTGCGCGAGCACCGCGTCCAGGTGCTGACCGTCGGCCAGTACCTGCGCCCGACCGAGAACCACCTGCCGGTGGAGCGCTACTGGCGCCCGGAGGAGTTCGAGGCGCTGGAGCGCGAGGCCTACGCGCTGGGCTTCGAGTCGGTCGCCGCCGGGCCGCTGGTGCGCAGCAGCTACCACGCGGACCAGAACCTGCCGGAGGCGGCGCGGGCCAACACCGCCTGATCGGCGAGCGGGCGGCTCAGGCAAGGTCGAGGTCGAGCTTCTCCGGGCTGGCGGGGTAGTTCCGGCTGCTCGGTTCGCACGCTGGGCCGAAGGAGTGGAGCCAGCCGGGCTCGAACCGGCGACCTCCGCCTTGCAAAGGCGGCGCTCTTCCAGCTGAGCTATGGCCCCTCGCCTGGAAGTGTAGGGCGGAGGGGCTGGCCCGCCGCGATTTCAGTCGTCGAAATCGAAGTCCTTGGGGGGCTTCTGCTCGAACCAGAGCTGGTCGTCCTCGGGGGCCTCCTCGAGGAAGTCCGGGGTCTCCTCGAGCACGTCCTCGTCGGAGCCGGCGGGGGGCGGCTGCTTCTCCGCCTCGGCCTCGGGCGCGTCGGCCTCAGCCTCAGCGTCCTCATCGAGCACGGTCTCCCGCTCAATCTCCCTCGGTGCCTCCAGCGCCTGGTCGAGCTCGTCGGAGAGGCGCTTCTCATCCCAGAAGTCGTTGTCCTCCTCGTCCTCGGCGGCGGCGTCGGCGTCTTCGATGCCGGCGAGCGGGTCGACCGGAGCGAGGCGCGGCTCGTCCATCCCCTCCTCGACCAGCTCCTCCTCGGAGGGGGCCTCGGCCTGCGAGGAGGCCAGCTCCTCCTCGATGTCGTACATCTCAGTCGGCTGCTCGGCGATCGCCTCGTGTTCCATCGCCGGCGATTCCTCCTCGGCGGGCTCCTCGGGCTCAGGGGCGCTCTGCTCGGGCTCGGGCGGCGGCGCCTCCTGCAGGTCGGCGATCTCGGAGCGCAGCGAGGGGCGCCCGGACTCCTCCTCGGCCTCGGGCGCGCCAGGCTCCGTCGTCGCCTCGGCGCCCGCCTCCGGCTCCAGGTCCGGCTGCGTGATGAATTCGGTCGGCGCCTCGGCGAGCGGATCGGACACCGATCCCTCGTCGCCAGGCCGCTCGGAGGCGCCAAACGCCTCGTCCTCGAGCTGCTCCAGCTCGGAGTCGCCGGCGCCGTGTTGGCGCTTCAGCTCCAGGTGCTCTTTGATCGCGTCGTCGAGAATGCCCATGCTGATCCCTGAGGAACCTAAAGACTATGCGGTTATCCTTGCGCTTGCGAGGCCTTTGGGACGATCCTCCCAGCCACGCACGCGGGGCTATAGCTCAGTTGGCAGAGCGCCTGGATCGCACCCAGGAGGTCGCCGGTTCGAATCCGGCTAGCTCCACTGGAGACGCCATGTTCGAACCATGGCCACGAAGAGGAATGACGTCACCTTGGCGCTGGCGCAGTAGCTGCGGCCGGTCCGGCCACGAAAGCGGGGTTCGAGAGTCGTCCGGCCAGCTCCAGGAACGGTTGCCTGCTTCCGCTGCCACCAGGCCAAGGCCTTAGGATTGGACAGGTGACCACTCGATTTCCGGTGGCGCTCGGAGTCATAGAGCGCGATGCGATTAGTTTCGACGCGTCTCCCGGTCATAGGAGCACCAAAACCGAAGAAAGTGTCTCCTCAGCCCCTCATCGCAACACTCACGACATTCAAATGAGACGGAGGAGTTGCGATGGCAAGGAAGCGCAGGGAGTACACGGCAGCCGAGCGTAAGGAGCTCTGGCAGCGTTGGAAGCAGGGTGAGCCGATCAAAGACATTGCCCGGACGCTCGATCGAGCGTCCGGGACGATCCACAACACCATCCGAGAGCGCGGCGGCGTCGCTCCGCCCGAGCGGCGGCGTTCCCGCCTGGCGCTGAGGCTCACCGAGCGCGAGGAGATCTCACGCGGTATCGCTTCGGGGGAGTCGGCCAGAACCATCGCCGCTCGCCTGGAGCGATCTCCGTCCACCATCACCCGGGAGATCGAGCGCCACGGCGGTCGAAGTGGCTACCGGGCCGCCGGGGCCGACCAGGGGGCCTGGGATAACGCAAGGCGACCGCAGGCCTGCAAGCTGGCCCGCGATCCCGCCTTATGCCAACTGGTGGCAACCAAGCTGAGAGAGGACTGGTCTCCAGAGCAGATCGCGGGCTGGCTGAAGGCCAGCTTCCCCTCCGATCAGACTATGAGGGTGTCCCACGAGACGATCTACTTGACCCTGTTCATCCAGGCGCGGGGAGCGTTGAAGCGAGAGCTCGTGGCGCACCTGCGAAGGACCCGCTCACTGCGCCGACCCAAAGGCGCCAAGCGTGCCAAGGGCCAAGGCCACATCGTTGATGCCGTCTCGATCCGCGAGCGGCCAGCCGAGGCCGAGGACCGGGCGATCCCAGGTCACTGGGAGGGAGACCTGATCGCCGGTGGCGCAAACACCCACCTCGCCACGCTCGTCGAGCGACACTCTCGCTTCGTGATGCTCGTCGCGCTCGACGGCAAGGACACCCGCACGGTGACCCAGGCCCTGAGCAAGCACGTGCGTCGATTGCCGGACCAGCTGCGCTCCTCGCTCACCTGGGACCGCGGGACCGAGATGGCCGCACACGTGACGTTCACGCTGGCCACCGACGTGAAGGTCTACTTCTGCGACCCCCAGAGTCCCTGGCAGCGCGGCTCCAACGAGAACACCAATGGACTCCTGCGCCAATACCTGCCGAAGGGGACCGACCTATCGAAGTTCACGCAGTCTCAGCTCGACGCCATCGCCGCCAAGTTGAACACCAGGCCGAGGGAGACCCTCGGCTTTCAGACGCCGGCAGATACCCTGGAGGCAGCGTTGCGTTGAGGGATTGAGGGCACC
>DASRPA010000019.1:0-17917 GCA_035646635.1 Actinomycetota bacterium | reverse complement strand
CTCTTGGGGCGGATCAGGCGCGAGGGCGTGGATGTGGGC
The DNA here is from genome assembly GCA_035646635.1 of Actinomycetota bacterium. GTDB lineage: Bacteria > Actinomycetota > CADDZG01 > CADDZG01 > WHSQ01 > JACDAL01. The sequence goes on along the minus strand of DASRPA010000019.1, from coordinate 17,878 downwards.
TACGTCGACGTCCGGGTGCCCACGGCAGGGCTCGTGGGCACCCGGACGTCGACGTAGCCCACATCCACGCCCTCGCGCCTGATCCGCACCAAGAGGGCAGTGAGCACCGACGACTTCGCCCGCAGCTTCTCGGCGGCCCCCAGCCTGATCAGCAGGCCCGACTCCAGAGAAAGGCTGATGCGCTCGGAGCCCGGCGCAAAGATGGCCTCGAGGTTGAGGCGAAGGCGATCGGGAATAATGCGAAAGACGGCCAGAGCACCTTGCACCTCGGCAGAGGTCACCCGCTCGCCCACCACTATCTCCTCGTCCGACACCGCGGCCACCGTGGCAAGTCGCTTCGGCGCGCCGGGGGCCAGGACATGACCCTGGCGATCGATGGTCCAGCGGGCCTCGGATGCCTGCAGGGCGAGCGCCGGGACCCGTTCGACGATCTTGACTCGCAGCGTCCCGGGCAGTTTGCGATCGACCTCTGCTCGCTTTACCCATGCAAGCCCCCTAACCGCCTGGGCCACCTCGGTGGTCGACAGCAGCAGCAGGTTTCGCCGCTCATCGAGCCTCGCGATGGTGGTTATGTCTGCGGCGGTGACGTGGCCGCCCCCTACCACCTCCACATCCGAGACTGTCAACAAGGGCGAGAAGAAAGCGATCCACACAAGCGCTGCAACGCCCAGGACGAAGGCCGCGTGGACGAGAAGCTTGCGGCGGCGCAGACGGGCGACGGCATGCCGGCGCCTGCTGAAGCGAGGGTCGGTGTCGATGCGCGGCCGCTGCACAATGGCGCTCATGCGTGCTCCGGCGCCGACGCGCGCGTCGCAGGGCGGAAATGGCCGACGAAGTGGATCTCGGTTTCGAGCTCGACCCCCGAACGGTCGCGCACTCGTTCGGCGACCGCGTGGACGAGGTCGTAGACATCCTGCGATGAGGCGCCTTCGGCCGCCATGAAGAAATTGGCGTGCAGCTGGGAGACCGATGCCCCACCCACCCTGAAACCTTTGAGCCCGCACTCCTCCACCAGACGGCCTGCCGAATCGCCGGCTGGGTTCTTGAACACGCTGCCGGCGTTCTGGGCCGCTCCCGGCTGCGTCTCGGCACGGTGGCGCCGATAAGCTTCCATGCGCTCCCGGATGGAAGCGTCGGCGGCCCCTTCAAGCTCGAAGCTCGCCTCCACCACCACCTCGGAGACGGATAACCTCGAGCGCCGGTAGCCGAAGCCCAGTTGATCCGCAGGGCGCTCCTGCAGAGACAGAGTGGACAGATCGAAGATAAGGGCCGCGCTCAGGATGCCGGCGAGATCGGCACCGTGCGCGCCTGCGTTCATGCGAACTCCCCCGCCGACCGATCCCGGTATTGCGACCAGGAACTCGGCCCCCGACAGCCCCCGCCTCAGTGCGTGGTTGGCGAGCTGCGGCAGTGGAGTCGCTGCGCCCGCCCGCGCGCCTCGAGCGCCGCGCTCGCGAGTCCAGGCGAGGCGAGGTCCCAGACGGATCACGACGCCCTCGACGCCGTCGTCGGAGACCACGAGGTTTGAACCGCGCCCGAGCACGGTCACCGGGACAGTGCCTGCGCCGAACCCGGCGTCACGGAGCACTTCGCCGAGCACTTCGAGATCGTCGATGACGGCGGGCTCGACGAAGAGCTCCGCCTCTCCGCCCAGGCGATAGGTGGTGAGGCGCGCCAGCGGAAAGTGCGCGGCGCTGCGGCCCGCAAGTCTGCCCCTCAAGCGCGTCGCAACCTGTTCCAGGTTCACGCCGCCTCCACATCCAGAGCCTCGAGCAACTCGCCGGCGAGCGTGGTGATGTCGCCCGCACCCAGAGTGAGCACGAGATCGCCGGGACGCGCTCGCGCGGCGAGGTAGGCGAGCAGCTCTTTTCTTTCGGGCACATATGCAACCGGACGGCCGAACAGGCACATGCACACGGCATCGGAGATGCACTTGCCGGTCACTCCGGGTACAGGCTCTTCCCGGGCCGCGTAGACATCGGTGACCACGACGAGATCGGCGTCGCCGAACGCGGTTCCGAACTCGGCCTGCAGAGCCCGTGTGCGCGAGAAGAGATGCGGCTGAAACACCGCAATCACCCGTCTCCAGGGACCCAGGCGAGCGGCGCTCAACGCTGCCGCGATCTCCGTGGGGTGGTGCGCGTAATCGTCGATCACCGTGACGTTGCTTTTCTCGCCGCGCAGTTGATAACGCCGCTCGACGCCGGTGAATGCCTCGAGCCCCGCAGCGACGCCTTCGATGCCGACGCCCAATGAAAGACACGCGGCAGCCGCCGCCAAAGCGTTCACGAGATTGTGATGCCCGGGCACCCCGAGATGCACAGGCGCGCGCGTCTCGGAAGACATCAGCACGAAGGTGGTCGAGTGCGCCCGAAGCGAAACCTCGCCGGCGGATATCCCTCCGCCGTCACCATAAGTGACGAGCCTCAGCCCGCTGCGGTCTGCGGCGCCGCGCGCGACCTTGTCGTCGTTGCGCACGACCGCGCAGTCGGCGGTCGCAATGAAGCTCTGAAAAGCCTCTTCTATGGCCTTCAGCGAGCCCCAGTGATCGAGATGGTCGGGCTCAATATTAGTGATCACTGCGATCGTGGGATCGAGAAGCAAGAACGAGCCGTCGCTTTCATCCGACTCTGCGACTACGACATCATCGACACCGTTGCCCGCGTTGATCGGAACGCCCTCGAGCGCTCCGCCGATCACATAGGTGGGGTCGAAACCTGCGCTCTTCAGGATCGACAAGACCATGGACGAGGTCGTCGTCTTGCCGTGTGTCCCGGCCACGACGATGGAGCGGCTGCCGGAGAGAAGGCTCGCCAACGCCTCTCCTCGATGGAGCACCACAACACCCGCGCTACGCGCTGCAACGAGCTCGGGGTTTTTCTCCTTCACCGCCGATGAGTAGACGACCGCAGAGGCGCCGTCCACAAGTGTTGGGTCGTGACCTATGGTGACGTGCGCACCCATGTCGCTCAACGCAGCGGTCGCCCGAGACTTCCGCATATCGCTGCCCGAAACCTCATGGCCGCGCTCTATCAGTACCTTTGCTATCGCAGACATGCCGGCGCCCCCGATCCCGATGAAGTGGATCCGGCCTCGCTCCGGCAGTGTCAAGGCGCCTGCTGCCTCACCAGCTCGGCCAGGCGCAGCGCGGCATCCGGGCGGCCCAGACTCAAAGCGGCCTTGCGCATCTGCTGGAGGGCAAAATCGTCGAGAAGCAAGCGCGACACCTCCTCCGCCACACGCTCGGTGGATGCCTCGGCGTCTAAGACGCTCGTGCAAGCCCCATGCGATTCGAGCAAGCTTGCGTGTAGGTATTGCTGTCGATCACGGTGGTGGGGGTAGGGAATGATGACTGAGGCAAGTCCCACCGCGCACAACTCGGCCACCGTGGTGGCGCCGCCCCGGCACAGCGCCAGATCCGCCACCGCATAAGCTTCAACCATTCTGTCGACGTAATCGACGACCTTGTAAATGAGCCTGTTGCCTTCGAGGGAGACCCCCACCTCCTCCTCGATCCTGCCCGCTTCGGCCGCTCCCGCGACATGAAGGATCTGCAGATCGAGGTTGTCCGCCCACAGCCGGGCAAGCCCCACCGCGGCCTGGTTGATCGTGTGCGCCCCTTGACTGCCCCCGAACACGAGCAGAGTCTTGCGCGTGGCGTCGAGGCCAAAGCGCTCCCAGCCGCCGGCGCGTTCGGCCATGAGGTCGACCACCGCCATCTCGGGCGGCACCGGGTTGCCTACCAAGAGCGCCCGCGGGCCGGCCGAGTCAAGCGACTCCTCGAACGACACCGCGACCACTCGAGCAAGCGGCCGGCTCACGCGGTTGGCAAGGCCCAGCACGATGTTCTGCTCATGGATAACGACCGGGATCCCCATCGAGCGAGCCGCGTAGCAAACCGGAAGGCTGACGAATCCCCCCATGCCGACGCAGACATCGATCTCCTTGCGTTTGAGGATTCGCCGGGCGGACAACATGGCACGGAGCGCTCGAGGCGCGACTCCGAAAAACGATAAGGGGTGCGCCCGGTCGAAGCCCTTGACGTCGATTATCTCGAGATCGAATCCGGCTGCAGGTACAAGGGCCGCCTCAGCTCCCGAAGCCGTCCCCACGAACGTGACGGCGTCCGATGCCAGCGCGTGTCCGAGTGCGATCGCGGGATTGACGTGACCCCCCGTTCCGCCTCCTGCGATGGCGATATTCATCTGCGCCGTCTCTTTGACGCGGCAGGGCGCAGAGGCTTCCGTCGATCCTCGAGTGTGCCCTGCCACGCGATATTGGTGAGGATCCCCATAGCCGTCAACGACAGTACCAGCGAGCTTCCGCCGAACGACAGCAGCGGCAAGGGGACGCCTGTGACGGGCAGCACAGCGGTCACCGCTCCGATGTTGACCATCGCCTGCACCGAGATCCAGATGACGATGCCCGAGGCCAGAAGCATGCCGAAGCGGTCCGGCGCCTTGTGCGCCGCCCGCATGCCCAGGAACGCGAGCAATGCGAACATCCCGAGCACCGCCACGGTGCCTACCACCCCCATCTCCTCGCCGAGGATTGCGAAGATGAAGTCGGTGTGAGCGTTGGGGATGTACATCCACTTTTGTCTGCTGGCGCCCAGGCCGACGCCCAACCAGCCGCCGGAGCCGAGCGCAATCAGCGATTGGATCGTGTGATAGCCGGTAAACAGTGGATCAGCCCACGGGTCCATGAACGCAAGCACTCGGGCTCGCCGGTAGGGCGCGCTTAGTGCGGCGACTGCTGCCATCGCCGCGCCTGCGGCCCCCAGCGGCAGGAGGAAGCGCAGAGGCGCTCCCGCCACGAACAGCATCCCTATGCCGATCGCACCCAGCAACAGAGTGGTGCCGAGATCGGGCTGTCGCAAGACGAGCGCGGCCATCAGCCCCAGCGCGGGAACCATCGGGATGAGCATGTGCGAGGGCTCTTGCAGCAAGCGCTCATGTTTTCTCGAGAAGACATCGGCGGAAAACAGCACGAGTGCCAGCTTGGCGAGCTCGGATGGTTGAAAGGACAGCGCCCCCAAAGCGATCCATCTCGTCCCTCCGCCCACCGTGACGCCCACTCCTGGGATCAGTGTGACGACGAGCAAGACTAACGCGATCGGGTAGAGCACATACCCGAAGCCCTTGAGTCTCCGATAGTCGAGCCTGCAAAAGATAACGAACAACGCCATTCCGGCCACGGCCCATACAAGCTGGCGCTTGAAGAACAGGAACGACGAGCCGTAGTTCGCAAAAGAGGTCACCGAGCTGGCCGACAGGATCATCACCAACCCGACCACAACCAAGAGGCACGAGATCGTGGCGATCAAGGCGGCAGGGTGACCCGTGTGCAGCTGCGCGCTCGGGCGCGCCGCAGCAGCGCGACCGCCGGCGGCTCTCATTGCGCTAGTGCGACTAGCCATTCTGTTTCCTCTCGGCTTCCAAGCTCGCGACCGAGCGTTTGAAGTCCTCGCCGCGGGCGGCATAGCTCGAATACATGTCAAGGCTCGCACACGAAGGAGACAACAACACGGATCCTCGGCCTCCTGCCGCCTCGAAAGCCCACCGAACAGCAGCGGCCATCGAGCTCTCGGTCTCGACCGGCACCAAAGACTCTAAAACAGAGACGATCTCGTCCGACGCCTCGCCGAGGGCCACAACCGCAACGACCGGTGGCACGGCGGCTTTCAGAACCCGGAGATCGATGCCCTTGCTGCGCCCACCTGCTATCAGCACGACGTCGCTCATGCCTTCGAGCGCTGCCAGCGTGGCATGCGGGTTGGTCGCTTTGGAATCGTCGATGAAGGTGACCCCGCTTACGGTGGCGACGGTCTCGAGACGGTGACTGAGAGGTTGAAAGCTGCGAGCGGCTTCGACAACTGCGGAGCGCCCGGCTCCATATGAGAGCGCGGCCGCGGCGGCCGCGAGGGTGTCGTCGGCACCGGCGCGCCCCGGCAGCGATAGCTCGGCGGAGTCCATCAGCCCCTTCCCCATCCATCTCACCTCTCCGTCCGCGACACCGATTCCATTCCCTAGCGCCGTAACCGCAGAAAACGGAACCGTCTGCGCACGCGTGTGCGCGGCGATGTCGTTCGAGATTGCGTCCTCGCGATTGAACACCAAGGTATCGGCCGGACCCTGGTTCTTCGTGATGAGGCCCTTGGCGGCGCCGTAGGCGGCCGCGCTCCCATGCCAGTCGGTGTGGTCTTCCGCAACATTGAGCACCACCGCCACGCGCGGCCTGAAGTCCTGGGTCAACGCAAGCTGGAAGCTCGACACCTCGGTTGCGATGGCGCCACCTTCTCCGATCGAGGCGACTGCTTCGGTCAGCGGGGTACCGATGTTGCCCGCCGCCATCGATAAAACGCCGGCGTTGTCGAGCATCGCCGCCAGAAGCTCGGTCGTGGTCGTCTTACCGTTGGTTCCCGTGACCGCGAGGATGTCGCAGCGTGCCAGGCGCCACCCGAGCTCGATCTCGGAAATGGTTTCAATCCTTGCGGCCACAAGGCTCGAGACGATTCCGGTCTCGAGCGGGATGCCCGGGCTCACCACGGCGAGGTCCACGTCCTGTGTTGCAACTGCGTGTCCTCCAAGCTCGACTTCGATTCCCTGCGCCCTCAGCTCTGCGGCGCGCGCCCTCAAACCGTCGTCGTCCGAGCCGTCGGTGACCCGCACCTGCGCCCCCGCCGCGTACAGCGCGCGTGCGGCGGCAAGTCCCGACACTCCGAGCCCCACGACGAGCGCGAGAACGCCTTCGTAGGTGCTCACCTGAGCCCGCCCTTGGACAGAAAGTCTGCATAGAAGAGGCCCAGGCCGAAGGCCACGGAGAGGCCCGAGAGCACCCAGAAACGAACGATGACCGTGAACTCGGGCCAACCCGCCAGCTCGAAATGATGGTGGATCGGAGCCATGAGAAAGATCCTCTTGCCGGTTCGCCGGAACACCAGCACCTGAACGATCACCGACAGCGTCTCTACGACGAAGAGCCCACCGAGTATCACGAGTAGCAACTGAGTGTTGAGCAGGATCGCCATGACCGCCATACATCCACCCAACATCAAGGAGCCTGTATCGCCCATGAATATCTTTGCCGGCGCCGTGTTCCACCACAGAAAGCCCGCACAGGCGCCGAACATCGCGGCGGCGAAGATTGCGATCTCGAAGGGGTCCGAGCCGGTCTCGTCGATGTCGTAGAACGCCTGATGCCGGAACTGCCAGAAGCCGACGACCACGAACGCAGCCAGGACCTGAGCCGAGGAACCCACCGCGAGCCCATCGAGTCCGTCGGTCAGGTTCACCCCGTTGGAGGAGGCCGCGATCATCAGGAACACCCAGATGAAGAAGAAGATGCCGAGGTCCAGCAACGTCGAGCGAAAGAACGACACGTCGGTGCCGACTCCCACGACGCGCACGGCAAGAATGCCGAACACCCCCGCTATCACAAGCTGGCCCAAGAACTTGGCCCGCTTCTGCAAGCCAAGGGAGCGCGACATCCTGATCTTGATGAAGTCGTCGGCAAAACCGAGCCCTGCAAAAGCAACCGTCGCACCAACTGCCAGAAGACCGCTGTCGCGCATCGGTATCAGTCCCTCGGTACCGATATGTCCCAAGAAATATCCTCCCAGCGCGGCCCCCAATATCACGAGCCCGCCCATTGTCGGCGTGCCTCGCTTTTCGTAATGCGCCTTGGGTCCTTCCTCACGAATGAGCTGGCCCCAGCCACGGCGGCGGAAAGCGCGGATCGCAACCGGGGTACCCAAGAGAGACAGGGCGAGCCCCGCAAAGCCCGCAAGCATGATGCTGATCACCAGCCGGCCTCCTGCAACGCAGCGCGCGCCACGATGCGGTCGTCGAAGGGGATCGTCACGTCCGCAAACTCTTGACCGGTCTCGTGCCCCTTGCCACAGATCGCCACGACATCTCCGGGCCGGGCGCGAGCGCACGCTGCTGCGATCGCCTCCGCGCGGTCTGCCAACACGGCATCCGCGCCCGAAGCACGCTGGACTTCGACTCCTTCGAGGATCTCTGCGATGATCGCCTGGGGATCCTCCGAACGAGGGTTGTCCGAAGTGACGATGACGACGTCGGCTCCGCGCGCCGCGGCTGCGCCCATCAGGGGACGTTTTCCGCGGTCCCTGTCGCCGCCGCAGCCGAATACACATAGAACCCGGCCCGAGGTGTACGAAGCCAGCCTTCTTGCCTGCGCCAGGACGTTGTCCAAAGAGTCGGGCGTGTGGGCGTAGTCGACCACCAGCGCGAAAGGCTGGCCCTGATCGATCGACTCGAAGCGGCCCGGAACCGCCTTGACCTCTTCGAGCCCTTGGTGGACGGCCTCGAGCGACAGCCCGGCCCCCAGCGCCGCAGCGCAAGCGCCGAGGCAGTTCGACACGTTGAACTCGCCCACGAGTCCCGAAGAAACCTTGATGTCCACATCTTCTGAGTTCTCGACATCGCGCACAGAGATAACGAAGTCGTTGCTCATTCGTCCCAGGCGCACGTCGCGACCGCACACGTTGGCGTCGGGCGCCAGCCCGAACGTGATCAGCTCGATCGCCTTGTCTGCGGCGAGCTTGCGACCGTAGATGTCGTCGGCGTTGACCGCGCCTCGGCGCGCCCTCTGCGGAGTAAACAGCTCCTTCTTGGCGGCGAAATAGTCCTCCATGTCGTGGTGGAAGTCGAGATGGTCCTGGGAGAGGTTCGTGAACGCCACCGACTGAAAGCACAGCCCCTCCACGCGGTGCAGCACCAACGCGTGCGAGGTGACCTCCATGACGACCGAGGTGACCCCGGCCCCGGCCATCTCCGCGAGCAAGCCCTGTAGCTCGAGGGAATCCGGAGTCGTCCTGACTCCGGGCCGGGAGCTTCCGGCCACCTTGCACTCGATGGTGCCGATGAGACCGGTCGTGCGTCCTGCGGCCCGGCAGATGGATTCGAGCAGATATGCAGTGGTCGTCTTGCCGTTGGTGCCGGTGATGCCCAAGAGCTCGAGACGCGCCCCGGGCTGCCCGTGGAGCTCGGCGGCGAGCCGGCCCAGCGCCCTCCGCGCGCTCGTCACCACGATCTCGGGCACTCCCAAGTCTAGGGCCCGCTCCGAGATCAGGGCTGCGGCACCACTTGCCACCGCGGCACCGGCGTACCGGTGGCCGTCGTTCTTCAGACCGACGACGCACGCAAAGGCGTCGCCGGCCCTCACGCGGCGCGAGTCATGAGCCAGCCCTGTCACCACCTGCTCTGTTGGACCCCTGACCTCGACGAGAAGTTCTCCCGCCGACCGGGCCAGGTCCCCGACGGTGCTCTCGAGGGGGCTCATCGCCGCCAGCCTAGGCGCCGAGCGATCGGCTCGGCGATCGCGACAGCAAGGAAAATTGAGCGCACCACTAATCGTGGGGATCTGCGACGCCTTCGACTGCGGCCTCGCGCTGAGCTGCGGCTCGCCGGGCGTTGGTGGAGGGAGGCACGCCGAGCTTTCTGAGTGTGAAGTCGGCTATGGCGGAGAAAGTGAGGGCCGCGGTCGCCCCCCCCCAGATCGGGCGTGGATCGTCGAGCATCACGACCACCGCCACGGCGGGGTCCTCGACCGGAGCGTAGCCCGCGAACGAAGCCACGTAGGAGTTGCCGTACCCGCCCTCGGGGAGAGCTTTCTGGGCGGTGCCGGTCTTGCCCGCCACCGTGTAGCCGGGCACCTGCGCTTCCAGCCCGGTGCCCTGCTTGACCACCCTGGTCAGCATGCCGGTCATCTGTCGCGCCGTCTTGGCCGAGACGATCCTGCGCCGTGATCCCGCCGGCATGCGCGCCACAGAGCCGTCCTGGCCGGCCGCGCCCGACACCAGGCGTGGTTCCAACCACACGCCGCCGTTCGCCAGAGCTGAGTAGGCGGCGGCCATCTGCACGGTGGTAACGGCCACTCCCTGGCCGATCGGCACGGTCGCCCCGGTTGTCCCCGACCACTCATCGAGATCGAGCACGAGGCCCTCTGACTCTCCCGGGAACCCCAGTCCCGACGAGGAGCCGAAACCGAACTTGCGGACGTAACGATCGAGCCGCCGTGATCCGAGCTCGAGACCGATCTTGATCGTGCCCACGTTGGACGACTGCTCGATGATCTCCGATACCGACATCTGCGCGGTCTCGTGGGCGTGGGAGTCGTGAAAGACGCGGTCCTGGTAAGGCAGCTCGTCGGGGACCGTGAAGCGTGTCCACGGCGTCACCAGGCCCTCTTCGAGAGCCGCCGCTGCGGTCACGATCTTGTAGGACGACCCGGGCTCGAAGACATCGGTCGTCGCCCGGTTGCGATAGGTGTTGCCCGAATAGCGCTCGAAGCGGTTGGGATCGAACGAGGGGAAACCCGCCATCGCCAGGATGTCACCGGTCCGAGGGTCCATGACCACCGCGCTGCCGGATTCGGCGTCATAGCGGCCGGCGGCGGCTTTGAGGAACAGCTCGGTCTGGAACTGGATGTCCTTGTCGATCGTGAGATAGAGCGAGCGCCCCGGATCAGGGCGGCGCCAGGCCAGGTCGGCCTGGGGCAGCGGACGCCCGCTCGGGTCCTGCTCCAAGGTCATGCGCCCGGCTCGCCCCTTCAGGATCTCTTCGTACTGCGCCTCCACACCTTCTAGGCCGGGGCCTTCGCTGCCGACGAAGCCGAGGACTTGGGCCCCGAGCGCACCGTTGGGATAGAAGCGCTTGGGCTCGGGTTTCATGTAAACGCCTGCCAGATGAAGCCCCTCGACCGCCCGCGCCACGCGTGGTGACACCCGGCGCGCGATGTACTCGAACCGGCTCCACGAGGGATCGCCCCGTAGCAATGCCTCGAGCGCCACCGGCGAGCGCCCCAGGATCTCGGCCAGCGCTACTGCCTCGGAGGTGGGGTCCTCGACGAGAGCGGGGTCGGTGTAGATCGTCTGCAGGTCGACCGAGATCGCCAACGGGTTTCCCGAACGGTCGAAGATCGCGCCGCGCCGGGCGGGGAACGCCACCGCTCTCTCGCGTTGGTTCAACGCCAAGCGATCGTAGGAATCCCCCTCGACGACCTGCAACACCACCAGCCGGGCCCCCAGGGCACAAAAACAGGCCAGGACCAGGACGAGGGCCGCGCTGAGGCGGCGCGGAGAGCAGGAGCCGCGCACGGGCAGGGCTCGCACGCTCATGGGCCGGGCTCGGAGGAGCTATGAGCGTTTTGGGTGGCGGCGGAAGAGGGGACGAGCCGGGCGGACGGCTGCACTGCCAGATAGGGGGCCGCCGCGCGCCGGGCGGGTCCACCCCCACGCGTGGCCGGCCGCACGTTGCGTCCGGCGAGGGCCGCGTCCGAGACCAGGTACTGAATCGCGTGCGGTTCGACCAGGCGGAGCTCTGTGCGCGCGAAGCGCTCGATGCGGCGGGGGCTTTCGAGCTTGGTCGCCTCAAGCAGAAGCTCCTGATGGCGGGCTTCGGCTGCGCTGAGGTCGGTGCGCAGCCGAGACATCTTGAACGCCGACTGGGCGAGCACCACCTGCTCGAGCAGAACGCCCAGAATGGCGGTCGCGGCCAAGATCACGGCGACCACCACCACCGGGGCGAACCGCCGCGGGGCGTCGCGCTGAATCAGCGACCGGGACCGCCGTCGCACGACCTCGAGGCGCGGCTGAGATGGGCCCGCGCCCGGGCCCCGCAGAGCGTCGCGACGAGCGCTCACGGGAGCCGGGGTTCCAGATGCCCACCGGTCACGCGCTCCACGGCTCTGAGCTTGGCTCCCTTGGCGCGCGGGTTGAGGGTTACTTCGTCGGCGCCGGCCTGCACCGGCTTGGAAGTCAGGATCCGCACCGTAGCTTCCGCGCCGCAGGCGCACACGGGAAGATCGGGGGGGCACACACAGCCGCTCGCCTGCTCCGCGAACGTTCGCTTGACCACTCTGTCCTCGAGTGAGTGATACGAGATCACCACCGCCCGGCCCCCGACATGGAGCGCCTCGATGGCGTCCGGCAGAGCTACTTCCAGTGCCTCGAGCTCGCGGTTGACCTCCATGCGCACCGCCTGAAAGGTCCGGCGGGCGGGGTGACGGCCGTGCCGGCGCGTGGCCGCCGGGATCGCTTCCTTGACGATGCCGGCCAGAGTGGCCGTCGAGCTCACCGGACGGGCGCGCACAATGGCGGCCGCAATGCGGGCGGCGAAGCGCTCTTGTCCATAGCGGGCGATCACTCGGGCCAGCTCCCGTTGCCCGTAGAGGTTGACCACGGCGTCTGCGGTGAGCTTCTGGGAGCGGTCCATCCGCATGTCCAGGGGTCCGTCTGCTCGATAGGAGAAACCTCGCTCGGAGATGTCGAGCTGGGGGGAAGAAACTCCAAGGTCGAGTAGGAATGCGGCAATCGACGCAAGCCCGAGTCGTTCCAGTACGGCCGAGACATTTTTGAAGTCGTCACGAACGAGATCGATCCGCTCCTGGAACGGGGCGAGGTTGGCCCCACTTGCCTCCAGCGCGTCACCATCCTTGTCGATTCCGACGAGGCGCGCCCGAGGCGCGGCCTCGAGGATCTTTGCGGCATGGCCCCCTCGTCCCAGCGTTGCGTCGACGACGACGCCTCCTCCTGAGAGGGCCGGGGTGAGGAGCTCGGCGACTCTGTTCGCCAGGACCGGCTCGTGCTCCATCCTTCGCCCCCACTCCACTGATCGCCCCCGCTCCACCCTGCGCCCCCGGCCACCACTAGCGGCCCAACGCTCTACTCGCCAGAGCTAGCGCGGCGACGAACCCGCCGATGGAGGATCCGCCGAGGCCGAGCAGGATCAGAGCTCGGCCCAGCTCGCGCGCACGCAGCGCCGGGCTCGACAAGGCCTCGCCCTCTAGTTTGTCTGCTGCTTTATAGCTGAAGTGCATGGATGGCACGCCCCTCTCAGATCGGAAGGCCCTCGAGGACCTCGTCGAAGCTCCCCGGCGCCTGTTGTTCCACGCGCATGTACGCCTCGGGGTCCCATATCTCGGCGTGATCAATGGCCCCGATGATCACGGTCTCACGATCGAGCCCGGCGTAGGAGGCGAGCTCTGTGGGGATCCCGATGCGGCCCTGACGATCGACACTCTCGCTGTGAGCCCACGCCCCCAACTGCCGCTTGATCCGGCGGGCGCCGGCGTCCCCGTGCGGTTGCTCCAGCAGCGCGGCCACGAGCTTGTCCCAGTGCTCTTGAGACCACAGTGCGATACAGCCCTCGGCCCACTTCGTGAGCACGACCTTGTCGTCTGCGATCTCGTCCCGCAACCGAGATGGGACGATGAGACGCCCCTTGGCATCGATCGTGTGACGAAAGGTCCCCGTGAACGACAAACAGTTTCTCCTCGAGCGCCGTGCCTCGGCCGGTGGAGGGATGTGTCACGGCCGGGCTCCATCACCTCCAGGACCATCTCCTCAGGACCCACCCCTTCTGGACCCTCTGCTCCTCCCTTATGGCCCACATTGCTCCACTTTCCTCCACTGGAACGTCAACCTAGAACTACCCGACCCCTAAGTCAACAATTACAAGGGCGTTATTCGACTCCGAGCAAAGGCGGCGGCCGGCCCGCCCGGCCCTCGCCGGGCCCCCTTCGCCCCGGTACTCAAACGCGCCCAGAGCGCGCTTGGGTACGGAATCCGTACCTGAGAGCGCGCAGCGCGCGAGCGACTACCGAGCCCTGGGCGTGGCGCCGTCCGGCCTCAGGCCTGAAGCGAGATGCGGCGGGAGGGGGGAAGGCTCAGATACTGAATCCATTGCGGGTCGACCCGCTCGACCGCAACCATGATCCAAACACTATCGTGGGGCCGGCCGGGCGGGTGGCGCAGCCGCATGCCTACCTCCGCCGGGTTGCGGTTCTCCTTGCGCGAGTTGCACTGCCGGCACGCCGCTACGACGTTGTCCCACGTGTGGCCGCCGCCGCGGCTCTTGGGGACGATGTGGTCGACGTTCTCGGCTTGACGCCCGCAGTATTGGCACTCGAACGCGTCCCGCACCAGCACCGCCCGCCGGGACAGGGTCGTCCGGCCCCTGTGGGGAACCTTGACGAAGTAGTGCAGGCGCACGACGCTGGGGGCCTGGAAGGCGAGACTCTCAGAGCGAAAGACGTGGCCGTTCGTGTGCAGCACCTCGGCCTTTCCTTTGAGGGCAAGAATCAACGCCCGCCGGTCTGGAACCACGCACAGCGGTTGGTAGGAAGCGTTGAGAACGAGCGCTCTTCCCAAGGTCCTTCCAGTATATAGAGGGACTAGGTCCCTTCCTCTCTCAGGTACTCGACGTAGCGATGGAACGCGAGATGGTCCGAGGTGCACTCCGCGACCTCGTCGCCGCGCCGCAGGCGCACCGTGTCGCTGGGCCCTCCTGCTGCGCTTGGGTCCTCGGTGATCTCGACCACGTCCCAGCCCTCCTCGACGAGAGCCCGAAGCCGCTCGAGCTCGGGGTCGTCGCCCCAACCGGCCATTGCCCCTCCCTTGTGATAGCTAGTGATAGCTAGTGATAGCTGCCGAACGCTGTGCCGACGGCCTGGAGGATGTCACCCGCCCACTAAGTGCCCGCTACAGGGTAACCTCGGACGCAATGGAGCCGGTTCGAGGGAGGGACTTGAACACCGTCACTAGAGGCACCATCTCAGGGGGCCTCGAAGCCTTCCAAGCATCTTTCGAGAGCATTGTTTCGAATATCGAAGAGACCATCCAGGGCAAGGCCGAGGTCATTAGATTGACCCTGATCGCGCTCGTGGCCGAGGGCCACGTCGTCCTGGAGGACGTCCCGGGCGTGGGAAAGACCATGCTCGCGAAATCGCTGGCTAGATCGGTCGGGTGCACATGGGCCCGGGTTCAGTTCACTCCCGACCTCCTTCCATCAGACGTGACCGGCGTGAACGTGTGGAAGGCAAGCACCGATGAGTTCGAATTCAAGCCGGGGGCCGTGTTCGCCAACATCTGCCTGAGCGACGAGATCAACCGGGCCTCCCCCAAGACGCAGTCGGCCCTGCTCGAGTGCATGGAAGAACGACAGGTGACTGTCGACGGCACCACTCACGAGCTACAGGCACCGTTCATGGTGATCGCCACCCAGAACCCTCTCGAGCACGAGGGGACTTATCCCCTGCCCGAGTCCCAGCTCGACCGCTTCATGATGAGGCTCTCGATGGGCTACCCGAGCCGCTCATCGGAACTCGAGATTCTCGATACCCACGGCGGCAGCTCGGCCTTCGAGAAGCTCGATTCGGTGGCAGGGCCCGAAACGATAGTCGGGCTCATCGAGACCGCACGTCGCATCCACGTAGCCCCGAGCCTCAAGCGCTACATAGTCGATCTCTCGGAAGCGACACGGGCCCATCCGGAGATCTACCTCGGGGCCAGCCCGCGCGCCTCCCTTTACTTGTTGAGAGCTGCTCGGGCGGCCGCGGCGAGTCGCGGCCGCGACTACGTCGTCCCCGACGACGTAAAAGATCTCGCTGTGTCGGTCCTGGCGCACCGGCTTGTATTGGCCCCGGAGGCTCAGATGCGCGGAGACACCATCGAAGACATCCTGGAGGGCCTTCTCGGCCGGGTTCCGATCCCGGCACGCGAGCAAGCCTAGTGCAGGCCTACTCGGCCGGGTTCCCGTCCCTGCACGCGAGCAAGCCACTCATGAGCCGCTAGTGCCCACCGGGAGGGGCTGGGTGGTGTGCTCGACCGGCCTGGGCGTCCTCGTCCTGGGGGCCATCTTCGGCAACCAACCTCTGCAGCAGCTCGGTTTCGGCCTCATCGCCCTCGTGGGCCTGGCGCTCCTCGCGGTGCGGCGGGGACGCTTCTCGCTGGTCGCAGCGCGATCTATCTCCCCGGCGCGAGCGCGCCCCCAGCAACAGGTCTCGATCGAGCTGGTGCTCACGAACAAGGGCCGCGGCGCCGCTCCCATGCTGCTGCTCGAGGAGCGTCTGCCCCCGGGCCTGGCGGGGCACACCCGCTTCGGACTGCACGGAATCGAGCCTGGGGGCCACCGGGAGGCGGGCCTGCAGGTGTCGCCGGCCCGCCGTGGTCGTTACGCCATCGGCCCCCTGCAGATCTCGGTGATCGATCCCTTCGGACTGGCCCGCACGACCTCGGAGGCGGCCCCCGCCACTCCCCTGCTCGTGCATCCGCCGATCGAGCCCTTGGGGCTCCCCCGCGAGCAGGGGGAACGGCGGAGCATGTCGCAGGCGTCCTTGAGAAGGCTCTCCGGAGGTAGGGGCGAGGACTTCTACACGATGAGGGAGTACGTCGAGGGCGACGACCTGCGCAAGGTTCACTGGGCGTCGACGGCCAAACGGGGTCGCTTCATGATCCGGCAGGAGGAAACCCCGTGGCACACCCGGGCCACGGTGGTGCTCGACGACCGCGCCGCCCCCTACGAGGGACGTGCGACCAGCTCCTCGTTCGAGCGCGCAGTGAGTGCGGCGGCCTCTCTGCTCGACCTCTACTGCCGCTCGGGATACGGGTTCTCGTTGGTCACCGCGCACGGCACCGGGCTCCCGAGCGGCCGTGGGACAGACCATCTGAACCGAGGCCTTGACCTACTCGCCACGCTGGAGCTGCGAGAGAGCACCTCCGGCGACGACTCTTTCCTGCAACGTGTGAGGGAGCTCGAGGGCGCGGCGGCCCACGAAGCTGCTCTGGTGGTGATCACCGGAGCCGTGGGCGCAGCCGAGGCCCTGGCGGTGTCTCGCTGCTCGGCACGCTTCAAGCAGGTAAGCGTGGTTAGCTTCCCCGCCCACCGTTTCGGACAACAGGGTACGCGCGCACGCTGGGAGGGTGAGCAGAAGACGCTCGAGGCGGCGCGGCTGATGGGACGCGCGCGCGTGCGTTCGGTGGTGCTGGGCCCCGACGAGTCGCTCGCTGCGGCGTGGGGGAGCTCGCCTCGAACGGGAGCACGCAAGGAGGTGGCATGGGGAGCGAGAACCGAGCTCGTCTAGCCTTCGGGGCGGTCCTGCTCACCACCCTGTTCGCCTTCGAGCAGCTGTTCATGGAGTCCGACTACATGGGGCCGGGTCTGCTGGCGGCGCTGCTCGGTGGCGTGGTCGCGATCATCGGCCGGCGCGTGGGGGCGGGCACCGCCGCGACTCTGTGGATCGGAGCGGCCGCCCTGTTCTGGTACCTGTCCCTGGTATTCGAGTCCCAGCACACCTTCTACCTCCTGCCCACGCCGGCGGCTGCGGCCGGTCTGGCGCGGTCGGTGGCGCGTGCCGGGGAGTTGTCGGCGATCGACTATGCCCCCATCCCGAGCCGCCCCGGCTACGTGATGCTGGTGGTGGCGGGCATGTGGGTGGCGGCGCTCGTAGGCGAGGTGGCGAGCTTCCGCTGGCGGCGCCCGCTGCTGGCGGTACTCCCAAGCCTTGGCCTCTTCGCCTACGCCCTCATCGTAGGGGAAGGGGCGGGCACGACGCTGATGCTGATTCTGTGGATGTCGGCTCTGCTCACTTTTCTGGGCCTCGAGTCCTCCCACCGCCTGGCGTCGTGGGGCCGCTTCATCGCTCCGTGGCAGGGCAAGGAGGCGGAGGGCGAGCCCTTCAGCGGCCAACTCGGCCGCCGCATGGCCGCGTCCTCCATCGCGGCGGCGTTGCTCGCCCCGATCGCGTTGCCCGCGCTCCAGGACGGTTTGCTGTCGTGGCGGAGTGGGACCCCCGGGGGTCCCGGTCAGGGCGGCGCGATCAGCGGGGGCCGGATCGACCTCCTGGTGGACCTGGTCCCGCAGGCGCTGAAACAATCCGACCTCGAGTTGTTCGAGGTCGAGGCGAACAGGGCCTCGTACTGGCGCCTGGTATCGCTGACGGAGTTCGACGGCCGCCGCTGGCACCCCTCGGAGAGGGTGCCTGTGCCCGCCCGGTTCGGTCTCGACGGAGGTGGTGGGCCCGCAGCCGTCGCCGGCTCCCCCACGAGGCCACTGCAGCAGAGCTACCGGCTCAC
>DASRPA010000018.1:0-2177 GCA_035646635.1 Actinomycetota bacterium | reverse complement strand
CGCCCGCTCCGCCCCGCGCCCCCGAGTGGTGGCAGATGTCCACGGTCCGCTTCTACCCACAGAATTGTGTGGGTAGAGGTCCACGGTCCGCTTCTGCCACCCACACTGCCGGGCTCCAGAGGGCAGGGGCAGACACTCACGACCCTTCGCCCGACCCCTCGATGAGGGCGTCGATGCGCCGGTAGAGCTCGGCTCGCTCGATGGCGCCGAAGGTGGCGATGCCGGTGCCCGATCCCGCCTCGCCGGTATCGGCGGCATCGTTTGCCGCCACGAGTTGCAGCTCGTCGTTCACGAAGAAGGTCTGAGGTAGCCCGTAGACACCAAGCGCCTTGGCGAGCTCACCCTCGCCGTCCACCACGACCGGGAAGGTGATGCCGAACTCTTCCACAAAATGCCTGGCGCGTGACGGCGTGTCCTGAAAGTTCACTCCGACAAATCTCACTCCCTTGTCCTTGTAGTCGCGCCATGCCTGCTCCAGCAGCGGTGCCTCGTCGCGGCACGGCACACACCACGAAGCGAAAAAGTTGAGAACCACGGGCGAGCCTCTCAAGTCGGCCTTCGTAAGGGTTTCGGACCCGGACAGACTGGTCAAGGCGAAGTCGGGGAGAGGCTCTTCGGGGGCGGGACGAAACAGAAAGAACGCGGCGACGAGTGCGATGATCGCGACGATGATCAGCTTGGGAACTCGTGAACGAGGCGCGTAGTCCTCGAGCTCCTCGGTGGGCACCACGACACAAAAGGCTATACGCCGAGCCTCAGTTATATTCGCCATCGTTGCCGGCGCTCAATATGGAGAGTAAATGAGGCTGTTGCAGGCCCCCAAAAGGCGAGCCGGGGTGGGCGCGCTCGCGTTGCTAATGGTCCTTCTGTTGTCGGCGTGTGCCGAGAACGCCCCTCAGGACGTCTTGGAGCCTGCCGGCCCCATCGCCCGCGAAGCCGATCAGTTGTGGGACATCACCTTCGGGATCGCCGTCGTCGTTTTCGTCCTTGTCGAAGGCGCCCTCGTCTATACGGTGCTCAAGTTCCGCCGTCGCCCCGGGCGCGAAGCAGCTCAGTTCCATGGCAACACGCGCGTCGAGGTTCTCCTCACCGTGATCCCCGCCCTGATCCTTGCGGGGCTAGCCATCCCCACCGTGTCGAGCATATTCAGCCTGGCGGCGGAGCCTCCGGGCGCGCTCCAGGTAAAGCTCATAGGGCACCGCTTCTGGTGGGAATACCAATACACGGGCGCAGGCGTGGTTACCGCCAACGAGCTTCACATTCCCACCGGCCGCCCCGTCTACATCAACCTCGAAGGCGCGCTGACCGACCGGGTCACCGGCGAGGCGGCGGTCATCCATAGCTACTGGATTCCGCGCCTGGCCGGCACCCAAGACATCATTCCCGGCAGGAACACATACATGACGATCGAAGCGGACGAGCCGGGCACCTATCTGGGCCAGTGCAAGGAGTTCTGTGGACTGGGCCACGCCTACATGCGCCAGCGGGTGATTGCGCAGAGGCCGGCGGAGTTCGAGACCTGGTTGCAGGATCAGGCGCAAGCGCCGCCCGCGCCCACCGGCTTGGCGGTCGAGGGCGAGCAGTTGTTCACAAGCGGGCAGTTCCCCGGCGGCCCTGCATGCGTGTCATGTCATGCAGCCGAGTCCACCGAGCTCACCGCGCCCAACACCGGACCCAACCTGACGCACTTCGCGGGCCGGCAGACCTTCGCCGCAGGGGTCTTCGAGAACAACGAGGCCAACCTCTCCGCATGGCTGGCCGGTCCGGCCGATGTGAAACCCGGGGCGACGATGCCCGATCTGGGCCTCACTCAGGAGCAAATTGACGCGTTGATCGCTTACCTCGAGACACGCGAGTGACGACTAGGCTTTTGTTACGCAGCAACACTAAGGAGAGATGATGGCCACCGCGGCGCTTTCTGAGCGACGAGGATTCTTGAGCAGACCGAGCGCCACCTCCGGATGGTGGAGTTGGGTCACGACCGTCGACCACAAGAAAATAGGCATCCTCTACGGCTTCACGGCCTTCATCTTCTTTCTCATAGGCGGGATCGAAGCACTCGCCATCCGCGCCCAGCTGGCCGGCCCCGACGGCAACATCCTCGACGCCGACACTTACAACCAACTCTTCACGATGCACGGAATCACGATGATCTTCTTGGTCGTGATGCCGATGGG
>DASRPA010000017.1:0-9006 GCA_035646635.1 Actinomycetota bacterium | reverse complement strand
AACGGGGCGGCCACTTCGAACCCCAACACATCGCGCCCTATAGGCGACCACAGCAGTATCGGTACGGAGAAGATGGCGGCGACGACGAAGCGGTTGCGCATGTCTTTGACCATGTCGTCCATCGACATCGCGCCGTGGCCGCTGTGGCCCATCGCCTCGTGCGGCGACGCCCCTTCTGGCGAGGTCCCGTGCTGTTCGGGCGCTCCTTCGTCGAGCATCGGATCGCAAATGTGATTGGGGACCGACTGGCCCGCGCAGTGCAGCCCGCACTCCTCAACCCAGTCTCGAAGTTCCGCAATTGACGTCCGGCCGGGGTCATAGACGACGTTCGCGCTTTGCGCGACGGGGTTGGCTTCTACCTCGACCACTCCGGGGCGCCTGCCGAGAACCGCCTCCACGAGGTTCTTCTCGGTCGCCCAGTTCAATCCCCGTGTGTCGAGGACGACGGTTTTCGTTTCGGCAGTCATCGCACGTCCTTGTGGGGGGTGGGCTCCGGGTCTGTGGATGGCGACCCGAATCGCGATTTCCCAGTAGGTAGACAGCGCGCCGGCGAACAGTGTGAGGCCTGCGACGCAGGCGGCCAAGGGGCCTCCAACGGCTCTGGGACTCGGTCCACCGCGATCCTCCTTTGCACCAGTCTCCTTGAGGTTGCCATTTGACATACCATACCCCTCCAGGGTAGTCTGTCAAATCACGTGTCCCGGAGAGACGGAGGAAGAATGAGGGGCTACTACGACGACAAGGAACAGCTGCTAGGTCGCTTGCGCCGCATAGAGGGCCAGGTGCGGGGCCTGCAGCGGATGGTGGAAACCGATAAGTACTGCATCGACATCCTCACACAGATAAGCGCGGCGAGCAATGCATTGAAGAAGGTCGCGGTGGGGCTGCTCGAAGATCACATCCGCCACTGCGTTATGAATCAAACCGAGGATGGAAAGGACATGATCCGCGAGGCAACGGCGGCGGTCGAACGCCTCGTGAAGTCATAGAAACGACAACAAGAGGAGGAGGTCTGAGTCGTGACGACTACAAGAGTCTCTGTTCCAGGCGTCCACTGCGACCATTGCAAGGCTGCGATCGAGGGAGCGGCCTCCAGGGCAAAAGGAGTGGAGCGGGCCCAAGTCGATCTTTCAACCAAGCAAGTGACGGTCGATTACGACTCCGAGGTGACTGACGTCGGCGAGCTTGTGGGCCTCATCGAGGCTCAGGGTTACGCCGTCGAGTCATTCGAGGAGGTATCCGCGAGTTGAAGCACACGGAACGAGTGCACGAGGCCGCAACCCGAAGGCATGAAGACATGGGTGTGGCCGAGCAGATCGAGTTGAACGTCGAAGGCATGACCTGCGCCTCCTGCGCGGCGCGCGTAGAGAAAACACTTGCTCGCCAGGCTGGAGTCGACGAAGCGCGGGTCAACTTCGCTGGGAACCACGCTACCGTCCTCTACCGCCCGGAGGCGGTGAGCGTCGAGAAGCTCGAGGACGCGATCGAGAGGATCGGCTACCGGATCTCGCCCCTCGACTCACAGTCCGTCGAGACCGAGGGTGTTCATGAACGCGACCAGCGCGTGTGGTGGCGACGGGTGCTGCTGAGCTGGCCGCTCGGGCTCGTCGTGCTAATCCTCAGCCTGCTCTACATGGAGGAATCGTGGGCGCGCTGGAGCGCGTTTGTGCTGACCATCCCGGTGCAGTTCGTGGCCGGTTGGCCTTTCATCAAGACCGCCGCAGAAAGGGCGCGCGCCCTCACCGCCAACATGGATACGTTGATCGCCATCGGAACGCTCGCCGCTTTCTTCTACTCAACCTACGAGCTCTTCGCGGGAGGCGATCTCTACTTCGATACCGCTGCCCTCATCATCGCCTTCATAATCCTGGGCCGTTACTTCGAAGCGCGGACTAAAGGGCGAGCCTCGAGCGCGATCAAAAAGCTGCTCGAGCTGGGCGCCAAGGAGGCGCGCGTGCTCGTAGACGGCCAAGAGCGCACCGTGCCGGTGGACGAGGTCAAGGTGGGCGACATAGTGCGGGTCCGACCGGGCGAGAAGATCCCCGTGGACGGCCGCGTCGACTCCGGTTACTCGGCGGTCGACGAGTCGATGCTCACAGGTGAGTCGGTCCCGGTCGAGAAGAAGGAGGGCGACACAGTCGCGGGAGCGACGATCAACACCAACGGCGTTCTTATCATTCGGGCTACCGGGGTTGGAAGAGACACTGCGCTCGCCCAGATAGTGCGGCTCGTCCAAGACGCTCAGGGCAGCAAGGCACCGGTCCAGCGGCTCGCCGACCGCGTCTCCGGCGTGTTCGTCCCCATCGTGATCGTAGTTGCGCTCGCTACCTACGTGGGCTGGTGGGTCTTCGCCGGTGACCCCACCGCCGGGCTGATCGCCGCGGTCGCGGTCCTCATCATCGCCTGCCCATGCGCGCTCGGACTCGCTACTCCGACCGCCATCATGGTTGGCACCGGTCGCGGCGCGGACATGGGAGTGCTGATCAAAGGTGGGGAGGTGCTGGAGGGCTCCCGACGCATTCAGGTGGTCGTCTTCGACAAAACCGGCACCCTCACACGCGGCGAGATGTCGCTCACCGATATCCACGCGGCCTCCGGCGAGGACCCAGATGAGGTTCTGATGCTGGCCGCGGCGGCCGAAGTCTCTTCCGAGCACCCGATTGCGCGAGCAATCGTCGAGGGGGCGAAGACGCAGGACTCATTCGGCACGGACGTGGAGGACTTTGCCGCAGTCGCTGGTCATGGAGTGCGGGCGCGCATTGCCGGACGGACGGTCTTCATCGGCAGACGCAAGCTCGTGGGCGAGAATGGACTTCGGATTCCCGACGAGTTGGAGTCCCGCGCAGCCGAGATCGAGACATCCGGTCGCACCGCCGTGTTCGCCGGGTGGGACGGGAACGTCCGAGGGGTGCTGGGGGTGGCCGACACGCTGAAAAAGGAAGCCAGGCGGGTCGTGACTGAGCTTCACGGCATGGGCCTCGAGGTCGCCATGATCACCGGCGATAACGCGCGGACAGCCGAAGCGATCGCGAAGGAAGCCGGCATCGACCGAGTGCTCGCCGAGGTGCTTCCCGAGGACAAGGTGAGCGAGATCCGGCAGCTGCAAGCCGGTGGCAAAGTGGTTGCGATGGTAGGCGACGGCATCAACGACGCGCCGGCTCTGGTCCAGGCCGACTTGGGCATCGCCATCGGTACCGGCACCGACGTGGCGATCGAGTCGTCGGACATCACCCTGATTTCCGGGGAGCTCGATGGCGTGGTCACCGCAATCAAGCTGGCGCGCAGGACGCTCCGCATCATCTACCAGAACCTTGCGTGGGCGTTCGGTTACAACACGGCGGCGATCCCGCTGGCGGTGTTCGGGCTGCTCAACCCCATCATAGCCGGCGCCGCGATGGCCTTTTCGTCGGTCAGCGTCGTGAGTAACTCATTGAGGCTACGGCGCGCGGGGAAGGGCTGACAGCCGGTGGCACTGCTAAGGCGGGGCGGTTAGGTATAGTCACTGAGATGCACTTTCGGGCTTCGATACGGCGATCCGCGTGGGTGCGAGGTGCCTGCCTCGTGCTCCTTTTGGTGTTCATCCTCCTCTGCGGGATTCACCTCGCAGGGGCCCACCACGACTCTGACTCGGACGGGCTCGGCCTCGTAGACCGGCTCCCCATAGTCCTTTTCCTAGCGTTTTTGGGGCTTGTTCTGACATTGCTCGACCGTAGGACAAGTCCAGGTTCCTCAGGGACCGAGCCGGTGCGGCGCGCGTCCTTCTATGCTTCAGTTGTCTACGCCTCAGCCTTTCGGATGGTGGTGCCCCTCCGCTGCTGATTTCCTCGTCCGTTTCGTGACGCGGCTTACGGTATCGGAGACGGCAAATGGAAGTCCTTATCGGTGTGATCGTCCTGGGTGGAGTCATCGGGCTCATCCTGAAGTGGGCTCGCGACAACGCCCGGCGCGATCAACAGGCGCTTGAGTCTCTGCGCGATCTCGTAGAGGGCAAGCAAGAAGAAATCAGCCGACGGAAGGCGAGCTAGCGAGGATTCGCCCTCTCCTCGCGCGTGTGGCGGCGGTGATGCTCGTGTTCACGTCCGTAGGTGTCATGGCAGCATCCGGGCGCGCCCAGCTGGCGACGGTCGAGCACGACGATCTGCACGATCGTCTCGACGCCGCGCGCGCTGACATCGCACGCATACAGGCCGAGGCCGATTC
The DNA here is from genome assembly GCA_035646635.1 of Actinomycetota bacterium. Classification (GTDB taxonomy): domain Bacteria; phylum Actinomycetota; class CADDZG01; order CADDZG01; family WHSQ01; genus JACDAL01. The sequence goes on along the minus strand of DASRPA010000017.1, from coordinate 4,806 downwards.
CGTAGAGGAACAGATCGCATCGATCGACGACCAGGCCGCAGCGGTTGCCGAGGCGCTGGAGGCTTCGCGCGAGCTAGCTGCACGAACGCAGGCGAGGGTCGGGATCCTGGAACGAGACATATCTCGCAAAGAGCACATCTATCGCCGCGAACAGCAGCGGGTGGAGGACGTCGCCGTATCACTCTACAGAAGCGGACCCACAGCCGAGCTCGGGATGCTGCTGAGCGCCGACAGCATCGATGAACTCAGCTCGTTGTTGGAGTACTCAAGCGCGGCCGCGCAGGACCGTATCCAGATCATGGTCAAGACTCGCCGGCTCGAGATGGAGCTCCACGCGGATAGAGCCGACCTAGAAGTCACTCTTGCCCAGGCTCTCGAAGCCAAGGAGGAGCAGGAGCGTCAGACACAGCATCTGAAGGAACTTCGTCAGGCGCAGACCGCCAAATTGGCCGATCTTCGTGACGAGATCGAGTCCTCACGTGAAGAAGCCGCCGCCATCAAAGCGCGGAGCGAGGAGATCGCGCAGCAACTTGCTGCTAACGCTCCTGCATCCACCCCTCGTGCCTCGGTATCCGTCGCCCCTCCTGCCTCGGTGGGAGTTTCCGGTTTCGCGTGGCCGATCAACGGCGCCATCACGTCGAGCTTTGGGCCTAGATGGGGTGGAACACACTCGGGTATCGACATCGACTGCGTCACAGGCGACGCGCTCCGAGCCTCCCAGTCCGGCTCGGTCGTGTCCGCCACGTATGACGGCGGCTACGGGTATCACGTCGTCATCGACCACGGAGACGGATTCGCGAGTCTCTACGCGCACAACTCGACACTCAGCGTTGGTAGTGGACAAAGCGTCTCTCAAGGTGAAGTGATTGCCACCTGTGGTTCGACCGGCCAATCTACGGGCGACCATCTTCATTTCGAGATCAGAGTAAGCGGGGCACCACAAGACCCCCTGGCGTACTTACCGTGACCTCATTCGTCCGGAGGGCGGAGTCCCGCTCAGTGAGTGACATGGCACACTTCATCAGCGCCGAAGACACCACCGCTTCCATGGAAAGGGAGCGCTGACTCATGCGGAAACTCGTACCGATTTGCTTCACGCTCATGGTGCTGTTGTCGGCCTGCGGTGCAGATGATCCAACCATCCAGACACCTCAGCAATCTGAGCACGGTGGCCATGCGATGGACACGGGAGGTGAGGGCTTTGCCTTCGGTGAACCGGGGAATCAGTCCGAAGTCAATCGCATGGTCGAAATCTCCGCTCTCGACTTGCTTGAGTTCGATCCGGAAACGCTGGAGGTTCAGTCGGGCGAGACCATTACTTTCGTCGTCACCAACGACGGGAAGAATGTCCACGAGTTCGTGGTCGGCGGCGAGAGCTACCAGCAGGAGCACGCCACCGAGATGTCTGGTGGTGAACAAATGGGTGCGGGCGCCAACCAGATCGAGATCAAGCCGGGCGCAACGAAGAGCTTGACGTGGACGTTCACCCAGCCCGGCGAGGTTCTGTACGGCTGTCACGAGCCAGGTCATTACGAAGGCGGGATGGTCGGCACCATAGAAGTGAGTTCCTGATGTGCGCGATTCCGTCGGCGGAGACCTCGGGTTTCGCGTGGCCGATCAGCGGTGCCTTCGCCTAGGCTACGGCGAGCGCTGAGCGTAAGGCGAAGTTCGCGACACAAGACCCCAAGCTCGCGCGGCTCTCACCTCAAGAGGAATGCATCCTCGGCATGATCGGAGAGGGGCTGACCAACCGTGAGAGCTGCGCCCGCATCATCTCTCCAATAATACGGTTTAGAAGGACGTCTCAAGCATTCTCCAGAAACTCGAGGGCGCCTGCCGCGCAGAGGCGGCGACTTTCATCGCCCGGGGTGCGGGCAGAGCTCTCAGCCCGACGTCTAGCCCCCTGGGCTGTGGTGTGGCCCCTAGAAGAGGGGCCGTCCGGCCCTAGGTTCGCCGTGGCCATTCCAGCATCCTGAAATCTAGGAGATCAGCCACGATCAAGGAGGCGGGGGTGAATAGGGTGAGAAGTCGAAGGTTCTGGATCATCCTGGGGACCACCCTTCTGCTCGTGCTTGCAGTCGGCACGGGAGTCGGCTTTGCAAACCAGCAACACCAGACGCAGGTGCGGGACGACCACGTCGCTGCTTGCGAAGAGATGCATGCGCACATGCACGGCGCCGTCTCAGAAATGCCCGAGCACATGTCAGATATGTCTGACCACATGGATGACACGGGCATGCAGTCCAGCGGAGGCATGCATGACATGCAATCCTATGAATAGACAGCGATCAATGGGGCGGGCTTTGTGTAAGCGCACCCCCCAGATGACAAAGCGGAGGTGAGGTAGATGTTCGTGACACACGGCTGGTGGATGCTTAGTGAGGCGATCTTTTGGGTGGCGCTCCTAGGACTTGTCGTATGGATCGTGTCCGGCCTTGGCCGCAGCCGAGCCCCTGAGAGACGTGACCGCCAAAATGCCGGTGCCGTACTAGAAGATCGCTTCGCTCGCGGCGACATCTCGGTGGAGGAGTTCAGGGAACGAGGTGCCGAGATAGGGCGCTTCCACACGAAAGAAGAGAAGGTGTCGAAATGAAGAAGGAACTACTGATCGGAATCGCTGTCGTAGTCGGGGCTATGGCTCTCTTCGCAGGAGCATCGGTAAGCACAGTGGTCATCGGTGCAATGATCCTGGCGTGTCCTCTGATGATGATGTTCATGGGTCATGGAACTAATGGAAGCCACTCCGCGCAGGCTGAGCATCGTGATGATGACTCCTCGAGTGACTTGGCTGGGACCAAGAGGTGACCGAGTCGAACCACTCGGGGCACCGGTCGCCGGCCAGGCGCTCATGCCACTGGAGTGCTCGAGGTCAAGGGCCTGCATTGGGCGACCGAGAAATCAGGTCGAGAGCACTCTTGGGTGCCTCGACTGTGTGAACACCGTCGAGGCGAACCCCCTCGCCCAGACGGCCACAGTCGTCTATGACGTCGGCGAGACGAACGTCCGAGCTGCGGGCACTGAGTCCAGGAATGCGGCTACCACTACGGGGACGGCCAGTCCGTCCCAAGCGCACATCTGCTACCCGATGGAGGACCCCGCTAGGGACGCTCCAGGCGCAAGGCCTCGCCGGGCCATGGCGGCGGCGAACTGGAGGCGCTGCCCTCGGGCCACGACATGATGGGTCATGGTGGCACCTCGATGGCCGACATGGTGGCTGACATGCGGCGCGGGTTCGTGGTCGCGGCACTATTCTCACTGCCCGTCCTTCCGATGCGGCTCTAGGACCTCAGCCTTGCGCTCGGCTGAATATCTGCAGCTTCTCGGAATCAGACTCCCTTCCCCAGGGCCACTTGCCCTAGTGTTCGGGTGTCCCTCAAACCGGGCAACTCCCCGGCTCCGAGCCACATCAGCCAGATAAGCCTGCAGTTGGTCGCTGCCGGTTTCGAACTCGGCGTGGGTAAGGCGCCACTGCAGATCGAGCAGCCGCCTTAGTACCTCTACAAATGGAAGCCGCCCAGAGGGCGATGGCGAACCTCCTCCGGGTCCTCGATGCCAGTAGTGCCATGGAGATCTACCCTAAGAGCCCCCAGCCCAATATCTTGTCGCCCATCGCCGGCGAGCATCCAATCCAAGGGCGGTAACATGAGGCTATGAGGATGATCCTGGCCGTCCTGCTAATCGTGCTGTTGCTCTTGGTCGCCCTACCGATCGGGATGGGGGACATGGGTGATTGTCCTGCATGCACCGCCACCAAGGCCCCCTTCACCCTCGGGCTCTGTGCCGGAATCCTCTCGCTCCTGGCTTTGAGCGTGCTCTTGTCAAGCACCGGATTACGCCTGGCTACTGAAGCGCGTTACCGGTTCCTTCTCTCTCGATCTATCTACAGACCTCCGCGCTTCGCCTAGGCGTCTTCGAGCCCCATCTCACGGGTACTACGTCTAATTCAAGGAGGACAAGTTGAGATCATTGGTTGCTTATCTGCCCGCCATCGCTTGTGGAACGATGCTGTTGATCTGCGTCCCCATGCTGCTGGGGCGCAGGCACAATCGCTCTTCTGATCAGGGCGCGTCCCAGCAGGAGGTTGCCGAGCTGCGCGAGGAGATATCTCGGTTGAAGGCAGAACGGGCGCTCGATAGCAAGACCGAGGTGCTCGATGGCTAAGTCCCAGACCCGGCCCAAGCCGAGCAAGAAACGGCCCCAGGAGAGACCGAAGTCTGGGCCCCGCAAGAAACAGCCGCAGCCGTAGTACCGCGAGCACGCGTGGCTGCCGTGGGCGGTCGGACTTATGGTCTTAGAAATCGTCGTGATTTCGCTTCGCTCGGGGCAAACCGACGTCCCCGCCCCCGGAGTCGCGGTTTCGAACCCGGTCGTGGGGGGCGATCTGCATTCCCTCGTGGTGGACCCCGACAACCCCGAAACCCTCTACATCGGGAGTCACCAAGGCGTTTCGGTATCCAGCGATGGCGGCGAGACGTGGGAGGTGGTCGAGAGCCTCAACGGCGCCGACGCGATGGGATGGGCCTTCACCGACGACGCCATCATGGTTGGTGGACACCCTGGGCTCAGCGTCTCAACCGACGGCGGTAAGTCGTTCGAGCAACGAAACGACGGCTTGCCGTCGACCGACGTCCACGCGCTCGGAGCAGGTGACGAGGTCATTTACGCCGGCCTCGCTGGTGTCGGGACGTTCGCGTCGACCGACGGCGGGCAGTCCTGGGAGGCGCGCAGCGAACAGGTCGGTGGCGCTTTTATGGGCCGCATCCAGGTCGATCCCTCGAACGACGAGCATCTGCTCGCGCCCGACAT
>DASRPA010000016.1:0-11395 GCA_035646635.1 Actinomycetota bacterium | reverse complement strand
ACTTCATCCAGAGGGTCCACAGACGGACCTTTCTCGCCAAGCCGCGCGTAGTGGTGTGCGTGCCCTCGGGCATCACCGGAGTCGAGCAGCGAGCGGTCGAGGAGGCGACGATCTCGGCCGGCGCGCGCAGCGCGTTTATCATCGAAGAGCCCATGGCTGCGGCCATCGGCGCAGGGCTGCCGGTTCACGAGCCCACCGGCAACATGATCGTCGACATCGGCGGCGGCACCACCGAGGTCGCGGTCGTCTCCCTCGGGGGCATAGTCACGAGCCAATCGATCCGCATCGGCGGCGACGAGCTCGACGAGGCCATCATCAACTACATCAAGAAGGAGTACTCGCTGATGCTCGGCGAGCGCACCTCCGAGGAGATGAAGATGGCGATCGGCTCGGCCTTTCCCATGCCCGAGGAGCAGCAGGCCGAGATCCGGGGCCGTGATCTCGTGGCCGGGCTGCCCAAGACGATCGTGGTCTCGGCCGAGGAGATCCGGCGGGCCATCGAGGAGCCGGTGAATCAGATCGTGGACGCGGTCAAGAACACGCTGGACAAGACCCCACCCGAGCTTGCCGCCGACATCATGGACAAGGGCATCGTTCTGGCCGGCGGTGGCTCCCTCCTGAAGGGGCTCGACGAGCGCCTCAAGCACGAGACCGGCATGCCCATCCACATCGCTGAGGACCCGCTGTGGTCCGTGGCGATCGGCTCGGGCAAGTGCCTCGAGGAGTTCGAGTCGCTCAAGCGAGTGCTGATCTCCTCGACCCGCCACTAAAACCCTCGCCTTTTCCGTGCCGAGTGGTGGTAAATGGCTACTGTGTGACCACTATCCACCACTCGGCCCCGGTTCGGGCTAGGATGACGCCCGAAGGACGGCGCGCGCAGCCACGCGCCGAGGCCGTCCCCCGTTTTGCGGCGCTTGTTGCACTGAGGTCTTAACTGAGATGTATCGCCGAGTAGGGCGAGGGCGAGTGTTGTTGCTTGCCTTTGTAGCCCTGTCCGTAGCCGTCGTTACGCTCGATTTCCGGCAGAACTCCGGAGGTCCGATCAAGCGCGCCCGCGATGTGACCGTTACCGTGGTGGCGCCCATCCAGAGGGGTTTCACGACGGTCACCCGCCCCGTGGGCGGCTTCTTCTCCTCCTTGGCCGAGCTCACGAACCTCAGGGGCGAGAACGAGCGGCTCAAGGCGCTCCTCGACCAGGCGGAGGCGGACGCCGACGGACTGCCCCAGATCGAAGCCGAGAACAAGGAGCTGCACGAGCATTTCAAGCTCGAGAAGCATTGGACGACGATGGACAAAGTGCTGGCGCCCGTCATCTCCAATTCCCCCTCCAACTACAAATGGGCGGTGGTCATCGGCAAGGGAAAACGCCAAGGCATCCGCCTCGACAACGCGGTGTTGAACCCGGACGGGCTGGTCGGAAAGATCATCCGGGTCGATCGCAACTACTCTACGGTCCTGCTGCTGGTCGATCCGGCCGCCGCCGCCACGGCAAGCGTCGGAGATCTCGGCGATTCGGGACTCGTCGAGGGCAACGGCGGTGGCGAGAGGCTGAGCCTCTCGTCAATCGACGTGACTTCCGATGTGTCCGTCGGGGACGAAGTGGTCACTCTGGGGCGTGACCAGGGAATCTTTCCTCCCGGCATCGAGATCGGCTTCGTTGCGGAAGTGGGTGGCTCCGCGGCTGCGTTGGAACGGCTCATAACCGTCGAGCCGTCAGTCGATTTCAAGTCTCTGCAATTCGTAACGGTATTGCTCGAAACAGGCGACGAGCTACAGCCCAAAAAGAAGAAGACCAATTGAGCGCGCGCGCATCACGCCCTACTGGCATCCTCGCCGAGGTTGGCCTCGCCCGCATCGCTGCTGTGACGGCAACGGTAGTTGTCGCGGTTGCGTTGCAGTCGACCGTGCTGGCGCGCCTCACCCTGCTCGGTGTGATTCCTCAGTTGATTCTCGTCGTGGTCGTGTGTCTGGCCTATACAGACGGGGAGCGGGTGGGCGTCGTGACGGGGTTCTTCGGCGGGCTGTTGCAGGACCTTCTGTTGCCTCAGTCGATAACCGGTCTCACTGCGCTGGTGTACACGCTGGTCGCATTCGCTGTGGGAATGTTCCGTATCTATGCTCCGCAGGATTCCGTGCTGGCCCCCGTTTTCGCGGTAGCCGTTGCAACCACAGTCGCCGAGTTTGGGTATGCCACCATGGCCATCATGCTGGGACAGGAGTGGGTCGGGTTCGAGTTCACGATCAAGGTGGCGGGACTGGTGATTCTCTACAACACTCTGCTGACGCCGTTCGTGTATCCGTTGGTGAGAAAGGTCGCTAATCGCTACCGCCCGGAGAAGGTGTATCGCTGGTGAGCGGCTTCACCAAGCCCACCGAGGAGGGCCGCAGCGTCTTTGGAATCGACCGGCTGCTTCTGCGCCTGACGGTCTTCGGAACAATCATCGTGACCATATTCGTCGCACTGTTCTCGCGACTGTGGTTCCTGCAGGTACTGGAAGCAAGCGAGTTCCGCCAGCTCGCCAAACAGAACCGCACTCGTCTGGTCGAGTCCGAGCCGCCGCGAGGGTTGATCCTCGACCGCAACGGCAAGGTGCTGGTGCGCAATCGCAGATCAGAGTCGGTGACGGTGGACCGCCAGATCGTCGACACGCCAAAGAAGACACGCAAGGTGCTGCACCGTCTCTCGGTGCAGTTGGAGATACCCGTCAAAGAGCTGAAGGACAACCTTCAGGACGAGGCCGTGTCGCCGTACAAGCCGGTGGCGGTGGCCGTGGACGTGCGGGAGAAGGACACCTTTTACATTGAAGAGAATGGCGAAGACTTTCCCGGCGTCGCGGTCGAGAACCTACCGGTTAGGACCTATCCGCGTAAACAGTTCGCGGCGCAGCTTCTGGGCTACGTCGGAGAGATCTCAGAAGATCTGCTGAAGTCCGACCACTACGGATCGAAGCGCTACAAGGCGGGGGACATCGTCGGGCGCGACGGAATCGAGTACACCTACGATCGCTTCATCCGGGGCCAGCCGAGACTTGAGAGGGTGGTGGTGAACTCGGCCGACGACGAGGTCGACTCCGACCTGCGGCGGAGGGAAAGACCGGGAGACGATCTCTATCTGACGCTTGATACCCGTATCCAGAAGGTCACCGAGAAGGCCCTGGCCTCGGGCATCGAGGCGGCCCGCGCCGCGTATCAAGCTCCCTCCGGGGGAGCTGTGGTCATGGATCCCGACAACGGCGAGATCATCGCCATGGCCAGCTATCCCACCTACAACCCCTCCATTCTCGCCGACGGCTACAGCCAGAAGGACGCGCGCAAGCTGGGCGCGGCGACCCCCGAGGACAACTCCGACGACCGACTGTTGAACCGGCCCGTGCTGGGAGGTTTTCCACCCGGCTCTACTTTCAAGGTCGTCACCGCCGGAGCGGCGATGTGGTCCGGGGTGGCTACGCCCGCGACGTTCCTGGGGTGCCCGCCGTCATCGGTCTTTCCTCCCGAAGGCGGGCCCGGCAGCGTCATCTTCAGCAACTGGACCTCCGCCGATATGGGCTACATGGGATTCGCGGAGTCCCTCGAGGTTTCGTGCGATACCTTTTATTACCAGCTGGGATGGGCCATGGAAGAGGCTTACGGAGCGGCCCTGGGCGATGACAGTGAACGCTTCCAGGACTACATGCGGATCGCAGGCTTCGGGCATGAAACTGGAATCGACCTTCCCTACGAGGCTGAAGGTCGGGTCGCCGATGATGCTTGGTGCGATGCCTACCGCGACTACTTCTGTCCCATCGGGTGGCTACCCGGTTTCACCGTCAACATGGCCATCGGCCAGGGGGAGCTCATAACCACCCCGCTGCAGATGGCGGTGACCTATGCGGCGATCGCCAACGGCGGTCGCATCGTCAAGCCACATTTGGGAATGTCGGTGGGACGCACAGGCGACGAAGGCGAGGTCAAGATACTCAAGGAGTTCAAGGCCAAGACCGTGCGCAGGCTGCCGCTAGAAGAGGCCGAGCTGGCGCCGTTGCAACAGGGGCTCGTGGACGTCATATCGGGAGACCAGGGAACTGGTGCGTCGGCCTTCGCGGGCTATCCCCAGGGAAGCTTCCCGGTCGCCGGCAAGACCGGAACGGCTCAGATCGGCTCGGTCGACTCCGGCCTCAACTACGCGTGGTTCACCTCCTATGCCCCCGCCGACGATCCCGAGTACGTCGTGGTCACCTATCTCGAGAAGGCCGGGCACGGAGGCGAGAGCGCTGCTCCGGTGGCGCGTCAGATCTACGAAGCGATCTTCAACGTCGACGATGACCCCAACGTGAGACTAGGCCAGGACTTCTCGGGATAGTGATGCAGGGGACGTTCGCCGACGCCGTCGATCGCATCGGAGGAGAGCCCGTCGCCGCGCGCATGGCGAGAAAGGCTCCGATACGACATCTCGATCCCATGCTGCTGCTGGTGACTCTTTTGCTGGCCGTCTTTGGCGCGGTGATGGTATTCACCGCCACGGCCACCAAGCAGGAGACGCTGGGGCTGGACCCTAGTCAGTACCTGAAGCGCCAGATCGCCTACGCGGCCGCGGGCGCTGTAATCCTGTTGATCGTGAGCTTCATCGACTACCGCTATGTTAGGGCACTGGCCCCGTTCCTGTATGGAGCGGGAGTGTTGTCGTTGCTATTGGTGCTTACGCCCCTCGGAGATGAAGCGGGAGGGGCACAGAGCTGGTTCAACTTCGGTTTCTTCCAGGTGCAGCCTTCGGAGTTCGCCAAGGTGACGACCGTGATAGCGGTTGCGGCCTACCTGGGCGAGCGCAAGGGTGAGATCCGCGTTCGCGATGTAGCCGTCGTCGTGCTGCTGGTCGGCTTGCCGAGCGCGCTCATCGTGATAGAGCCGGACTTCGGCTCGATGCTGGTGTTCGTCGCGCTTCTGGCGGGTCTGCTGTTGCTGGGAGGCGCCAAGATAAGGCACTTTGTGTCGCTGGCGATACTGGGCCTTATCGGCATCATCTTCGTTCTACAAGCAGGGTTCCTTCAGACCTATCAGATCGAGCGCATAACCGCCTTTCTGGACAAGAATCCCGATGTTCAATCCGAGGGTTGGACGCTGACCCAAGCGAAGATCGCCATCGCTTCCGGCGGGCTAAACGGCAAGGGCCTGTCGGAGGAGAAGACGCAGACGACGTTGGACTTCGTGCCCGAGCAGCACACCGACTTCATCTTCACGGCGATCGCCGAACAGCTTGGTTTCGTGGGAGGGGCAGCGTTGCTCGGTCTCTTCGCCCTGTTGTTGTGGAGAGCCCTTCGGATCGCCACGTTGTCGCGCGATCTCTTCGGCACCTTGGTGGCCGGGGGCATCGCGACGATGTGGGTCTTTCAACTATTCATCAATGTCGGCATGACCATGGGAATCATGCCGATCACGGGGCTGACACTCCCGTTCGTATCTTTTGGAGGTTCAAGCATGGTCGTCAACTTTTTGTCCGTGGGCTTGTTGCTCAACATTCACATGCGGCGCTACCTGTGAGCGAAGGAGCGCCCCGCCCGCGCGAAAGGGCGGCCGATCTCGACAGAGAAGCGCCGGCGGGTACCCCTCGAGAGACCTCGTCGAGCGAAGCGGGGCCTCGCCGCTCGAATCGCAGACCGGGACGCCGTCCCCGAAAACGCCGCCCGCCCCAGGCTGCGGCCGACCGCGTCATGCTCGTACATGCGGACCCGGCAGGTACTCAGATCGCGGTGCTCGAAGACAACGTGATCGTCGAGCACTACGTCACGCGCGCCGATGATCGCTCGATGCTCGGCAACATCTATCTCGGACGAGTGCAGAACGTTCTTCCCGGCATGGAGGCAAGTTTCTTGGACTTCGGAGCTGCCCGCAACGGCGTGCTCTATGCGCGCGAGGTTGGTATTGCGGGCGAAGAAGGCGCCGAACTGCCTCGTATCGAAACGGTGCTGCGCTCGGGCCAGCAGATCATCGTTCAGGTGACCAAGGACCCCATGCGCTCCAAGGGCGCCCGCCTGTCCGCGCTGGTGTCGCTGGCGGGACGGCATCTGGTGCTCGTACCCGAGGCGAGCTCGCTCGGCGTGTCGCGCCGGCTGGCAGACGACGAACGCAGCCGGCTGCGCGACATCGCTCAGGACCTCAGGCGAGAGGGTCACGGACTGATAGTGAGGACTGCGGCCGAAGGTGCGTCGCGCGCCGATCTCGAGGCGGACCTTCAACGCCTCATCGCCATATGGGAGACGATCACCGCCAAAGCGAAAAAGGCCAAGGCCCCCGCTCTTCTGTACGAGGAGCCCGAGCTCGAGCTCAAAGTGGTGCGCGATCTCTTCAATCGGGACGTCAAGAAGTGCGTGGTCGACGACCCGGTGCTCGAGGAGATGCTGCGTTCGTATGTGCGCGACACCACTCCCGAGCTGGACCAGAGGCTGTCGCTCTACAACGGCGACCTGCCGATCTTCGAGGAGTATCGAGTCGCCGAGCAGATCCGCAAGTCGCTCGACCGCAAGGTGTGGCTGCCTTCCGGCGGGCACATCGTGATCGACCGCACCGAGGCGATGACCGTCATCGACGTCAACACCGGCAAGTTCGTCGGCAAGACGAATCTGGAGGAGACCGTCTATCGGACCAATCTCGAAGCCGCTTCCGAGGTCGCCCGCCAGCTGCGCGTGAGGGACATCGGGGGGATCATCGTCGTCGACTTCATCGACATGGAGGACGCTGCCAACCGCGATGCGGTCGGCGCCCACTTCCGAGGACAGCTTCAGCGAGACCGCTCCCGCACGCAGGTCTACGACATCTCGCCCCTCGGCCTGGTGCAGATGACTCGCAAGGGGGTCGCGGCCGGGATCGTGGAAGCGTTCTCGGACCCCTGCCCGACCTGCGAGGGCCGCGGAATCCTGATCCACGACGTGGACTGACCCAGCCCCCCGGTGCCGAGTGGTGGTGAGGTGGTCATATAGGTCATCTGACGACCACTCGGCGAGAATGGGTTGGTATCATGTCCACTCCGCATCCATTTCCTGAGAGGTTCGAGCATATGTACGCGGTCATCCGCACCGGCGGCAAGCAGTACAAAGTCGCTCCCGGCGACGTCATCGAGATCGAACGGGTCAAGGACTCGTCCGGCACGCTGTCGTTCACCCCGCTGCTGGTGGTAGACGACGACGGCCGCTCAACCTCGGGCCGCTCTGCCCTGCAAGGCGCCAGCGTGGATGCCAAGATCCTGCACGAGTCGCGCGGTCCCAAGATCGAAGTGCTCAAGTTCAGGAACAAGACCGGCTACCGGCGCCACAACGGGCATCGGCAGATGTACACGAGCGTCGAGATATCGGGGATCAACCTGGCCCCTGAGAAGAGTTAAAGGAGCAAGGCATGGCTCACAAGAAGGGGGCGGCTTCCTCTCGCAACGGCCGCGACTCCGCCGGCAAGCGCCTCGGCGTCAAGGTCCACGGCGGCCAGAGCGCACGCGCAGGCTCGATCATCGTGCGCCAGCGGGGGACTCGCTGGCATCCGGGGCTCAACGTCGGGCGCGGCTCGGACGACACCCTGTTCGCAAAGGCCGACGGCATCGTCACGTTTCACCGGGCGCGCGACCGCCGGGTGGTAAGCGTTCTCACCGACTAGGTGGTCCGGAGCGAAATTAGCGCCAACACCGAGAGCGTCCCTGCGCGCCAAATTGAATCCCAATTCCGACCTCGGCGGAGTCGTGGAACGCAGCCATCGGTGATGCAGGGGCGTTCGAATGTGACGACAATTTCCGCGACGGGGCACTAAGCTGGGGGGCGAGCTTCATGGCCTTCGTCGACGAGGCCGCGATCGAGGTATCGGCCGGGGCCGGGGGCAGCGGCTCGGCGTCCTTCCATCACGAGCCCTACAAGCCCAAAGGTGGCCCTGACGGGGGTGACGGGGGCGACGGGGGAAGTGTCGTGCTTCGGGCCGACGACTCGGTCGGGACCCTTCTGGAGCTGCAGTACCACCCTCACATCAAAGCCGGGCGCGGAGGACACGGCGCGGGCAAGAGGAGGCACGGCGCGCGCGGCGCGGACCGGGTTGTGCCGGTTCCCGCCGGTACCGTGGTTTACGAAGGAGACGTCTTCATCGCAGACCTGGCCGCTACCGGTGACGAGCTCGTGGCGGCGGGCGGAGGCCGCGGGGGCCGTGGCAATGCTCGCTACGCAACTCCCACCAGGCGTGCGCCCAACTATGCCCAAAAGGGGGCGCCGGGCGAGGACAAGAGGCTGCGGCTCGAGCTGCGCCTGCTCGCCGATGTGGGCCTGGTCGGCTTCCCCAACGCCGGCAAGTCGACTCTGATCTCACGCATATCGTCTGCCCGCCCCCGTATCGCCGACTATCCCTTCACCACCACAGTCCCCAACCTCGGAGTCGTGCGGGCAGGGGAGGACACCTTTGTCGTCGCCGATATCCCCGGGCTCCTTCCCGGCGCGAGTCGCGGCAAGGGCCTCGGACATCGCTTTCTTCGCCACGTCAGCCGGGCCGCCGTGCTCTGCTACATGATCGATCTCGCCGCCACCGACCGCGACCCGCTCGATGACGTCGCAGTGCTCAAGGGAGAGGTGGAGGCTTTCGATCCCGACCTCGCCGCCAGGCCCTCGATAATAGTTGCCGCCAAGTCAGATGTCGCCGGCGAGTCGGCCGCAGCGGTGCGCTCTGGGTGGTCCGATTCCCAGTTCATCTCTGCGGTCACCGGCGACGGCATCGAGCAGTTGGTGTGGCGACTCAATGAGGAGGTGAGGCGCGCTCGGGCGTTGAGGCCGGCCCCCGTCGGCTACCTCCGCCACACCGTCTCAGAGCAGCCCATCACGGTGAGCAAGGAAGACGGCTCCTGGCGTGTGCGTGGAGCGCGGCCGGAGCGAGCGGTTGCGGTCTCAGACCTCGACGACGATGACTCCGTGGCCAGGCTGCAGCGCGCGCTTATCTCCATGGGCGTGGAGCGGGCTCTGGAGCGGGCGGGCGCCCGGACGGGGGACGAGGTCCGCATCGGAGCCGTGTCGTTCGACTTCGAGCCCGAGGCAGGCAGTGTCACGAGCTGAGCTGAAGCCGGGGGACCGGCTCGTCGTCAAGATCGGCAGCGCCTCCTTGATCGGCCCCGACGGGGCTCTCGACTCGGATCGCTTGGCATCCCTGTGCGCCGGCATCGCCGGGGCGCGCGTGAACGGGATCGAGGCGATCCTGGTGTCCTCGGGCGCAATAGCGGCCGGCCTAGCGCCGCTCGGACTTGCGGCTCGCCCCTCCGACATGCCGAGCCTGCAGGCCGCGGCCGCCGTAGGACAGGGCCGCCTGCTCGCCCGCTACTCGGCCGAGCTGGCCGAGCACGGCCTCGTCGCCGCACAAATGCTCCTCACGCGCTACGACTTCATGCACCGCTCTCACTATCTCAACGCCCGCAACACGCTGGAGAGGCTGCTGGCGCTGGGGGCGCTTCCGGTCGTCAACGAGAACGACACTGTCGCCACCGACGAGATCGGCTTTGGCGACAACGACCGGCTTGCCGCTCTCGTCGCCAACCTGGCGCGGGCCCGGCTCCTGGTGCTCCTGACCGACGCCAAGGGCCTCCACGCCTCAGACCCCAGGCACGACCCTTCGGCCCCCCTGATCGACGAGGTCGATCGGATCACTCCCGAGCTCGAACGCCGGGCGGGCGGACGAGGCACGGAGCTCGGAAGCGGTGGCATGGCCTCCAAGCTGACGGCGGCGTGGGTGGCCACGTTCTCGGGGGCCGCGGTGGTCATCGCCGACGCCTCGGAGCCTCAGATCCTCGACAAGATTCTCGCCGGGGACCGGCTCGGCACCTATTTTCGACCCCGCCCCCATCGCATCTCCGCCCGCCGTCTGTGGATCGCCTTCGCCCAGCCGCCGCGCGGAACGGTTGTGGTCGATGCCGGAGCGCATCAGGCGGTCGCCCGTCACAAGAGGAGCCTGCTGGCGGTCGGCGTCACGGGGGTGCGAGGCGACTTCGGCCCGGGAGACGCGGTCGATGTCTGTGACCCGGAGGGGAGAGTGTTCGCCCGCGGCCTGGTGCGCTACCGCGCCGCCGACCTGGAGGCGGCGGCGGGCCGCTCGACCGCGGGGACATCGGGGGCCGAGGTGATACACATCGACGAGCTCGTCGTGCTGGAGGAGTGAGGACGTTGGTGGGGGTCACAGAGGTCTGCGAGCGTGCCCGCCGGGTAGCTGCGGCCGTGGCTCGGTCTTCGGGGGAGCAGAGAGACGCTGCGCTCGAAGGCATGGCCGGCGCGCTGATCTCATCCCGGGAGGAGATCCTCGAGGCCAACGGCGCGGACGTGTCTGCAGCCGCTCAACGAGGCGAGTCTCGCACCGTCGTCGACCGGCTCACGCTGACCGAAGCCCGCCTCGAGTCGATGGACATGGCGCTCCAGGCGGTCGCCGCACAACCCGATCCCGTGGGCGAGGTGGTCGAGGAGTGGACGAGGCCGTCGGGGCTCACGATCCAGAGGGTCAGGGCTCCCCTCGGCGTGGTCGCGGTGATCTACGAGGCCCGGCCGAACGTCACCACAGACGTCGCCGGGCTGTCCCTCAAGGCGGGCAACGCGTGCATTTTGAGGGGCTCCTCGATCGCCCACCGCTCCAATAGTGCGGTCGCTACCGCACTTCGCCGCGGCCTCGAGGCGGCCGGTTTTCCCGCCGACGCGGTCCAGCTCGTGGGAGACACGAGCCGAGCCGCCGCTCTCGAGCTCATGCGCTCAAAGGGGTCAATCGACCTGCTGGTCCCGCGCGGCGGGCGGGCCCTGATCGAGAGCATCGAGGAGAACGCCACCGTGCCTTACATCGTCGACGGCGACGGCAACTGCCACGTCTACGTCGATGCCGCCGCCGAGCCGGAGATGGCCCGCCGCATCGTGCTCAACGCCAAGACGCAGCGGTCGAGCGTCTGCAACGCAGCCGAGACGCTGCTCGTGCACGAGCGTCTCGCATCCGACTGGCTCTGTGGCTGCCTCGATGAGCTCGCCGGTGCTGGAGTCGAGGTGCGGGGCGACGAGCGCACCAGGGAAGCGTATTCCGCGGCCCTGGAGGCGTCCGAGGAGGATTGGGCCACGGAGTACCTGGACCTCATCGTCGCGGTCCGAGTGGTCGACTCCCTGGACGAGGCGATCGAGCACATCAACCGTTACGGGACGTCCAATGCAGAGGCCATCGTTACGCAGGACGGCGAAGCCGCGGCCCGGTTCGTGCGGGAGGTGGACTCCGGATCGGTGTTCGTCAACGCCTCGACTCGATTCTCCGATGGCGGCGAGTTCGGGTTCGGGGCGGAGATCGGCATCTCGACGCAAAAGCTGCACGCCCGCGGCCCGATGGGTGCGCGGGAGCTGACCTCGATCAAGAGCGTCGTCTGGGGCACGGGCCAGGTCAAAGAGTAGCCCCTGTC
>DASRPA010000015.1:0-21314 GCA_035646635.1 Actinomycetota bacterium | reverse complement strand
GTTAGCAGCCTCACCGAGACCCGGCGCCCGGCGGCGTGGGCGCTGGCGGAGGCAACCGCACGGACCTCGGAGATTCCGCACATCCGGGTTCGGGACGTTGACGTGGACGACGACCGAGTTTGGCTGTGGGGCTCCACCAAGACAGAGCCGCGCTGGGGACGCTTGACCGAGTGGGGCTTCAAGCAGCTCGCCCGGCGGATCGAGCGGATGAACAACAAAGGCCCGTGTGCGTTGCTGGTCTACGAGGGAGCCCGCGACGACAAGGTGGCCCAGATCTCGTCCTGCATCGCCATCGGTGACATCCTGCGTCTCGCCGGGCTGAGCCAAGAGCCAGACGTCCGCCCGCACTCGGTGGTGGCGTGGGCCGGTCGAAGGGTCCTCTGTGAGAGCGGGCGCATCGAAGCGGTCGCCAAGGCCTTGGGGGCGAGAAGCTTGGACCGGGCCGCTTCACTGATCGGTTGGGACTGGCGAGAAGAGGGAGAGTTGGGCGCCCTTTCCTAGATGGCCACCACTCCCACAGGCGTCTCCCGTCTTCAGGCACTCGAGGCGATCCTCTTGAACCCCGAGCTCTACCGGCTCGCCAAGGAGATCCCCTTTCCCGATCGCGAACGCGGCGGCAGAACTCGCGCCTATCCCAACTTCGCCTATCTCTTCTACGAGGCCCTGATCAGCGTCTACCGGAGCGCCCGACAGGTGGAGGCCGAGCTCTCCCATGAGGTGGTGTGGCGCTTCGCCCGGCGGATGGTGAGAAAGATGTTCCGGACGACCGCGACATACGCCTGCCGGGCAAGCCCATGCGGCGTCATCACTACCTCTACGTCCGCAACCGTTATCTCACCGATCCAGCAACGCTAAAGAGGCTCGCCGCACTGCATCGAGAGACCTCCTGTGCCCAGGCGACGCGAGTTGAGTTTGGTCGATCCCGAAGGTCCGGGGTCGTTCACCCACCCCCACCTTTCGCGCATGCTCTACGCCGACGGCAAAGTCATCACTCCCTTGTTTAAGGGGCGCAGTGGGGACACCCGAGTTGACAAGGACACCGGTGAGATCAAACAGGTGCGCTACGAGCCCGACGCCGACCTCCACTTCGAAGGCGACGGGGAGCTTGCGTACGGGACCAAGTTCGTGGTCGTGGCAGCGCGTTCGGGTGAGGCGCGCGGGAGGATGATCCTCGACGTCGACAGGGTGCCGGACAAGGGCGGAGAGGCCAAGGCTGCGATGCGCTGCTTCGAGCGTTTGGCGCCGTTGGTGCCGGGAGCTCAGGGCGTCATTTACGACACCGCCCTCAGAGGCATCCACCACCAGACACTCCTTCGCAACCTCGGCCTGCTTCCGGTCAACAGGGTCACGGCCAAGAAGAAGGGCTCCACGAAGCCGCGCCGGGCCGAGGGCCGGCGCGTGGAGAAGAGTGTCCACGTCGAGGACAAGAAGGTCAGGCTCCCGGACGGGACCCACAAGCTGGTGTCGCTGTTCGCCCGACGTGGGGCGATCGGAATCGCGGAACTCTCGGATACCGGCGAATCAAGCTTCATCGAGTTGCAGCGCGTGAGGACGCACCGGACTCAAGACAAGTCGGGGCTGTTCCGCTGGTACAACGACTACCTTCTTCCGGCCAGCTTAGACGAGGGAGTGGTTACCGTGCGTATGCACGGCAACGAAGAGGACGCCGCTCGAAAGTTCAATAGAACCGAGAACGTGAGAGTCATCTCGCCTTCGGACCCCGACTTCAAGTCGCTTTACGCGCGTAGGAACGACGCCGAGTCGATCAACCGCGCGATCGACGACTCGATGTGGCTGTCGCGCGCCCACAGCGTCGGTCATGCCCGCCAGCACCTGAACCTCATCGGCTACGCGCTGATGGTCAACTCGCTGGCCCTGCTCGAGCATCGGCAACGAGCCGCGCCACTCGCCGCCTGACCTGGCGAGCAACGCTGCCCCGATCGGCCCCCTACATGCACGCCCGAAATCCAGCACCGACGAAGTCCTGGCACGGAGGCGGGCCCTCTGGCCGTCCCCGGACGTAGAATTAGGAGCCGTCATGTATGAATGCGCTGGTCAGAGGGGTTTTCTACCGGGTTTTCTGCATGCCCCGCTGGGGCCGGTAGAGAACACCACCACGCAGGTAAAGACCAGATGCAAGTGGAGTCTCGGGACGGATCTTGCCGGATTCGGAACGTAACTCAAGGTCACCCCCGGTGACCGGGCAATAGGGCTTACGGACGTGATGCGTAGGGCTTCAAATTATCCGTTCCGGTGCCGACAACATCTCCGTCACCACCGTCCCCTCGGTTGTGCGCTAGTGGCAGGAATTCCACAAAGAAGTTCGGACTCAATATTGAACGGCTTGAAGGAGACCACTTCCTGGACGTAGAGGACAACTCCGTGGCTGAACGCCGGTAGGGCTGTCCCCAGCTTCTTGCGGCCATGGCGGCGGCCGCGGGCGGGACTCTAATCCAGTTGAGTACCCAGCCTCTCGCGGCGTACCATGAAAGCGGTCAAACACGTGGGGCCTCACACAGCGGCGAGTCCGTCGAAAGGAGGGGGGCATGTCCGATCAGATCCATG
This sequence comes from Actinomycetota bacterium, assembly GCA_035646635.1. Lineage (GTDB taxonomy): Bacteria > Actinomycetota > CADDZG01 > CADDZG01 > WHSQ01 > JACDAL01. The sequence goes on along the minus strand of DASRPA010000015.1, from coordinate 18,749 downwards.
GTGCGTTGGGCGTTCAGCGCGAGCTGCGCCTCGGCCTGGTCTGCTATGGGGGAGTCTCACTGGCCATCTACATGCATGGTCAGACCAAGGAGCTCCATCGTTTGGTTAAAGCTTCCGTCGACGGAACGGGCGGAGTCAAGACTCCCAGCCAAAAGGTCTATGCCGACCTGATCGACGAGATGCATCGGGAGGACGGCGAGGGCGCGCGGACCCGGGTGGTCGTCGACATCATTGCCGGGACCTCGGCCGGGGGGATCAACGGCATATATCTGGCCAAGGCTCTGGCGCACGACCTCTCGCAGGACTTGCTGCGCGACCTGTGGTTCGAGCGGGGCGATATCAAGCAGCTGTTGGCTGGCCCGTCCTTCATCCCACCCGCCGTCAAGGCACCTTTCCTGCTGGCGCGGCTGCGCAAGGCGACCCCGCTGCGCGGGGATCAGATGTCGATCTGGCTGCACGGCGCCCTTGCTGGAATGGACAAGACTGGTCAAGAGGGGAAGTCGCTGGTGCCCGACGACGGGTTGCTGCAACTCTTCGTCACCGTCACGGACTTCTACGGCTACAACAGCAAGGTCGCGATTGGAGACCCCCGGCTCATCTCCGACCAGCGTCACCGTCACATGCTGACATTTAGATACCGCTCCAGACGGATCGATCAGTTCAGCGATGCGAGCAATCTGCCACTCGCGTTCGCGGCGCGCACCACGTCGAGCTTTCCTGGAGCGTTTCCACCAGTCAGCTTCAAGGCGTTCATGGGATACTTTGATAGGAAGGTCGATCTCATCGACTTCGAGCGGCGCTATTTCCGCAGTTATCAGCTCTCGAAGGCGCGGCCTGCGGATACCTTCTTTATTGATGGCGGGGTGCTCGACAACAAGCCGTTTGGACACGTCGTGTCCGCCATCAGGAAGCGCCCGGCGGAAACCGAGGTCAATCGGAAGCTCCTTTATCTCGAGCCAGATCCCGGCACTCACCAGCGACCCCCGACGGGAGACGAGCCCAGCCCTCTTTCGACAGTGCTTGGTTCGCTGTCGGGCATTCCGAAGAACGAACCGATTCTCGACGAGCTAATCGAGATAGCGGAGTTCAACAATTACGTCGGGCGCATTAGGGACATCATTGAGACTAGCTTCGACAGGATTGGCGCGCGCGTGGAAGAGATCGTGGGCGAGCCACTCGCAAAACTCCCTTCAGACCCGACCGGAGAGGCGCTTTCGAGCTGGCAACAGAGGCTCAACGAAGAGGCTGCGAAGGATGCGGGTTTCAACTTCGCCACCTACATACGAATGAAGATCACCGGCGTCGTGGATCGCTTCGCTGAGATGGTCTGCAACGCTTGCGACTACCCGGCTACCAGCAATCACGCGTTCGCGACCAGATCGGTGCTTCGAACCTGGGCGGCGCGCGAGGGGCTGTTTGATCGCTCGGTCGAAGTGCTCCCCCAGCAGCTCGATTTTCTGAAGAGCTTCGACCTCGGCTTCGGCGAGCGGCGACTGCGCTTCGTCGTAGCGGCGTTTAACTGGTGGTATCGGGACGTCGGCCAGCCCGGGTTTCCCTCCCGCTCCGAACTCGACGAGGGCAAGAGTCGTGTCTACCAGGCTATCGCGCACCTGTCCAACGCCGCGGACGATGTCGCTATGGAGGACGGCTTGCGCAAGCTGATCCTCGCTTGCTTTGGCGAGAGCGCGATCGAAGGCGTGCTCAACGTGGACCCCAAGAACGTCGAAGAGTTCGTCATTAGCCGGTCAGACGAGCTCTCTAAGATCGCAGACGCGATGCGCGCGGGGCTCAACCAGAAGCTCGCCGGATTTTCACTCGGGCTCTACAAGGAGATCCGCGTGGTCACGGTCAAGTGGCACGAACAATGCCTCAAGGATCTCCTTGTGCGCTACCTAGGCTTCCCGTTCTGGGATGTGCTGGTGTATCCCGTGCAGTCGATCAGCGAGGCGGGGGAGCGTGATCACGTTGAGGTGATCCGGATGAGCCCCGACGACGCAACGTTGCTTTCGATCCCGGGACAGGAGCCAAAGCTGAAGGGGACAGGATTGCATCACTTCGCCGCCTTCTTCAAGCGCAGTTACCGCGAGAACGACTACCTGTGGGGACGCCTCGATGCCGCCGAGCGATTGATCTCACTTCTCATCCACAGGGACCACCCGTCCTACGTCCAGTGGTGCCGGAAGGCGTTCGCCGCCATCCTCGATGAAGAGGAAGCCGACCTCACCGAGGTACGCGACCTCGTCTCCATGTTGCGGAGCCGGGTTAACAACCTGACCAAGCAGTCCGGGCCGTCTGACGGCTCATGAGTACGAGTGTCTTGGACGTGTGGCGCTGCTCATCATCGACGAGGTCGGCTGCCTCCCTTTGACCCGAAGGCGCGGCGCTGTTCTTCTCCCCTGATCAGCTCTCGCTTCGAGCGCTCGTCAGCGATCCTGAGCTCCAATTTAGATATCCTCGGCTGGGCGGAGATCATTGAGGATCCGGTCACGCCGGCCATAGTCGACCCTCTCGTCCACCACGCTGAGTCATCGTGCTGAAGGCGAAAGCTATCGCCTCAAGGGACAAGGGACTCAAAGGACAAGGGAAGGGAGGTGCTGGACTCAGAGTCGATCCGATGAGGGTGTTCAGTTTCAACCGGCGGATTGTTCAGGGTTCGCTCGGCGTTGACACGGAACGAGTGGGTTCGCCTCATCCACAACGTTTCAACGGCGGATGAAGGGTCCTATGTACTTCCAGTCGACGTGTGGAAGCGACCGCGATCTCGTGCGACTTGTGGATCTCCGGACGAGACTATAGGCGAGAGGGCCGACAGGGCCCAGGTCAACCGCCTGGGTGGGGGCGTGGGCCGGAGGAAGGGTGCTCTATGAACGAGCGCATCGAAGCCGTGGCCAAGGCTTTGAGGCGCGAAGCCTGGATCGAGCCGCTTCCTTGATCGGTTGGGAGTAAGAGGAAGGAGCTAAGAGCGCCGTCTCTTACAAGCTTCGCCGTCGGGTTCCCGGCGTCAGGGTTCGTAGCAGAGACTGATTTACGGTCGGTCAACAAGTGAACGGTCAGCCCGAAGGCGGATCTGCATCCGGATCCAGGCCGGGAAGTGGAGGAGTCGACCAATCCACGGGTTCCAGCTTCATGCGTTCAGAACCGCGATTGGTAGCCTCGCTGATGTCCGGGTCGTATAAGAGGCCCACGCGCCGAAGCTCTTGTTTACCGGCTGCCGTCCAGAAGTCGATCTGGCGGATCCTTTCGGATCGAGTGCCCGTATAGTTGCTGAGGTCGAGGGTGAATGCTACGAACCGCCGTCCCCGATAGTCGCTGCTTTGGACAGATGTATTACCTATCTCATGGAGGAGGCGGAGATCAGCGAGCGCCGCGATCTCCTTGCCCCAAGTCTCTTCCTCTAGCTTTGTCCCTTCAACGAGGAATACGTTGGTTTCGTTGTGATCGAGGCAGAACGAAGCCACATGCGAGAGGCGCTTCCGGAGACTCTCCGCGTTTGGCCCTGAGTCGAGCAGCAAGTCCTTCTGTTTTTGGTGCGACAGTTTTGCCGATGCATCGTTCACGTCCCGGCGGTGATGCGGTTATGAGGTCGACTTGGCTTCGATGGTCGTTCATTCGCCGTTCGAAGCGCCATCGATGTTAGGTTCAGATAATCCCGGGCGACGCCTCCCGAGCCCAGAACGAGGCGGGTCCGTCCGCCATCGGTCAACATGCTATCGATGTCAACCGAAAGTGCCTCTGTAATGCCACGTAGCACTCTCTCTAAGAACTCCTGAGCCGCTTCGAACCTCTCTAGAGTCACATCGAGGGACAAGTCACTCGCGTCGTGGCCGATCTGTAGGCCCATCGGTGGATCTCCCTCTACGTACGGGTTCAGCCGGTGTCTGACACCTCCCACCTTGAGCCAGATCGGAAGGTTCTTGATCACCTGATGAAGGTACGCCACAACTTTGGGCTGATCGTCGAGAGCGATGTGATGGAAATCGTCCAAGGTCACGTACGCCGACGCATTCCCTAGGCTCTCCATGGCCGCGGTCAACACGGATCGAATCGTGGTCGCCGAAGTGTAAAGGCCATCCATCTTCGTCCGCGAGAACTCCGCCTCGACTGTCCTGTCCTCGGATTGCGATCCTCCTCGCCCCATTTCGGCGCCCACGCTCGAACGCACGTTCCGGAAGGCCGCGCTCAGACTGATGTCTCCTCCCGCTGCCCAGCGGCGGGCCTTCGACTGCAGCTTCCGCACGGAATGCCGCGCTTCCTGCGGTTCTTGCAAAAGGCCAGCCAGGTCTGACCGCAGCCCGCGCAAACGGCCTCTTGTTCTAAAGAGCGCTGTTCGCTTCCGCCAGCCTCGTGACTTGGCTGCGCCCTTCAGCTCCATTTCCAACGAAAGCAGGAGTTGGACGAGAAGTTCGATCAGAACGTCGGGATATTCCATTCCGCGGAGAGTCTCGAGGTCGATGAAGGCCGCGGGGCTACCCGCGGCCTCGACCTGTTTCTGCACCCTGCGCAGGAGGGTGCTCTTGCCAACTCCACGTCGGCCGTGGATGAACTGGTGTCGACGAGCAGCAGCCTCCTCCACGATTCCAGTGCGCGGAGGAACAAAGCGATCCACTGTCAGATTGCTTGCACGGGCTGCCTCGGCGAGTTCGGGCAGCAGGGCGACGACAGATTCGTCTGAGATGGCAGCCATTCCCCGATGTTAACGGACACCCTCGCCGGTCGACAAGGGTCGAGCATGCAGATACCAAACTGAGCTGCCACGACGATCGGAGGCCAAGATGCTTTTCCTCTGTCACAAGCACGGCCGAAATCCAGGCCAGGCGAAGTCCTGGCACGGCGGCGGGTCTTCCGGACGTTCCCCGACGTAGAATTGATGGTCGTCATGTATGAATGCCCTGGTCAGAGGGGTTTTCTACCGGGTTTTCTGCATGCCCCGCCCTCGTGGGGCCGGTAGAGAACCGTGAATCAGCAGTCCATCGGCCATCAGCGACAAGGCCTCGTAACGGATCTGGCCATTTCGGGAACGTGATGTTCACAGCTTCGACGTCACCACAGCTCGGCGACAAGACCAGAGCGGTCGCAAGACACAAATGGGTTCGTTTCGCGGGCTAGTTCATTTCGACCTCCTTTGACCCTTCGACCTCCGGGATCACCTCGCCTGGAGTTGCTCGTAGTACCGCTCGAGGCGCTCGAGATCCTTAAAGGTGCGAGCGTCTATGACCGAGACCTTGGCGAGCATCTCGAGCCCGGCCGCTGCCTGGGAGCGAGCCGTCTCTTCTTCGGCCCGCTCCCGTTCCTCCACGCACTCGGCGCGGACCTGTTCGCTCCAGCGGAGAGCGGCTTCGGTGTCGTTGCCCCAGAAGTGTTCGATCAGCTTCCAGAAGTACTGCTCTGGCTCCTCGATTGGCTCGCTCGTGAGCCTCCAGGGCTGTCTGGGTTCCTTGTCGGCCTCGCTGGTCGAGCTCGGGTCGGAGGTGGGCTCCATGATGTAAAGCAGAGTGGCGCCCATCTTGTGGCGGATGAAGGCCACCAACGACCGGAAGTCTGCCTCCTCTGTCGGAGATGTCCCCTCGAGCACATCCCCAAGCAGCTCTGCCGTGTAGACGGCGGCGTCATGGCGCGCATCCACCTGGGAGCAGTGGGCCAGCCCGTAGGCCTCGAGGCGACCGGCGCGGCGGTGGCGAAGAAGGGCGTTGGCGATCTGGCACGCAACCTCGCGTTCGATCGCGTCCCGGGGGTTTTTCGCCGTAACAATGGCCTCAATGAAGGCTTCGACTTCGGCGGGATTCTCCGCCAGGGCCCCGCTTCGTACCGGGTGAACGGATCTCGCATAGGCGCCGTGGGACGTGGCGTTCTGCGAGCTCGTCTGCTTGCCCTCTCGGGTACGAGGCCCCGTCGACCTCTGCGCGTTTCTGCGGTTTGCGGCGTGCTGGGCGGAGGAATACCGGGGGGCTTGCCTCCGCCTTTATCGCTGCTGTTGTCCTTCACCACGATCCTTCCTGCCATAGGGCGCCTCTCGTCCCTCTACAAGAGGTATCGGCACTTTGAAGAGTGTCGCTCCTGATCGATTTGGCAGGCCTCTCATCCTCGGCACTAGGTGCGAGATGCCTCCTAAACGCCATAGTCAAGGCGGTCTGATCAGAGGCAGCGCCAGGTGACGGATGGTCTGCCCGCTGTCGATACTTGTCCCGGCCCGGCACACCCAACCGGCGCCACAAGGTGGGGGAGGGTTCCGTTGCGATTCAGTCGCTTCACACCTTCCTGTGGAGCGACTGGCACCTGACACGCAGGGATATTGTGCCGGCGGCGATAGACAGAGGCCGTGAACCACCGACGCCAAGGGCTCTGGTGAGGTTGACCCGGTTTAACGGACACTCGAACGTCGGGCACGATAGGTGCTCGGAAAGGAGTGTCTATGCCGAACAGAAGGAGTCGATACACCCCTGAGTTCAGGGCGGAGGCGGTGAGGCTGTACCGCTCGGTCAAACGGGAGAAGTCGATGCGCCAGGTAGCGACCGAGCTCGGGATCTCGAACGAGACCCTGCGTTCCTGGATCAAGTAGGAAGACATCGACGGAGGCCTCCGGGAAGGGCTCTCGAGCGAGGAGCGGCAGGAGCTGAGCAGGTTGCGGCGGGAGAATCGGGTCCTCCAGGAGGAGCGCGAGATCCTAAAAAAAGCCGCTGCCTTCTTCGCCAAGGAGAACGGGAGCCGGAGGTGAGCTACCGGTTCGTCCGCGCGGAGAGGGCAAACCATGCCGTCACGATCATGTGTCGGGTACTTGAGATATCCACCAGCGGCTACTACGACTGGCTGGGACGCAGGCCGTGTGAGCGCAGCATCGGCGACCACATCCTGTTGCACAGGATCAAGGGCATCCACAAGGCCAGCCGCGAGACCTACGGGGCGCCTCGCATCCACGTAGAGCCGAGACAGGACTACGGCGTCCGCTGCGGCAGAAAGCGGGTCGCCCGCATCATGAAGGCCGCGGGAATCAAGGGCTGCCACCGGCGCAGACGTCACTGGCTAACCAAGCGCGATCACAATGCCCGGCCGGCTCCCGATCTGGTGGAACGAAAGTTCGAGGCTCTGGAGCCGAATCGCTTGTGGACCGCCGACATCACCTATGTGCCGACCTCCTCGGGGCCTCTGTATCTCGCGGCGGTGCTAGACGTATTCAGCCGCGCCGTAGTCGGCTGGTCGATGAGGACAGATCTTTCCGCCGAGCTGGTCACCGAAGCACTCGAGTCGGCGATCCAGCGGCGACGTCCTCAGTCTGGTCTGATCCACCACTCGGACCAGGGATCTCAGTACACTTCGCTCGCCTTCGGTCGCCGCCTGAGAGATGCCGGCATCGCCGCATCCATGGGCTCCGTAGGCGACTGCTACGACAACGCTATGGCCGAAAGCTTCTTCGCCACATTGGAATGCGAGCTCATCGATCGCAGCGTCTTCTCCAACCACAGCGAGGCGCGCCTTGCTGTGTTCGACTTCATCGAGGTCTTCTACAACCGTCGTCGGCGCCATTCTTCCATTGACTACCTCGCTCCATTAGCGTACGAAAGGAAGTGGCTCGCTGAGAAGTCCGCTGTCTAGTTGAGAAACGTCCGAAAAACCGGGGCAGCTTCATGGGGCCCCTGAGCAACGCCGATGTCAATTGCAAAATGTTCACTGATCCCAACAGCAAAAGTGCACCTAGATGGAACAGAGATCCACAGCAGACCGATGGCAGGCAGGACACTGCTGATCACTGATGGGACCGGAGGCATCGGCAGGGCGACCGCCCTGGGCCTGGCCACGATGGGTGCGCATCTCGCGATCACCGGCCGGGACCGCGGCCGTACCGAGGGCGCGGCTCGCGAGATCCGCGCAGCCGGCGGCGGGCAGGTGACGATGGAAAACGTATCAATTCAAGTGGTTGGGGTCCAGCCGCGATGCGGAAGCCGGCCAACGTCCCCTGCTCGAGCAACTGCCAGGACCCGCTCGCGGCTTACCCCCAGGCGGCGCGCCGCTTCGGCCGAGATGATGAGCACGGTGGGGGTCGCGCCATCCCCAGATTGTCCCAGGCGTTTGACAACTCAATCTGTTAAGTCCCTCTGTTGGACCGTCGAGTTTCATGTAAGGAGGCGAACAGCCTGCTTGTTCGCTTCGTGACTTCCCTCTGACCTAAGCCGGGGGAGCATTCCCTCAAGAAGCTGCAGGGAGCAGCTAAGCGAGGAGGCTGAGATGAGCGATCCAGGGTTGCGGCAATGTTGGTCGCAGGAGCGATCGCCTTCAGCGGAGGGGCAGTCCCCGCCCCAGGCGGCGCTGAGGTGCTATGGGAGAGCGGCCACAATCCTCGGAACCGCCGGCAAAGACACCTTGACGGGGACGCAGCGAGCCGACGTCATTATCGCTCGCGGCGGATACGACATCATCAACGGGCGCGGCGGCAACGACCGCATCTGTGGCGGTCGGGGAAATGATCTAATCCGCGGTGGGGGCGGTCGAGACCGTCTTTCCGGTTTCCTGGACGGTGACAGGGTCTACGGCGGATCCGGCAATGACCTTCTCGCGGGCGGCGAGAACTTCGACTGGCTCCACGGCAACGACGGCAACGACGAGCTAAGGGACTCGGGCACCAGCCGCGACGGCCTCAAAGGCGGTAGCGGCGACGATCTGCTGGACGCCGGCGCGGGAAGACAGGACGATCTCTTGGGGCTCTCAGGAAACGACACGCTCATAGGCGGCGCGGGAAGACACGACAATCTCTTTGGGCGGGATGGCAATGACACTCTCCGTGGGGGTGACGGGCCCGACGACTGGCTGGAACCGGGAGCTGGCGACGACTCCCTTGATGGCGGGCCCGGCCAAGGGGACTTGGCAGTGTATTTGCGCGCCGATGGCCCAATGGTGGTAAGCCTCCAAGCCGGCACGGCAACGGGGTCGGGAACGGATTCTCTGACCGGCTTGGAGAACATTGTCGGCTCGCACTTTAGCGACATGCTCACGGGGGATGCGGGACCGAACCACATAGAGGATAGGTTCAGATGGTCTTCCGGTGTGGACACCATTCTCGGTCTCGGCGGCAACGACTTCGTTCTTGCTGGTGGTGGAAATGGCGCTATCGACGGAGGTCTCGGCAACGACTCTCTGAGAGGCGAGAGGGGCGACGACTTGCTGGACGGCGGGGACGGCGATGACTTGCTGGACGGCGGAACCGGGATGGACGGATGTACGAACGGCGAGAACAACCAGAACTGTGAGTGAGGCTTCGATACTGAGATGAATTTGTCAATGTCTAAAGCGAGGAGGCTGGAGATGAGCAAGTCCAGGCTGCGACAGCGGCAGTCGGAGTAGCGATCATCTTCAACGGATGGGCGGTCCCAGCCCAGGCCGGGCTGAGGTGCTATGGGCTCGCCGGCCTTAATGGGAAGTCGATGTCGCAGTCATGGGGTCGCGCCTCTGAGTAGCGTAGCGCCGCTACATCGACATGGCCCCTGGGGACGGCGGGGTCTTCCTTGGAGCACGGCGGTCGCGCGGGCGCGAGCGGCCAGGGTGGCGAGGCGACCCAGTCCTCCGCCGCAGCGTTTTGATCGGTGATCCGAAAGGAACTAAGCTCACCCGCGAGGACCCGGAGCCACCACGCTGCGGGAGTAATAGTCCAATCCCGAAGGCGAGGTCTTTTGATGCCCAAGCTGACCGTTAAGAGCGCTGGCAGCGTCCCCCTCGAGCTGTACTACGAGGACCACGGCTCCGGGAGGCCGATCATCCTGATCCACGGCTGGCCGCTTAGCGGCCGCTCGTGGGAGAACCAGGTCCCGGCGCTGATCGACGCCGGGCACCGCGTCATTACCTACGACCGGCGCGGGTTCGGCTGGTCCTCTCAGCCTTGGGACGGCTACGACTACGACACCTTCGCGGCCGACCTCCACGCGCTGCTAGAGCACCTCGATGTGCGCGACGCGACGCTCGTGGGCTTCTCGATGGGCGGAGGCGAGGTCGCTCGCTACATCGGCACTTACGGGACCGAGCGAATCCGCGGTGCGGTGTTCGCCGCGGCCGTACCGCCCTACCTCTACAAGAGCGAGGACAACCCCGACGGCGGGCTGGACGACGCGACCATCGAGCAGTTCGAGGAAGGCGTGCGTGGGGACCGGATTGCGTTCCTCGACGGGTTCACTCAGAACTTCTTCACCGCCGGCGAGCGTAGCGATCTCATCAGCGAGCCCCAGCGGCTCTACGCGCGCGACATCGCAGCCTTCGCCTCGCCCAAGGGAACCCTCGACTGCATCGCCGCCTTCGGTCGCACCGACTTTCGCGAAGACCTCGATAAGATCGACGTGCCGACGCTCATCATCCACGGCGACGGAGACGCCATCGTCCCGTTCGAGGTGAGCGGCAAGCGTACCCACGGGGCGGTCAAAGGGAGCGAGCTGGCGCTCATCAAGGGCGCCCCGCACGGGCTCAACGCCACCCATAGCGAGGAGTTCAATCGCGTGCTGCTGGCGTTCTTGACTGGCTGACATGCTCCGGAGGCGACTTGCGGGTATGCGTCAGCGACTAGTCGCCATAGGCGGCTCGCACGCGGACCTTGGCCGCTGATCTTAGATATCGGCCTTGGTAAGGAAAGGTAGCCCTAAGGACCCATTTGCGATGCGGATAACCAGTGAAACCGTTGATGTCGATTAGCTCCCTGTACTAACCTCGCCGATTCACTCGATCGTAGGTGGTTCCATCGGTAACGACGAATACTTTCTTGGACGAGCTCCCTTTGCCGAAGCGGTGCCAGCGAGTTCTGCTGACCCGCCGATATGCGAAGTAGAACGTGCGGAAATGGGTGCTCGACCGCGTCCCCTGCCAACAGGAGACGGAGTTGCGGGATCCACACGCTTACGTGGTCCTCTGTGTGCCCAGGTGTCTCGACTAGGTCGAGACGCAGGTCACCGCCGTCGATGCGGAAAGGCCCAGCGAACGTCATGGTGGACGCGACCAGCCGGACCTCATCGTACCGGCCGGGGTGCTTTCGTCGCATCCGCTCGAGCCCGTAGGGAAGATCCGTTCGAAAAGCCTAGCCGGACCGAGGGAGTGTCCGATTATCGTGGCCGGATACTCCCCATCGGGCTGCTCGAAGATTTGGTTTCCCCAAGCCTGGTCGTAGTCAGCATGGGTGTTCACTACCAGCAGCGCACGGTCTCCACGCTCGGGCGCGATCCGCTCCACCGCCTGGCGCATAAGCGCTGGGGTCGCCATCGTGTCGACGAAAACGAGATAGCGACGCGTAACAATGGCGAATGTGTCGACGTTCACGCACCTGGTGGTTCTTGTTTTGGGGCTCTCGCGGCCTGGAGCTGACCGGTTGTGGGAAGCATCCGTTCCGACCCCGCTGTGAGCGGCTCCCAGAAGAGACGCGCCTCTCGGCTATTGCGACGGGGCTCTCGGAAGGTTCCAGCGCGGAGGGCGCATTGGGTCGGTCGCTTTCGCACGCATAGCGCGGCAGTTCCTCTCTAGCGCCCCGAAGCCACTTGACAAAGTGGGCGAGCGATAAGTATAGTTAGCAAGGACCGATGCCAGATAACGAGGAGAAACGAATGTCTACAACGAGAAACAAGACCGGTGCGGTTCAGGATCAGATGCTGGAAACCGTCGAGCTCGGCCAGAAGGCCGTCCTCGACGGGGTTCGCACCTGGGCGGAGACCGTCCAGAAGCTGATCCCCGAGACCCCCTCGGCGTCGTGGAACAAGGAGCTTCCGAGCCTCGAGGAGGCCATCGACAACGCCTTCGACTTCGCCTCGAAGCTGATCGACACGCAGCGGCAGTTCGCCAAGGACATGATCACAGCCACCGAACAAGTCGCTCACCGGACCAACGGGATCGCGACCGAGGCGAACCGTGAGGCGTCGACGGCTGCTCCGATACCGAAGCGGACTGCTGCCAAGAAGCAGCCCTCCGCCAAGAAGCGGACTGCTGCCAAGAAGCAGCCCTCCGCCAAGAAGCGGACTGCTGCCAAGAAGCAGCCCTCCGCCAAGAAGCGGACTGCTGCCAAGCGGTAAGTACCAAAGAGCTACCGCATGCCAGCCGGAACAGCTCCCGGGCCTGGCGCGTTGCATAGAGGGTGGATCCGTGGAAGAGGTCCAGGAGCAGGATCCTTGGAGGTCGCAACAGAGCCTTCTCGTGAGTTCATCAGGTCCCCAACGCAAGCTGGCGCAGCTGTCGTTACGCTAGCTCGCTGGCATGACCAAGGTATCGAACGCGTATCCGAGTCAGGTAGAAAGAAGCTTGCAGCAGCCTTCGGTGGCGAGTCCCTAGTCGGCATCCGCGCCGATCATGCCTGTAAGGCCCGGACGCCGATGAGATGAGCGCTTAGTTCGGGAACGTGGTAGGGGTCTTTAGCGAGGGAGGTTGGTGGGGAAAGGGCGCACCGATCCGAAAATCCCCACGACTCGATCTTTCATCCCGTGTATGGCGACCGTGGATCCCGTACGTGCGTCGGCGAGATCGACTTGGCGGGCTGCTGCAGGATACTATGCCCCGTTCGGAAGACGCGTGGCGTTCGGTAGCCGAGAACGCGACGGATCGCAAATAGGGGGAACGTGCCAGTGGGGAGAAAGGAAGAACTCGACAAGGAGTGGATAGAGCTTCTCAACGAACTCCGCGTCGTGCTGCCCGCGTCCAGGTGCTGTTTGCTTTCTTGTTGGCAGCACCCTTCAGCCAGCGTTTCGGCAGCGTTACCGACGTGCAGAAGAACGCCTATTTCCTGTCGCTGCTGTTCACCACCATCTCGGCTGGTCTGATGACCGCGCCCACCACCTTCCATCGCTTGCGCTGGCGCCACGGCGACAAGGAAAAGATGTTGGAGATCATGAACCCCGTCACCATCGCGGGTGGCGTGTTCCTTGCCCTTGCAATGACTGCGGCGTTCTTCGTCATCACCGACGTCATCTTCGGCGGAGTTGTTGCCATCGCTTGGTCGACCTCGATCGGCCTGACTCTCTTCGGCCTGTGGTATGGCCTCGCGCTCAAGCGTAAGGTGGACGAAGGCGACTGAAGCTTCGCTCGTATGATGTACCCCTGCTCTTGGGCTACCTCACACATTGCACCAGATCGTTCCGGTTTGTTTAGCCCGAGGTTCCTAGCATCACATCGTTTGCTCGTGGTCACCATTTCAAGGAGTATGGAAGCTCCCCGCGTGCCGCGAATGGCCCTCGCATTCCACGACAAGGCGCTGTGTCCTGACGTGCAGGGTCGCGGTGACGTAGCGATGCACGAGCTCCGGTGGCATCGGGATCTTTGATCCCAGGATCCTCAGCTCTTTGTTGGACCAGATTAGCCTGACGAAATCGATCGGCCCCCCGGCTTCATCGCGTGTGGGGAGCGATTCGTGCGCATGGTCGGGATGCACAGCTTTACCCGGCGGCTCGGGACGCATCAGTGGGCGAGGAGCGGCTACCTCGCCCAACATCGTGGGCGATGTGGCCCAGCCCGTTCACTCGACGGGTCCGATCCGGAGGATCGAGTCCACAGCGTCTGCGAGCAGGTAACTTCTCCTGCGTCGTCGACAAGGCCCCAACCGCTGACGGCAAGGATTCCGTAAGCCAAGATCGCCGTGTGTCGTCCACAGGGGGTGGACAGGGGGGGTGGATGGTATGAGCCATGAGTCGTCCGACGGTGTCGGTGCCCAAGGGGCAGCGAAGGGGACCGACTCCAAGGAGGAGCTCCGCCGGGTCGTAAGCCGGCCGATGCTGACCTTCTTCATAATCGGGGACATCCTCGGAACCGGCATCTACGCCCTGGTGGGAGAAGTCGGGGCAAACGTCGGAGGCGCCATCTGGGTGTCGTTTCTCGTCACCATCCTCGTCGCCTTCGTCACCGCGTTCGCCTATGCAGAGCTCGTGACCAATTACCCGTACGCGGCAGGTGCGGCGCTGTACGTCAACAAGGCCTTCGGGATCCCGTTTCTCACCTTCATGGTCGCCTTCGCCGTGGTCATGTCCGGCATCACGTCGGCAAGCGCGGCGGGGGTGACCTTCGGGGGCGACTACCTCACCGAGTTCGTGGCGCTGCCCACGGTGGCGGTAGCCCTGGCATTTCTTGCAATCCTCTCGCTGGTCAACTTCTGGGGAATCTCCGAGTCCGTGAAGCTCAACTTGGGCTTCACGACCATCGAGCTCTCCGGTCTGCTCATCATCATCGTGATAGGCCTGATAACTGTGTTCACGGGTCAGGGAGATCCCGGGCGCGCCTTCGAGTTCAAGGAGGGCGTCGCTCCGCCGCTCGCAGTGTTATCGGGGGCGACGCTCGCCTTCTTTGCGATGGTCGGCTTAGAGGACTCGGTCAACATCGCGGAAGAGACCCGGGATCTCAGCCGCGTCTTCCCGCGCGCTCTTTTCATCGGTCTGGCCGTCACCGGAACCGTCTACCTGCTGGTTGCGTTCACCGCCTCGATGGTCGTCCCCACCGGAACGCTCGCCGCCTCGTCCGGACCTCTGCTGGAGGTGGTGAAGGTCAGCGGGTTCCCCGTGCCCGCCGCCCTGTTCTCGCTCATAGCTCTCGTTGCGGTGAGCAACAGCGCCCTCATCAACCTCATCATGGGGTCGCGACTCGTCTACGGCATGGCCAAGCAGGGGATCGTTCCGAAACTCTTCAGCAAGGTTCACCAGGGTCGAAGGACGCCGGTGATGGCGATCCTGTTTGTGGCGCTCATCGGCGTCGTTCTGGTGAGCACGGCGGATGTCGAGGCCCTCGGGGCAACGACCGCGGCGCTCCTGCTCGGCGTCTTCACGCTCGTCAACGTGACGGTTCTGGTATTGCGGCGAGACCGCGTCGAGCATCCCCATTTCGTGGCCCCCACCGTGATGCCGGTGCTGGGCGCCGTCTTTTGCTTCGGCCTGCTCACGCGCCAGGAGGGGAGCGTGTTGGTGAAGGCAGCCCTGCTGCTGCTGATCGGCCTCGGCCTGTGGTTGGTGAACCGGGTGATCACCGGCCGGGTCGAGACTTTGAAGGCCGAAGAACTCGCGTAGCTCGCCGCGCTGGGGGGATCATAGTCAGCAGCGGCACTAACTAACTCCGCTCGGGGTCCGGAAGCCGAATGAGCTCCAGAAGGAACGTCCATCTCGAGTAGGCAGGGGCTCTGACCACCATCCACTGACCAGCGGTTGAGGTATCTTCCAGCGACCTTGGGTGTTATGGGGAGGGGTGCATTCGCGTCAGCCGGAGTCAGAAGGGTAAAGGGGCGGGCACACGGGCGACTTGCTCTTCCCCGTCGGCAAGAAATGGCGCCAGAGGTCAAGGCTCCCCAGAGTGGCTGGAGAAGGTTAAGAGGAATGGCCTGAAGGCAAGGTTTCCGATTGGCAAGAGGCTCCATGGGCAGGGCTACGATGGGCTGGGGCTGGGCCTAACAGACGCCCTCTCCGACTACCACGACAACCGTGCATGAACCGCGGCAAGAGACCGGTGGCTTTGCGCCCCACCTTGCAGCGGGTGAGTTATCCCTCTCGTCCCCACCATAGCAAGCGTGCCGCAAGGGCGGTGGTGAATGGACGTTCACCGATCACGAGGTCAAGGTCGAGGTGCGGACATGTTTCGCGAGGTCTTCAATGATGATCCCGACGAAGCCGAACTGGAGGATATCGCCATCGCTCCGCCCAATCTCAGCCTTCTCGGCGTCCGAGAAGACTTGCAAGCCGCCGTGAGCCGCCGGACACTTCCTCAAGCACCGTATCCCGGCGGCTGGTGGCCAGCCGGTGCCCTTAGCTGTCAGGCGTAGCAGTCGGATCGTCCGCGACTATCGGGTTCCTCGTCCGCGGTCCCGCCTGACACCCGCTCTGGGAAAAGCCCCCGTGGGGCGTCTTTCGCATAGTTCCATCCCCCTAGACAGGGCGCGCACCTGCGTCCACACTCGACTCAAGGTCACGAGAGGAGGTGTTACGTGGGTCTGCTGTTCTACCTAGCACAGTCCGGCCAAAGAGGCAACGAAGCCTTCTTGGGTATTGGCATCATTGGATGGGTGATCATCGTCGTTCTGGTGGCGTTAGCGCTCTATTTCTTCATGCGGAGTAGGCGCAGAGGGGTTCTCGATCGCCTCATGGGGCGTAGGCGCAGAGGATTCTAGGGGCTGCGCCGGCTACGTATCCAGGGCACCCGGGCAAAGGCGCCATCGCTTACCGGTGACGCTACGGCCGGGGTAGGTTTCGCGATCGGATGGACGCCTTCTGGACATGACGAGGAAGGAGCGGGGGCTTCGCGGTGTGGCTAGCGGTTCGCCGGGGGGGCGGAGGTGAGCTCGCGAGATCCTCAGTGAAGCGGTTCTGGGAGGCCGACGGCACGAGTCACGTCCGGGCGCTCGCGTACCAGTCGATGTTCGTGCTGCTCTCCGGCTTCATCGGGCTGGTAGGCCTGGCCAGCGCGTTCGACCTGCCGCGAGTCCGAGGCATCGTCGAGGAACTGGCCGACACGTTGTCTCCCGGGCCGTCCGGCCGGCTACTACGAGAGGCGGCAAGTCAGGGCGCCAGCGGAGGGACGACCGTGATGGTCCTCGGGCTGCTGGCCACAGTGCTCGCCGGCACGTTGGCGATGGCGCAAGTCGAGCGATCCGCCAATCGGCTCGCCGGCCAGTCCGAGGATCGACCCTTTGGGCAGCACTACGGTATCGCGTTGGTGCTCGCGTTGTCCGCGGGGGTGCTCCTGGCGGCCGGGGGGCTCGCGCTCGCCGGCGGCCGAGCGATCTCCGAGGGCCTCGGTTGGGAGAGTGCGGCGCTCACGGTCTGGACCGTGGTGCGCTGGCCCTCGGGGATCGCAGTAACCGCTGTCGGCATCTACCTCCTGTTCCGAACTGCGCCGCGAGAACGCTTCGGCTCTCCTACGGCGATTGCCGCGGGCACGGCAGCGGCGGTCGTGCTGTGGTTCTTGTTCAGCCTCGCCCTCGCTCTCTTCTTCTCACTAAGCAGTAGCTCCGCATACGGGCCGTTGCTCTCGGTCATCGCGCTGCTCCTATGGTCCTCCCTCTCGTCGCTGGCCCTGCACCTGGGGCTAGCGGTTGCGGCCGAGCTGGCGATTGGGGAGTCGCGATCAGAGGGCCTCGTTCGCGTGCCCGAGAGCGAGCCCGGACGGAGCGCGTCGAGCACCCTGTAGCCGGGAGCCTCGAACTCGCCTCTTCAAAATCGGTAATGGCAGCGCGGCGGAACCTGTCGGTGCCGAAAACTCGATTCGGCCTGTAGACCAGGGTCGTTCGAACCTGGCTGTATGCCGCCGACTCCGTCCGAGACCTCTAGGGTGTCCAGCACGTGAAACCGAAGACCCGCGACCTCATGATCCTCTCGCTCCTCTATTGGGGCCTGCGTCGCCTCTTAGAGCTCGTCGTCATCGCCCTGCCGCTCCGAGGAGGCCAAGGAGGTTGAGATTTTGGTGCTCCGCCACCAGCCCTGCGTCCTCAAGCGCCAGGTGAAGAGGCCGGATCTCAAGCCGCATGACCGCGCAATCCTCGCCGCCGCCAGCCGTGTCCTGCGGAAGAGGCGCTGGCCCTCATTGTTCGTCCGTCCCGAGACAGTCCTCCGCTGGCACCGCTCGCTCGTGGCGCGTCGTTGGACGTGCCCACGGCGACAAGGCCGCCCGCCCACGCAGGGAGAGGTTCGTCAGCTGATGATCCGCCTCGCCGAGGACAACCCGACCTGGGGCTACAGGCGGATCCAGGGAGAGCTCAAGCACCTCGGGATCGCGATCGCGCCCAGTACCGCGTGGTCGATCCTGCGTTCGGAAGGCATCGACCCCGCCCCGAGGCGGTCGGGGCTTTCCTGGAGGGAATTCCTCAACCGCCAAGCAGCAGGCATCATCGCTTGCGACTTCTTGACCGTCGACACCGTGTTCCTGCGTCGTTTCTATGCGTTCTTTTTCATCGAGATCGCTACCCGCAGAGTGCACCTCGCCGGCGTCACCTCCAATCCCGACGCCTCCTGGGTGACCCAGCAGGCGCGCAACCTGGTGAGCACGTGGGAAGCCTTCCCGTTTCGCTTCCTCATCCGTGACCGGGACGTCAAGTACGTGGCTGCCTTTGACGAAGTGTTCCGCTCCGAGGGGCTAAGGATCGTCCGCACCCCGATCAAGGCGCCACTCGCGAATGCATTCGCCGAGCGGTTCGTCGGTACACTTCGGCGTGAGTGGCTCGACCGAATCCTCATCTTCGGACGAGGTGATCTCGAGTCGACCCTGCGTGTCTATGTCGAGCATTACAACTGCCATCGGCCCCACCGGGCACTCGACATGGAGCCTCCTGCTCCCCCGAACCCACCGTCGCCTGTTGATGACTCATCGGGGCGAGTGCTCAGGCGCGATGTCTTGGGTGGACTAATTCACGAGTATGAGCGAGAGCGGGCGGCATGAGCGCGATCGAGTTTTCGGCACCGACAGGTTGGCTCGGAGCGACGGCGCCCAAGCGTGGCGACCATGCACCTGCGCCGCTCGGCGCTCCGCCTCTACTTCTGCACCGCCCGGCAACTGGGGATTTGCTCCGGGGACCCGACCCTGGACCTGGTGCTGCCGGCGCGCTCGTCGCTTCACATGCGGCCGCTCACCGACGACGAGGTGGCGCTGTGCCGGAGCTTCTCGATTAGCAGCCTCACCGAAACCCGGCGCCAGGCGGCGTGGGCGCTGGCGGAAGCCACCGCACGCACCTCGGAGATCCCGCACATCCGCGTCCGGGACGTCGATTTAGACGGGTGCAGGGTGTGGCTGTGGGGGTCGACGAAGGCCGAGCCGCGCTGGGGACGCTTGACCGCGTGGGGCTG
>DASRPA010000014.1:0-34706 GCA_035646635.1 Actinomycetota bacterium | reverse complement strand
CATAGGCCCCGTTTCGTACCAAAGTAGCCCGTTGGCGGGGGCCTCGCCGGGCTCGTGGAGGGGGCAATGGGCGGAGTGCTGCCCGGATATCAGCCAATCTGTCACACCCCGCGCGTACGCTGTCGATAGCTGAAAAGAGGGCCGCAAACATGCGAACAGGGCCGGCCGAAAGTGGCGATGGAAGGGATGGGATGAACGAAGACCAGGCACGTCTCGTGGGCCGGGTACTCGGAACGGTCGATTCGACCCCCCTTGAGTTCTGGGTCGCGCTCGAGCCCGGGCGCTCGTTGCAGCTCGACGACGTCGTCGCCACCGTGCGGCGACCCCCCGGGGGCGAACCGGTCAGCCTTTACGGCATCGTGTCCCAGGTCAGGGCCCGCTACGAGGGCGCTCGCTTCGACTCCGACGTGTTCCTGATCGAGGACGGGGTGCTGCCCGGCGAGGTCTGCGAAGCGGCACAGATCAGCACGACCAGGGTCGAGCCCGAGGTATTCATCCCTCCGTTGCCCGGCGCCGCCGTCATGCGAGCCGAGGGCAAGGACCGGGACCAGGCTCTGTTCTTCGACGGCATGGACAAGCGCCTGCCTGCGGGAGTATCGAGGAGCGGCGAGCCCGTGTTCTTGAACCTCGAGTTCCTCGACGGCACCCGGGGGGCGCACGTCAACATCTCGGGCATCTCGGGCGTGGCCACGAAGACCACCTACGCGACCTTCCTGCTCTACAGCCTTTTCAACTCCGGAGTCCTGGGGGCCGAGGCGCTCAACACCAAAGCGCTGATCTTCAACGTCAAGGGCGAAGACCTGCTGTTCCTGGACCATGCCAACATTCAGCTCACCGAGCAGGACGAGGACCGCTACCGGTCCCTGGGTATGCCGCCCGGCCCCTTTACAAGCGCCGCCTTCTACGCGCCGCCGCGCGTCGGCGACCGCAACGCGGCCCCCGATGTGTCGAGCCGGTCCCAGGGAGTCACCTCGTTCTTCTGGACCATCGAGGAGTTCTGCCGCGACGAGCTGCTGCCGTTTCTGTTCGCCGACGCCGAGGACGACCGCCAGCACTACACGATGGTGGTATTCAATGTCGCGGCACAGCTACGCCACGCCACCCCCATCGGCGAGGGCGGCGTCAACATCGAGGGCGCGGAGGTGCGCACCTTCCGAGAGCTCGTGGAGGTAATCACCTCGAAGGTTCAGGAAGGCACCGAGTGGGCCGGCCCCGCCATCGGTCTCGGGACCATCAACGCCTTCGTTCGCCGCCTCCACGGCACGATCCGGCCCCTGGAGCGGCTGATACGCGGCGACATCCCGGACGCCAAGGCCCACGGCGTGCGGCTCGAGAAGCAGGTCACGGTGGTCGACCTCCACAACCTCCCCGACCGCGCCAAGCGCTTCGTCGTGGGCGTGGTCATAAGGAAGACCTTTGAGGAGAAGGAGCGCTCGGGCCGGGCTCGTCCACTACTGTTCCTGGTCCTCGACGAGCTCAACAAGTACGCGCCCAAGGAGGGCAGCAGCCCCATCAAGGAGATCCTGCTCGACGTCGCCGAAAGGGGGCGCTCGCTGGGGATCATCCTGGTGGGGGCCCAGCAGACCGCGAGCCAGGTAGAGGATCGCATCGTCGGGCAGAGCTCGATCCGCGTGGTCGGCCGGCTCGACTCCGCCGAGGCCGAGCGCGGCCAGTACGGCTTCCTCAAGGGGGCGGTGCGCGACCGCGCCACGATCCTCAAGCCGGGCTCGATGATGGTGTCCCAGCCCGAGATCCCCGTCCCCCTGCTGGTCGAGTTCCCGTTCCCGGCGTGGGCCAGCCGCCCCTCGGAGGCCGGTGCCAATCCTGCCGCTTTCGACGAGCCCGAAGATCCGTTCGAGGGGCTCCCTAGCTCGTGAGGATCCTGCACACTGGGGACTGGCACGTCGGCAAGGGGATCGCCGGAACGCCTCGCACCGACGAGCACCACGCGGTCCTTCAGGAGATAGCGAGAGTCGCCGAAGAGCAGGCCGTCGATCTCATCCTCGTGGCCGGTGACCTCTTCGACACTGCGTCGCCGTCACCCGAGGCCGAGCGCATCGTCTACCGAGCGCTGCTCGATCTCGGGCGTCTGGCCCCCGTGGTGGTGGTGCCCGGCAATCACGACAACGAGCGGCGCCTCGACGCCGTGGCACCTCTGTTCGAGAGTGCCGGAGTGAGGATCAGGGCGTTCGTAAACAACGTGGCCCCGCTCGAGATCACAACCTCCTCGGGCGAGCGGGCACGGATTGCCACGATCCCTTGGCTGTCGCAGCGCCACATCGTCAAGGCGGACCAGCTCATGGGCCTGCAAGCGGTCGAGCATGGAGGCATCTATCGCGCCCGTCTGCACCGCATCGTCGAGACCCTTACCGCGGGCTTCGATCAATCCGCCGTGAACCTCGTCCTCGCTCACCTGACGATCGTCGGAGGCACCATCGGAGGCGGCGAGCGCACGGCACAAACGATCTGGGATTACTCGATCGACGCAGGCGCTTTTCCAGCCGCCGCGCACTACGTCGCGCTCGGCCATCTCCACAAGCCCCAGCGCATGCCGGGGCTATGCCCGGTCCACTACTGCGGATCTCCTCTTCAGCTCGACTTCTCCGACGACGGTTCCGAGTCCAAGCAGGTGCTCGTCATCGAGGCGAGCCAGACCAACCCGGCGACGGTAAAGGAAGTGCCGCTGCGCTCCGGGCGCCGGCTTCGCACGTTCGAAGGGACGCTCGAATCGCTCGAGTCGTTGCACAAGACCGGAGACGACCTCCTGCGCGTCATCGTGAAGGAAAAGATCCGCGTCGGGCTGGCGGATGAAGTACGCGCTCTGTTCCCCCACGCCGTCAAGGTCCTGGTGCGGCCCGAGCTAGAGGAGGCCGAGCCGGCCAGGGCGGAGCGCTCACACAACTCGCCCCACGAACTGTTCACCCAATACCTAAGCGAACGAGACTCCGATGATCCCGAGCTAGTGCGACTGTTCGGGACCCTCTACGAGGAGTGCGCATGAGGCCACTGCGGCTCGAGCTGCAAGGGTTCACCAGCTTTCGCGACAGAACCGAGATCGATTTCTCGGACTGCGAGCTGTTCGCGCTGGTGGGGCCTACCGGATCCGGAAAGTCCACCGTGATCGACGCGATCTGCTTTGTGCTCTATGGCTCTGTGCCGCGCTACGACCACAAGGGCCTGGTTGCGCCGGTGATCAGCCACGGAAAGCTCGAGGCCAAGGTCCGCCTCGATTTCGCCCTCGGCGAGCGTGAGTACAGCGCCGTGCGAGTGGTCAGGCAGCTTAGCAAGGGGAACGCGACGACCAAGGAAGCGGTGCTCGAGTGCGGGGGGGAGGTGCTTGCGCGGGGGGCCTTCGAGCTCACGGCCGCGATCACAGAGCTCCTCGGGCTGTCCTTCGATCATTTCACGCGCTGCGTGGTCCTCCCCCAAGGTGAGTTCTCCCGCTTTTTGCACGACGGGCCCAAGGACCGCCAGGGCATGATCGTGAAGCTCCTGAACCTCGGTGTCTACGAGCGCATGAGCCATCGGGCTCAGGCTCTCTCAAACGATGCCCGGATAGATTGCGAGGTCAACGACCGGCGCCTCGAAGAAGACTTCGCCGACGCCACTCCCGACGCCCTCCGGCGTGCCCGTTCCGGCCTCGAGCGCCTGCAGGCCCTCGAACGGACGGTGAGAGAAGCCACTCCGCGCCTGGCGGAGCTGGCGGAGAAAAAAAGAACGGCTCAGGCCGCGGCCGAGGAGGCGCTCAAGGCGATCTCCCTGCTGGACTCGCTCGAGATTCCCCCCGAGGTGACGGCCTTGGGGGCGCGCCTCAGCCTGGCCGCATCCGACCTGGCGGATGCGGAGGCACGGATCGCGAGCACAGGTGATGAGTTGGCAGTGCAAACAGCGGCGCGCGCCGAGCGCGGCCCCCGAGAGCCGGTGCTCGAAGCGATCGCCGCTCACCGCAGCCGCGGTGAGCTGGCCCAAGCCGTCGCCGAGAAGGCGACGGAAGTGGGGGCCGCTGGCAGCAGGCTCGATGGGGCGCAGTCGGCGCACGACGAGGCGACCGCCCGAGTTGAAGCCGCGGCCGTGTCTGAGGAGGCCGCGCGCGGCGAACACGCCGCGCACGCTCTCGCCTCCGATCTAACCGTAGGCAACGACTGCCCGGTATGCCTCCAACTCGTCACGGAGCTCCCCGCGCACGAGGTCCCGCCCGACCTCCAGGTGGCGCGCGCCGAGTTGATGAGCGCGCGCGCAGACGGGATCAAGGCCGCCTCCGAGCTGGGGGCAGCGGCCAAAGAGATGGCCGCCGCCCAGGCCGGCATGAACGTGCTGGAACACCAGCGGGACCTTCTGGATGCGAAGCTGGCCGAGGAGCGAGATGAAGTGACGCTGGCCGAGGTGCTCGCCTCTATCGACGAAGCCGAAAAGGGGGTCGAGGCGGCGCGGGCCGCCGAGGCCAAGGCGATCCGCAACGCTCGCGCGGCTCGTAAGGAGTGGGAAGGCCTACAGGCAGCCGAGCGCAAACTCCGCCGGCAGTTCGACGAACGGCGCGACCGCGTGGCCGCGCACCGCCCGCCTCCCACCGAGGGCCCGGATCTTGCCGGGGATTGGGGCAGCCTTGCACTGTGGGCGGCGAGGAGGGCACCAGAGCTCGCCGAGGAGGCCGCCGCGTGCGAAGCGAGCGCATCCGAAGCCGCCAAGGAGCAGACGGTTCTGACCGAGGACCTCGAGCGCTCCTGTCGCGACTGCGAGCTCGAAGTGCTGGAGGGGGGCATCCTCGAAACGGTCGCGGGTGCCGTTGCCGTCACTTCAACCGCGGTAAGAGGTATCGAGCAGGGCATCGCCACGGCAGAAGAGCTTCGGGCCGTCGTCGCACGGCGGCGGTCCGAAGCCAAGCTAGCGTCCGGGCTCGCCCTGGAACTTTCGGCCAAGCGGGGTCGGTTCGAGAGCTGGATCGTGGAAGAAGCGCTGCGGCGGCTGGTCGAGGGCGCCACTCAGACCCTCAACGAGCTCTCTACAGGTCAGTACTCCATGACCCTGAGCGACACCGGTGAGTTTCTGGTGATCGATCATCACAACGCGGATGAAACTCGCTCCGCGAAGACACTCTCTGGAGGCGAGACATTTCTGGCGTCGCTGTCTCTGGCGTTGTCGCTTTCGGATCAGCTGTCCGAGCTCGCTACACGGGGCGCCGCCCGCCTCGACGCGATCTTCTTGGACGAGGGCTTTGGCACCCTTGATGCCGACACACTCGAGACGGTGGCTGCTACGGTCGAGAACCTTGCCGCCACCGGACGCATGGTGGGCATAGTCACTCATGTGCGCGAGCTGGCCGAGCGCGTCCCTCTGCAGTTTCGGGTGCGGAAGAACCAGATCACCTCCACTGTTGAAAGGATTTCGGAACTGGAGGCACAGCCGGCATGAGGTTCGCGATCGAAACCTGGGCCCCCGAGTACGGCGCGGCCACCGATCACGAGCTCCCCGAGACCGGCGCCACCGTCGACGCCGAGATCGAAAGAGACCTCGATGGCTGGGCGCCTATCACTCCCCCATCGCTCGGGGCCGCCCCCGAGCGCATCCTGTTCACCGATGGCGTCCGCAGAGTCGACGCCCAGGTGTGGATCGAGGACGGTGCGGCAAGCTGTCCGGGGATCTGCGCCACCTATGCGGCGGGCGCCGTCCTGTGCGATGGACGGGCGGAGGTGGTCTCCGCAGAGGTGCGGCGCGGCCTGTTCACGGCGGCTCCCCAGGCGGAAGCGATCATGTGCCGGCACGTCTCCTACCCGGTGCGGAGCGCTCCGTCGGGCGACCCCGATGTGCTCAGCCTGGCGCTGCAGCAGCGCATGGGCGAGCTCGAGATCACCCTCGCCGCAGCCCACGATGCACCGCTCGTGATCGTAGACGGTCCCTTGCGGGGACGCCAGAGCGTGCCGGGCGCGGTCGGCTACATCAAGACTCATCACGTCTCCTATCTCAAGGGAGCCCAGGAACAAGTCGTCGCAGCCCTCGGAGCCGGACAGCGCACGCCGGTGTTCCTCATGATGAGCTCGTGGAGCCGCTTCTCCTGGTATTTGCGCCTTCCCGGTTCGATCGGTCATCCCTGGGCCGGCGTGGTGCGCTGTGAGGCGTCGGCCGATCACGAGACCTCAGACGTGATCGCGCTGGCCGACGCCGTCGCCGCCGCGCTCCCCCGCTTCTCCTCCAAACCCCACAAGGACCCACGCGCGCCGCAGAACCTTTACCCGATAGCCGGTCTCGAACGCGAGCTGCGCCGGCGCCTCGGCGATGCAGCCCTGCTTTACAGGGACCTTCGGGTAGCGGCGGCCTGACCCCCTGCCCCGACTGATGCTTCTGCAGGCTTGCCTGAATGGCTCCCGAACCAGCAAGGAACACCCGGCGATACCGCGCACGCCGGCCGAGCTTGCAGCCGAAGGAAGCGCGGCAGTCGAGGCAGGGGCCCAAGTGCTGCACCTTCATCCGTATGACGAGAGCGGTGCCGAGACATTCGCCGCAGTACCGTGCGCGGCGACGCTGCGGGCGGTCCGGGCCGCGTGTCCCGGGATCCCGATCTCCTTGAGCACGTCGGAGGCGATCGTGCCCCATCCTGGGCGGCTGGAGGCGATAGCCCGATGGACCGAGTTGCCCGAGCTTGTCACCGCTAACCAGGGAGAGGCCGGCATCGTCGAGCTGTGCGAGTTGTTGATTGCGCGCGGGGTCGGGATCGAGGCGGGCCTTCTCCACGTCGACGACGCCCACAGCTTCGTGAGCTCGGGGCTCGTAGATCGTTGCGTGCGCGTTCTCGTCGAGCCGTTGGATGCGGAGCCTGCCGCGGCCGTCGCACACGCAGAGGCGATGGAAAGAGTATTGGCGGACGCAGGCGTGAGCTTGGAACAGGTTCATCATGGCGACGACATCGCCACGTGGCACGTCATGGCTCGAGGGCTGCGGCGTGGACACGGCACACGGGCGGGCCTCGAGGACACGACAAGGCTGCCGGACGGGCAACTCGCGCCGGACAACGCAGCTCTTGTGAGGTTGGCCGCCGAGATGATCCGGCGTGCATCGCCACAGACCTGAGCGTCGCATCCCATCGGGGCCTGTGGGCGACCGCGGCCCTCCCTGAACCAACGGTCTATTGGTGCATCGCACACTCCTCTAGTGTCTCGGGCGAGAGGTAGCCCAACCAGGATCAGAAGGTTGGTGACGGCAACGGTTGCCGGCGTCGCGATGATTGCCTTAATCATGGCAGGGGTCATGGCAGGGGTCATGGCGGCAGGAGCGCTTCGATCGCCGTCGACCATCGCACCGGCCGGGCCCGAGAACCTACCGGCCCCGCCCGACTCGCTTCGGGAGCAAGTCCCCGACAAGCTGGACAGTTGGATCGAACCGGGGCTCGTGCTCCTCTACAGGGACGATGGCGTCTACCACCTCTTCTTCGAAGGGGTGGTGCAGCACACTTGCCCGCTGGTAATGTCGGAGCCGCGGGACCCGGAGCTGTGTTTCTCCACTGCGAAGCACGTCGTCTGGGACCGCGCCACCCCGGACAGGTTGTCGCTCACCGGCGACCACGACCTCAAGCTTCCGGAGCTTGGGGAGGACGCCGAGCTGTTGTGGCGCGGGCTCCCGGAGGAAGGCTTGATCGGCATTCGCTTCCCCGGTGCCTGCGGGCGCATCGAGCGCTTCGACGACTACTACGAATGCAGGGACGGCGTCCCGGTCTATGTGCGAGAAGAGAGTCAGCGGAGCGAAGTCACCGCCACGGATACAAAGGACTGTCCAATACTGCTTCGCCCGGGTCGGCATGCGCGCCGCCAAGCCGGAGCTGCAGCTCGACGGTGGGCTCGTCGTGTCCAGAAGCGACAGCCCTCGGGAACGAGATTTGGGATCGAGATCGCGCCCGCTTCCGGAACTCCTCAGGGAGGGTGCTACCCGCGCAGAATCACCACCAGAAAACAAACGTGGCGTCGCACCTGGGTCGCCATCGTCCACTGGCGTTATCCCAAGGGCTCAGGAGTCGGTAGCAGCGCCAGCCTCGCCTCGAACACGATCTTTCTCGGCCGCACCGCACGCGGATGGGAGATCTACTTCCAGTTCCATTAGTGGGGGGAGTGAGCTCAGTCCTCCGAGTGGCCCTCCGCGACCCTCTTGCGCGCGTCCTCGATCTCCTTCCACGCCGCCTCCACGCCCTCGTAGCCGTGCGTCGCGGTCTTCTTCTTCTCGAGCGTCTTGTAGATGTCGAAGAAGTGCTGGATCTCGTCAAGGAGTGGGTTGGGAAGGCCCTCGAGGTTCTCGACCGGGTCCCAGAAGGGATCGTGAGCCGGGACGCAGACGATCTTGGCGTCGGGCCGCCCCTCGTCCTCCATCCAGAAGATACCCAGGGGCCGGGCGCGCACCCAGCAGCCCGGGAAGGTGGCGTCCTCGCACAGGATCATTGCATCCAGTGGGTCCCCGTCGCCGGCCAGGGTGTCGGGAACGAAGCCGTAATCGGCCGGATAGGTCGTCGCCGAAAGCAGGCGACGGTCGAGCCTGATGATGTTGCGCTCGTGGTCGTACTCGTACTTGTTGCGGCTGCCCTTTGGTATCTCGACGACGACCTCGATGATGCCCGGCTCCATGCCCTAGATCATGCCCCCTTGGCTACCGAGTGGTGGATAATGGTCACACAGTAGCCATTAATGACCACTCGGCGGGTCGTGCTCGAGCAACAGCGTGCGAACCTGAAAGGGTCCCATTCGATCGGGGGGGGGGCCGATGGGTTCCTCGAGCAGATCGACCTCGGCCGTCACCTTCCAGGGCTCGGGTAACTGGACCATCAGAGGGCCGCGTGCGCCCTGAGGCTCGTAGACGCGCAACACGATACCGTCGCCGTCTTCCCGGCACTTGAGCGCGCCGAGGCCGAGAGCGACTCCTTCAAGCCGCACCGGTTGCCACGTTGCCGCGCCCGCCGCCAGAACCGGGAGGGCCGGCAGTGGTCGGTTGAGGTCCTCCGCCTCCGCCAGCACCCCGCCGTCGATGAGGCCCCCCTGGTGGGGGAACAACGAGTAAGTGAATCCGTGAGTGCCCTCATCGGCAAGCGGGTCCGGGTAGGCGGGAGAGCGCAGGAGGCTGAGCCCCAGCTCGTTGTGGAGCGCGTGGTGCCCGTAGCGCCCGTCGTTCAGCAAGGCGACGCCGTAACCCGGCTCGGAGAGGTCCGCGAAGCGATGGCCGGCGACTTCGAACTGAGCCTGGTCCCACGATGTGTTGCGATGCGTCGGCCGCTGCACGATCCCGAACGCAGTTTCGAAGGACGCTACCCGGGCGCGCACGGCCAACGGCCAGCGGCATTTCAGCAGGAAGTGGCGATCGTTCCATTCGAGCGTCGTCTTGAAATCGAGGCGCTTAGAATTCGCCCACAGCCGGACGTCTTGGGTGATGCGGCTGTTGCGCCACGCGCGGACGATGCGAAGGGCGGCGCGATGGGGGCCGCGCTCGACGACCTCGAACGATTCCAGCGCCGTGACCTCATCGCCGTCGAGGGCGTAGGCAGCGTCCAGGTCCCATGCGTCCCAGGCGCGCGGCTTGTCGACGAAGGCCCAGAGCTGGTTTCCCCGCCCGGCGAGGGCCTCGCGGCCGGCCCCCTTGTCGAACACCGAGGCAATCGTCCCATCGTCGCCGAAGCCCACGCTCACGAGCTCGTTCTCGAGCCTGTCGTTCGCTGCATCTAGTCCGGCCTGAGGCCGCAGGTCGGCCACCACCGCGATCGAGAGTGGCGCGATCGAATCCGCAGTCGCAACAACGCTGCCTCCCTCGACCTCCTGAGCCCCCTCCACGCCGGATGGAAGCTCGAGCCGAAGCGGCCTGCTGGAGGCGTCTGGGTTGACGGCCAGCACTCCGTCCTTCGCTCCACCGACGACCTTCTCGCGGGCCAGCGCGTGAAGCTGGGCGTCGAGCCGCTCGGCCGCGTCGTTCGTCACCTCGAGCAGCTCCTTCTCGGCAGTCTCGTTGACCTCGCGGACACTGCTCCCCGGCAGAATGTCGTGGAACTCGTTGCGAAGGAACATCCGCCACTGGTCTTCGAGGTTCTCCGGCGCGGGCCCTCCAACGAGCGCCCTCAGGGCCGCGACGGTCTCGGCCGCCACGAGATTGCGCTCGGCGAGCCGGTGCAGGCGTTTGATGCGGCCCTGTGACGTCAGCGTCCCGCGATGGAATTCGAGATAGAGCTCGCCGCTCCACTCCGGCAGGCGGGTGTCGCCGAGCCCGGAGCGAATCTCCTCGTAGTAGTCGTCCACGCGCCCGAAGTGGGCGCTCGGCAGCGCAGGGAACGACTGCAGCTCGCGGTGACGCTCGAGCATCTCGGCCGTCGGCCCCCCCGCCCCATCGCCGTAGCCGATCGTGAGAAGCGTCTCGGGGTGGAATTGCTTGCCCCGAAAGTTGCGCCATGTGCCGGCAAGGGCAAGCGGCCCCAGCTTGCCGTTGTAGCCGCCGTCGGGGTTGTTGAACCCGTGTGCCAGGACCTTGGTGCCGTCCAGTCCCTCCCACCAGAAGAGGTCGTAAGGAAATGGATTCGACTCTGACCAGTTCATCTTGTGGGTGAAGAACGAGTCGATGCCGGCCAACGACAGCAGCTGCGGGAGCGCGGGGCTGAAGCCGAAGCAGTCCGGGAGCCAGCACACCGGAGAGGTGTGCCCGAAGGTCGATCGAAAATAGCGCTGGCCGTAGAGGAGCTGGCGGGCGATCGACTCTCCGCAAGGCATGTTGAGGTCCGGCTCGACCCACATGCCGCCCAACGGCTCCCAGCGCCCCTCATCGACTCGATGACGGATTTGCTCGAAGAGCTCGGGGTCGTCCTCCTCGATAAACGCGTAGAACTGGGCCGAGGACTGGTTGAAGGTCAGCTCGGGATAGTGCTCCAGCAGACGGGTCACGGTGTGAAACGTGCGCCGAGCCTTGCGGCGAGTCTCCTCCAGCGGCCACAGCCACGCCAGATCGAGGTGGGCGTGGCCGCTCATGTGCACGGCTCCCCGCGGCGGGTGGAGCTCGCGCAGCGAGGCGAGATCCCGATCGAGGCGCTCGGCCGCCGAACGAATCGAGGCGCGCGCCGCGTCATCCAGTCCCGGTGGATGCTCCTCAATGCCCTCGGGCAGCTCCCAGATCTGCTGCATGAACTCGGCGGGAGCGGTGCGCGCCACGTAAGGTTCGCTACGAGAAGGCCACTCGAGCCCGATCAGCGCTTCCTCTGCAATTGCCAACAGCGCTTCCACCACATCGGCGGCGCCGACGGCTCGCAGCGTTTCTGCTATCAGCACCAGGCGGCGCTCGAAGTCCTCGAGCGCCTCGTCGAGCCACACGAGCCGGGCCCTCTCGATCCGGGCGCTGCGATTGGGCACTCCGAGAGGCAAGCGCGCTACCGCCTCGATCTCAAGCTCGAAGGCACGCTCGGAGGGCTTGAAGAGCCGGTGGAACGGGTCGAGGCCACAGTGCTCGTCGCGGCCGTCGTCGTAGCGGATGCGCAGCAACCCCTCGCCGCCCAGAGCAAGATCAAGTCGCGCCTCCTCGAGCGGCCACTCGTCGGGGACGCGACAGAGGGGGTGCGTCAGCGTACGTACGCCCTCGAGCGTGGGCCACGACGCCCCCGTGGATAGCGGGCTGCCGTCGAAGCGCCACTCGGTGAGCTCGGCATGCTCTCGCACCCGCCACAGGGCGAGCTCTTTCAGGCGAGCCTCGAGATGCTGTAGTCGCTGCTCTATAGTCAGCAGCACAAGCGGATTCGGCTCGAAAGGAGACCCTCGTGAGATTCCTCTACCTGGTCAGCAAGGGTGAAGACGACCCCACCCTGGCCTCGGTCCCTCTTCATCTCGCCGTAAACGGCTCGGCCGAGGTGGGCCACGACACTCAGGTTCTGCTCGTAGGCGACGGCGTCGACGTCGTGATCGGGAGCAAGGCAGCAGCCATAGTCGGAGTGGGGCTGCCACCCATGGCCGACCTCTTGTCCAAGCTGAAAGAGCATCAGATCCCCGTATACGTCTGAAAGGGGTGCGCGGTCGCCCGGGGGGCGACCGACGACGACCTGGCCACTCTCAACGGGACCTGGGTGGGTCCACCCGAGGCGGCCCGGCTCATGGAGGAAGCGGACAAGGCTCTGGTTTTCTAGGCGCACCTTCTAGTTCTGGAGGCGACGGAGCTGATCGTCGGATAGGTGAAGCTCCGCGGCCCCCAGGCTGTCGCGGATCGTCTCGGGGCGGCTTGCGCCCGGGATCGGGACGACATTGCCCGCCATGGCGAGTTCCCAGGCCAGTGCCACCTGCTGTGGCGAGACGCCGCACTCATCTGCTACCTCCGAGAAGGCTTGGTGCCGGTCGCCGAGTTCGCCTGCGCTCCCGATGCCACCCAGAGGGCTCCACGGAAGAAACGCAATTCCGCGCTTGGCGCAGTGGCGAAGCTCCGGCTCCGAGTCTCTAAAGGCCGCAGAGAACTCGTTCTGGACGCTCGCAACATCGATGATCTCGCTTGCCTCATCGATCTGCTCGATGCTCACGTTGGAGAGCCCGGCGAACTGGATCTTGCCCTCGTCTTGAAGCTCATTGAGGGCGCCGACCGCTTCGGCGAAAGGCACCTTGGGGTCCGGGCGGTGGTACTGGTAGAGCCAGATCGACTCCGCGCCCAGTGCTCTTAGGCTCGCTTCGCAGGCACTCTTCAGATACTCGGGGCGGCCGTCCTGCTGCCACGAGCCGTCGCCGGGCCGCGTGTGCCCGCCCTTGGTGGCGACATGAACGGTCTCAGACCCCGGCCACGAGGAGATGGCCTTGGCGATGAGACGTTCGTTGTGCCCGATCTCCTTGGCGTTGATGCAGTAGGCGTCGGCGGTGTCGATGAACGTGACTCCACCGTCGAGAGCGGCGTGAATTGTGCGTATCGACTGATCCTCGTCGGGCCGGCCCTCGAGCGACATGGGCATGGCGCCCAGTCCGATGGCGCTTACCTTGTGTCCGGCGATCGCGCGCGTGCGCATTCGGCATCCCTCCAAATTGTTGGGGTGGTGTTCGGGTTCACTCCCCTTTTACCCGCGGCGGCCAACTTCACGCTCCAACCGACCGCACCCGACCACCCGGCCGCCCCTGCCCGCCCCAACGCGGCTTTGTGCCGCATAAAGGGGCGGAGTCCGCCCCTAATGCAGCTTAGATCGACGTGAGGGGCGACATAGCATCTCCACCATGCTGACTATGCCGACCATGCCGAGAGTGACCCCCCAAAACTTCAAGCACCTGTCTCTGCTTCTGAGGCTCGGGAAGAACCCGGCCGCGACCGTTTACGAGAGCCTGGGGGAAGACTTTTTCATTGCTCCGCCCGATGGGTGGCTCAACCTGGGGCTGTGGGAACCGGGCCAGCACGACGCCTCCAAGGCGTCCGAGCATCTCGTGGCCACGCTAGCCGGGCCGTTGCCGAAACACTCGACGGTGGTCGACGTCGGCAACGGGTTGGGGGCCCAGGACCCCGTAATCAGGGAGGTCACGCAGGCGCGCTCATTGATCGCAGTCAACATCACGGAGGCGCAGCTTCGCTACGGAGCGGAGCGGCTCCAGCGGGCAGAGGCCGCGCCGCTGGCCGCCGACGCCACCCGGCTCCCCCTGCGAGATGCGAGTGCCGAGGGCATCATCAGCGTCGAAGCCGCGTTCCACTTCCCCTCGCGGCCCGCGTTCTTCGCCGAGGCTCGACGCGTTCTCTCTGTAGGCGGCGTCCTGAGCATGTCCGATGTCTCGATGGAGCGCTTCCCGCTGTGGCCCGACGAGGCCTTAGCGGGGGCCACAAACCTGCGCCTGTGGGGACTCAAGGCGAGCAATATGACAAGCGCGGCCACAATCGAAGCCCAGATCAGAGCCGCGGGCTTTTCTCAGGTCGAGGTGCGTCGCTGCACGGCGGAAGTGCTCGATCCGGCCATCGCCTACCTGAGCTCCCGCCTGGATACTCACCGCGCCGCGCCCCTGCTTTATCGAGCCGGGGCACGGCTGATGTTGGCTCAGTGGTCGCTGCTGCGCCGCCGAGGCGTGATCGAGTACCTCTTGATCACGGCCTCCTGATCACGGGCTCGCGAGCGCCCTTTCGATGCCCTGAAGGACGCGCTCGACATTCTCCTCAGTCGCAGTCCTGCCCATAAGGCCTACACGGATGGCTCGCCCCTGGGTGGGCGGCAGGCCGCCCGAGATCATCAGGTGCTCCTCCTCCAGCAGATATGTGAGGATCGGAACGGGGTCCTCGCACCATGCCGCCACCACGAGGTTGGCCTCGCAGCCCGGCGGAGGAATCGGCTCGAAGCCGAGGTCTTGGAGGCCCTCGCGGCACCTCTGCGCCAGCGCACGGCGGTCCTCGACCCAGGTGTCGAGCCCCCGCTCGAGAATGCGCCTGACACTCGAGTTGAGGGCCACGACCAGGTTCGACGGCATCGTCACCGGATGCGGGTGCCAGGCCCCCCATTCGCTCCTGAACCAATCCCACGTCTTGAGATCCAGATACCAGGAAGGCGGCCTCGTGCTGCGGGCCTCCACGCGAGCACGGCCTGATGCCGACAACGCCACCATGCCGAGGCCTGGAGGGCCGTCCAAACCTTTCTGGCTGCTCGTTACCAGAGCATCGAGCCCCATCTGATCGACCGAGGCGATCTCTGCGCCCACCGATGCCACTCCGTCCACCACGTAAGCGGCTCCGGCTTCGTGTGCGGCCCGGGCAATCTGCTCGATCGGGTGGCGCACGCCGGTGGCGGTCTCCACATGGACGGTCAGGACCCCGTCGGCGCCCGCAGCGGCGTCTGCGATGCGAGCCGGATCGATCGCCTCCCCCGGGGGGACATCCACGACGTCTACCTCCAGGCCCTGAGCTCGGGCTATCTGGATGAGGCGCTGCCCGAAAAACCCCGTATCGGCCGCCACCACTCGCTGTCCCGGCTCGAACAGGTTCATGACCGCGGCATCGAGGCAAGCCGAGCCGGTGCCGGGAACGAGATAGGCGGGATCCGTAGCACCCATTACCTCTGTCACCAGGGCAACTGTCTCAGAGTGAAGCTGGGTCCAGAAGTCCCCGTAGTGGGCCATGACCTGGTGGCTGAGGGCATCTAGATCTTCCTCGTGCAGCTCCCCGGGACCCGCGATCATGAGCTCTGGCATATCGGGAAGCTTCAGGGGATCGATGAACTCGGCCATCTAAGCGCACCTCCCCGTAAATGCGGTCGCATTCGAGCGCCCCTGCATCCCCGCTCGCGTCGTTACTAGTCGCTCACGTACCCTCCGGGTACGCTCACTCCTCGCGCCTAGCGACCGAGGCGCAGTGACGCTCACGGCTCCGCCGAGGTCGGAATTGGGATTCAATTGGTGCTGGCCGTATTTCCGGTGCGGAGCACTAGCGCGCAACCGGAATTCGGTACCAGCGTGCGCGCGGCCACCTCTGCAAAAGCCGCTTGATCTTGCCGCGCAGGCGAGCCTCGTCGAGCTCCAAGCCTTCCTCGACCACCCTCTTCTCTATGCGGTTGATCAATCTCGAGACCTTAGCGGGTTGTGGTCCCCCCTCCCACTGGACGTTGACTCCGTCGAGATAGGCGCCGACGCGATCGGAGACGGCGGTAAACAGACCCCCGTCGCGGCCGACCGAGGCTGCCTCTTCGGCCGTTTTTTCGGCTTTCCCCATCCAGCTCAAATCGGAGGGGAACACCGACACCCTCCCCAGGCCCTGTGAGCCGAAAACGATCGGCTTCGAATCGAGCAGCGCAGCGCGTCCCTGCAACCGCTGGACCGCTTCTTCGACGGTGAGGCCTCCCACGTCCATGCCACGAACCGTGACGCCGAAATGGATGCGGCCGGCGTTGATTCCCAGCTCCACGACGGCCACGTAGGCGACGAGGATCACTACCCCGGCGGCCACCAGCAAGCCCTTCATGACCGGCGACATCTTCACGCCTCGATGCTAAGTGCTTCGCAAGTCTCATTTACCCGCGGACGAATCGAGGATCTCCAGAAGAACCTTCCTCAGCTGTGCAAGGCGACGAGCACCGAGATGCTCCGACAGCTCCTGTTCGAGGGCCATCAGCACCTCCCAGGAGCGCCGGGCGTTTTTGCGGCCCTTAGCGGTGAGATGGATACGCTTGGCACGGCGATCCTGCGGATCCACCCGCCGCTCGACGTAGCTCAGCTCCTCGAGCTCGTCGACCAACGCGCCCACTGACTGAGGAGTGAGGCCCGCCCGATTGGCGATGTCCGTCAGGCGGAGTCCATCCTCTATCTCGAGGTGCTCCAGAACGTTCCCGTGGCTTGGGCGTGTGTCCGCCGGGCCATCAGCTGCGAGCCGCCTGAAGATGACTGCGCCCAGCTGATTGTAGGCGCGCCCCAACAACCCAACGGTTGGTATCTCCTCGAGCGGCATCGCAGGCACGAATCGGATCCTTCACTTGACAGATTACTTCGCCTACCTGATAATCAGGCTATCTTATTAACTTGGCTCGACTAGATCAGGAAGCGAGTATGTCTTTTCTCAAGGGAGTGAATCATGTTGCGACAATAACGGGAGACCTCGATCGCCTGGCGGACTTCTACGGAAGGATCTTCGATTCGCCCAAGGTGATTGAAATACAGATCCCTCGGCTCGGCAGGCACGCATTCATATCCATCGGGGGTCCGGCAACGCTTCATGTGACCACGCTCATGTATGGGAAGTCGACGGCTGTGATCCCGGCGACTTCGGGAGCGACATCTTCCACAGAGGACGTGTCGACCACTTTGCTCTGGAAGCCAAGACCGACGACGACTTTGAAGAGTTGCGCCGTCGGCTGATTGATGAGGGTGCGACACAAGGTGAGGTCAACGACTTCGGCGTGTCGTTGAGCTTCTCGTTCACCGACCCCGATGGCACGTGGGCCGAGGTGGCATGGTGGAAAGATGGGGTCAACCCTTCGGACCTCGATCCGGCCGCGTTCCAAGATCCAATCGCCGCCAAGGTAGGAATGGCGTCAGATGACTGACCGGCTTGAGGTGAAACGACCTGTCGGCGTCGTCGAGACTGGGGCTAGCGAAGTGGTATCCGACGCGCCTAGTGGCGCAGGAAACCTCTAACGAATCCCCCAACTCGACCGGGATCATCCAGCCACGGCATGTGGCCGCTGCCGTCCACGACGCGCAGCTCGCCTTGGGGTAAGAGGGCGACGAAACGCTTCCATCTCTCGACGCTCCCCACAGGATCCTCAGTGCCGTAGACCAGCAGCGTCGGCGGCTCGATCCCGGCAACCTCTTCATCTCCCATGAGCAGTCCCGGCCGGAAGGAGCCCCGGCGCCACTCCACAATGGAACGGACCATGTCGCGCTCGTGTCGCAACGAAGCGGTCTCCCGCCCCAGGGCGACGCGCCATTCGATGAACTCGTCCATGCGACCGGCGTCCACGCTTGCCCCATGCCCGTTCCCGCGGACGATCGAAAGCACCCTGGCCGGCTTCTCCGGGAGCCGAGCCATGACCGCGCCGAGCGGTGAGGAGAGCAGCTTGATGAAGGGGGGAACCTCGATCCCGGAAACAAGGGGACCGCCGCCCATGAGAACGACGCGCTCAACCCGAGAGGGCCGCGCCTGTGCGAGCCGAAGCGCCCAGAGGTTGCCGATCGAGCCGCCGATCACGTGGGCCTTCTCGACACCGAGCGCATCGAGGGTGCCGGTCAGCACATCAGCGACCAGGGTCTTGTATTCGCTCCTCGAGTAATCGATCGCCGAGCTGAGGCCCCATCCCGGACGATCGAGGAAGAAGCAGCGGAAGCCCTCGAGCTCTTTCGCAATCGGCGCCCAGACGGGCCCGGCGCCGGCGGTGCCGTGCACAAAGAGGATGGCTTCTCCGGATCCGACCTCGAGCACGCGCAGCCGGGCAGCCGGCGAGTTCAACTCGATGAACCGCTCTTTGGGCTCGAGGCCGCAGTGGTTCCAGAAACGTCGCTCGGCCCCTCTGTAGCGCTGGATGCGGGCGTCTTCCGTGGCCGCGGCTCCCCCTTGACGCAACTCCATGCCCATGCCGACCTCCTCGTAACCTCGATTATACCTAATGCCCACTGCCTCGCATCGTCGCCCGCCGGAGGCGGCAGCGGCTAGGACAATTTATGAACCTGGCAGCTATTTACGGGTTCACAAACAGAGCTTGTCGTCCAGGATTCTTGAGATGTAGGCTCCCCGCATGCGCACTTACGGGCAGTACTGTCCGATCGCGCGAGGCTCCGAGGTCGTCGCGGAGCGTTGGACTCCCATCATCCTGCGCAACATCCTTCTCGGATGCCACACCTTCAATGAGATCGCCGCGGGTGCTCCCGGCTTATCGCGCGCCTTACTTACCCGGCGCCTCCACGAGCTCGAGCGGGCCGGCGTCATCGACATCCGGCCGAAACCAGGCGGGCATGGGTCGCTGTACGAGCCGACGTCCGCAGGCAGAGACTTGTCGAATGTTCTGGATGCGCGGCGGTTGGGCCGAAAAGTGGACGGAACTGACAAACGAACACGCGGAGCCCGATTACGTCCTGTGGGCGTGGTGCCGGACCTATCTGCGCCGCGATCTGCTCCCCGACGGGAGAGTGGTGGTCCGGTTCGAGTTCCATCAACGCGGGCGGCGGGTGAAGCACTGGCTTCTGATCGAACGGGGCGACGGCGAGGTCTGCCGCATCGATCCGGGCTTCGGCGACGGCGAGGTCTGCCGCATCGATCCGGGCTTCGGCGACGACGTTGTCGTGGTGGTGACCGATGCGCTCATGTTCGCGCGCTGGCACCTCGGGCTGGTGGGATGGGCCGCCGCCCTCCGTTCCGGCGGCATCCAGGTAAGCGGGCCGCGCTACCTCTGTCGCGCCCTTCCGACATGGAACGGGGGTCCCGAAACCGCTACGAAGAGGCGGGCGAAGGTCGGGACGAGCGGCAGTCCGTAGCCCGTGACCGAGCGGATCCCGGTCGTCATCGTCGGCCACGCGACGTTACGGCTTCACGGGTCCCTTCGGCTGCGTTATTTACCAGCGTAGCTCAATCTTCTATCGGCTTTCCCGTGCCGAAACCGGGCCGTCCAGTTGAGTGGGGTCCGGTGCACTGCGCGAGCGCCAGGATCTACCCAGAAACAAACTGCCTCTGGTCTTTGGTTTCGATTTGTGGGCCGGGCTGGACTCGAGCTCTGACATTCCGTCCGAAAGGACGATGCAGCTACAAACAACCTCCCGGCTGCTCTCGCTTGAGCTTCCAACCGACTTGCCAGTGGTGCCTTGCTCACGGGTTTTCAGCCGTGTTCTTGCCAGTGCCCAACAAGTTGGGAGCCGGCTAGATAGGCTAGGGGTTCCTGAGGAGGACTTCACAGAATGGCGATTGACATACTGGGTGAACTGCGAAAGTTCACGAACGTTCCCGAGTGGCTCAGCGCGATCGCAGACACCGACCTCGTCGCGGAAGCGCTACGAAGCTGCCCTGTATTCGCGCTAGGCTCGCTGAAGCTCGAAGCCGTTCAGATCGGTCGACTGCGCCTGAAAAAGAAGCGATGGTCTGGCTTGTACCGGCTGACGGTCACCGACCAGGCCGGCATCCGCAGGGAGGTGGCGCTCCAGGGCACCCTGATCCCACCACCTGACGCGGAGCCCGGAGAAGGCCCCCTCAGCGGGGACAGCTGGAGCGGGTTCGTGCCCGCGCTGCGTCTGGCGCTCACGCCTCAACCGCCCGACCAGGCGCTGAGCGAGCTGGACCCATTAACCGACCCCGCACAGGCCGCCGATCTCCTGGAGCGCGTCCTCCGGGGCAGTTCGCCAGCCTACGAATCTGTGCGCTTTGCCTCATGCCACCCGCAGATCCTGCGCTACAAACCAGGAAGCCGTGCCACAGTCCTTTTCCACCTAGGCTACGCGCGGTCCTATCAGGATCGGGGCTGGCCCGACCGCGTGGTGGTCAAGACTTACCGGGACCTCCGGGGCGCCGCGACCTACCAGGCGATGCGCGCCCTGTGGGAGTCACCCCTAGTCGATCCCCATCGTCTCAAGCTGGCCGAGCCCCTGGCATTCGAGGAGGATCTGCGCATCCTGGTCCAGAGCCACATCCCCAATACCGGGATACTGCGCGAGCTGATCCGCGAGAGTCGCCGCGCAAGCACTCCCGAGCGCGCCGCGGAAGTGGACGACTACGTGCAAAAGACCGGTGCCGCGCTGGCAGCCCTTCACAGCTCGGGCGTACACGTCGGCCCGACGGTCGATTTCGACCACGAATTCGACGAGCAGCGGGAGGAACTGCGGGAACTCATTCAAGTCGCACCGCAGTTGCAAGGAGCCGCCGACCGCTTGCTCGCCAGCCTGAAGGACCTGGCGATGAGATTCCCAGTCGACCCACCAGTGTCATCGCACGGAGCCTTCCGGCCCGATCAGGTCCTGTTGTCGCATGGCGAAATCGGCTTCGTCGATTTCGATGGCTTCTGTCAGGCTGAGCCCGCACACGACGTGGCCGAGTTCCTCGGGAAGCTACGCAGCGTTAGTCTCACGGTCGGCAAGGGCGAGGACGACGTTGTTGACGACGCGCAGCTGCCGGCCCTGCTCGCCCGCGCGGACCAGCTCAGCTACTTGTTCCTCGCCGGGTACGAGCGTCACCGCTCGCTCTCTCGCGAGCGGTGCGCGTTGTGGGAAGCCCTGAGCTTGCTCACCCGCTTGGTGGACGGCTGGGCCAAGATCAAGCCCGCACGCTTGCGCGTGAACGTCATGCTGATGCAACGCTTCCTTGATACTCACCATGAGATCGTCGCCTGAGTAGTACTCCTCGTCTTCGCAACGTGACCTCCCCCTCACGACCCAGCCTGGGTGCTACGGCTCCCCGTTGCAGGTGTCTGACGACCACAGACCCCGGTCCGCCTTGCGGGCGTCGCTCTGGAGCTGCTCGAAAAGCTTGCTGTGGCGCAAATTGGGAGCGTACGGGTACGCGTTCGCATAACCGTTGACCACGAGGCGGGCATTGGCCATCTCCTCGCCCACGTAGACGTAGCGTAGCAGGCGATCGTAGCCGTCGACGTTCTCAACATCGTCGACGAGCCGGACGACACGATTGCCCAGGAACGCCTCCAGGGCGGCCGACGCGTCCTTGCCGAAACACTCGATGGGGGCATCGGGCTTTACCGACTCGGGAGTGTCGATGCCGGTCAGGCGGACAGAATAGGTATCCCCGGGCCGGGCCCAGCCGGCGCCCCTGCCCTCGGAGCGGGACAGAATCACGACCTCGACGGTGTCACCGTCGATCACGCGGGTGACACGGGCGCGCTCGAACCCCGACGGCTCCGCCCGCAATGTCGCCGGAGCCTGCAGGCCCAGCGACACCGAGCTGCCTCCGCAGGAGACCAAGAGGGCGAGCGCGGCCCCCGCCGCCAATGAGCGCATCGCTTGATCATGCCCGGCACAAGCCGGGCGAGAAGTGGCGCGCGCCACACGCCGAGATCGTTTCGAGCGGTAGTGGATGGCGAGTAAGCCCTCTTGAATGACCTTGCGGCTTCACGGGTCCCCTCCGGCTGCGTACCATGCCAAGCGGTTGCTAAATCTTCTATGGGCGTATGGGTGCAGGAGTGCGCAAACGCGGCTCCCGATCTTTTATGGGACTCAGAGTGCCCTAAAGGGCACTCGCAGGCGCTCAAAACGCGAGACGGGGGGCTGACGGCCCCCCGTCCTGATGGACGCCCGGCACCTGAGGAAGTAACCACTCGGACGCCCGTGTACCTCCTTGTATCGGCACCCGGACGAGCCTTCAACAGAGCCCGAACGGGCCATCTTTCCCGCCGGGGAGGACTAGCCTGGGTCCCTGAGAAGGTCAGGAGGAAGACGTGGTTCGAGCCGTAATCACAGCCGTTGCCCGCACCCCTATTGGCCGCGCCCGCAAGGGCTCGCTGGTGTCGGCGCGTCCCGACGACCTCTGCGCCTTCGCGGTGAAGAAGGCGCTCGAACAGGCCCCGGGCCTCGATCCCGCTGAGATCGACGATGTCATCGTCGGCTGCGGCTTCCCCGAAGGAGAGCAGGGCATGAACCTCGGGCGGAGGGTGGCGCTGCTCGCCGAGCTTCCTCCGAGCGTGCCGGGAACCACCGTCAACCGGTTCTGCGCATCGAGCCTTCAGGCCGTGCGGATGGCGTGCCACGCGATCGCGGCCGGCGAAGGCGATGCGTTCGTGGCCGCCGGCGTGGAATCGATCTCGCGCGTCGACGGCTACCCGAAGAAAGAAACCGAGCTGCATCCCCGCCTCGCCGGGCCCGGCGATCGCCGACGCCTACATCTCGATGGGTATGACCGCTGAGAACGTGGCCGAGCTCTACGGAGTCCCTCGCTCGGAGATGGATCGCTTCGCCCAGCGCTCCCAGGAACGAGCCGTCGCGGCC
The DNA here is from genome assembly GCA_035646635.1 of Actinomycetota bacterium. Lineage (GTDB taxonomy): Bacteria > Actinomycetota > CADDZG01 > CADDZG01 > WHSQ01 > JACDAL01. The sequence continues at coordinate 12,375 of DASRPA010000014.1, read as the reverse complement.
CAGCGCTCAGGCTTCTGGCGGCACGAGATCAGCTCCTATGACCTGGCCGACGGAACGGTGGTCGATCACGACGACGGGCCGCGCCCGGACTCGACTCTCGAGTCACTGGAAGCGCTCAACCCACATTTAAGCAGGGAGGGGCGGTGACTGCGGGCAACTCCTGCCCGCTGAACGACGGCGCCGCTGCGGTGCTCGTGCTGAGCGAGCCCAAGGCACGGTCGGCGGGCATCGGACCTCTCGCTCGCATCGTGTCCAGGGCGGTCTCCGGGGTCGCCCCCGAGATCATGGGCGTGGGGCCCGTCGAGGCCGTCCGCAAAGCCCTCGAGAAGGCGAACATGGCCATCACGGACATCGACGTCGTGGAGCTCAACGAGGCGTTCGCGGCCCAGGTCCTGGCCGTCTGCGACCAGATCGGTGTCGATCCCTTCTCCGAGATGTTGAACCCGCACGGCGGGGCGATCGCGCTCGGCCACCCCTACGGCATGACCGGCGCCCGGATGTGGCGACCCTCCTGAACGACCTGCGCGCCTCGGACCAGCCCGTGGGGCTCGAAACCATGTGCGTCGGCGGCGGTCAGGGCATGGCCCTGATCGTCGAGCGCGTTTGAAGCGATCCAAGCCAGGGAAGATAAGACCCTAGTGGGCAGCGGTACAATCGTGCGATCCCGGCGGCAGCCGCCGGCTTTCGACAAGGGGGAAAAATGGCCGAGATCAAACTCGAGAAGATCACGAAGCGCTTCGCCGGCGACACGATAGCGGTCAAAGAACTGGAGCTCGACATCAACGACGGCGAGTTCATGGTCTTCGTCGGACCCTCGGGCTGCGGCAAGACCACGGCCCTCCGAATGATCGCCGGCCTCGAGTCTGTGAGCGAAGGCGACGTGAGGATTGGCGACCGGGTTGTCAACGACGTGCCGCCGAAGGACCGCGACATCGCCATGGTGTTTCAGAATTACGCCCTCTACCCCCACATGACCGTGTACGACAACATGGCCTTCGGGTTGAAGCTTGCCAAGACCGACAAGTCGGAGATCGACCGGCGGGTGAAGGAAGCGGCCAAGGTGTTGGGCATGCAGGAGTTCCTGAGTCGCAAGCCGCGCGCCCTATCCGGCGGCCAACGTCAGAGAGTTGCAATGGGGCGAGCCATCGTCCGGGAGCCCCAGGCTTTCCTGATGGACGAGCCGCTGTCTAACCTCGACGCCAAGCTGCGCGTCCAGATGCGTTCGGAGATCGGTCGCATCCAGCACGACCTCGAAGTAACGACCGTGTACGTGACCCACGACCAGGTCGAGGCAATGACGATGGGTGATCGGGTGGCGGTTATCAAGAAGGGAGAGCTGCAGCAGGTGGGCTCTCCCACCGAGCTGTTCCAAAAGCCGCTCAACCTGTTCGTCGCCGGTTTCATCGGGAGCCCGTCGATGAACTTCGCCTCCGGCAAGCTCGAGGAATCGGGCGGAAACTACAGCTTCAAGCTCGGAGACCAGACGCTGAAGCTCGAAGACAAGGTTCTGTCCGAAAGGCCCGATCTCAAGAACTATGCCGGCAAGGACATCATCGTCGGTATCCGCCCGCAGGACTTCGAGGATGCCGAGCTGGCGTCCGACGCGCCACAGGACACTCGTCTCAAGGCCAAGGCGGATCTGGTCGAGGCAATCGGAACCGAGACGCTCATTCACTTTGTGATGGACGCCCCCATCGCGATTACCGATGACATGAGGGAGCTGGCTCAGGACGCCGGGACCGACGCTCGAACTCTGGAAGAGCGCGCAAAGGAAGGCAAGAACGAGTTCGTGGCGACGGTCGATCCCCGCTCGAAGATCAAAGAGGGGTCGCAGGCCGAGTTGGTCGTCGACACGACGAGGGTGCATTTCTTCGACCCGGAGAACAGCAAGGGCATTCACGGCAACAGCCGCTAGCAGGGCCGTTGCTCCAACCGGGTAAGGGAGTCTGACGAACCATGGAATATCGCCCGCTGGGGCGCTCAGGCACGATTGTGTCCGAGCTCTGCCTCGGATGCATGACCTTCGGCCGCGAACTCGATGACAAGGGCTCCAAAGAGCTGATCGACCTCTTCATTGATGCCGGCGGGAACTTTCTCGACACGGCCGATGTCTATTCGCAGGGTAGCTCGGAGGAGATAACCGGCAAGGCGGTGCAGCACAAGCGCGATGACCTCGTCATCGCGACGAAGGTTCGCTTCCCGATGGGGGATGGCCTCAACGATGTCGGCATCTCTCGTAAGCACATCATGGCGGGCGCCGAGGCAAGCCTCAGGCGGCTCGGCACCGACTACATAGACCTCTATCAGGTTCATTGCTGGGACGCTATTACTCCCTTGGAAGAAACCCTGTCGGCCCTCACCGACCTGGTGCGTCAGGGAAAAGTGCGTTACATCGGCATATCTAACTTCAGCGGATGGCAGATCATGAAGGCAATGTCTCTGAGCCGCGCTCACGGCTTCGAGAGCTTCGTGTCCCTGCAACCTCAATACTCTCTGGTCGAGCGCAACCTCGAATACGAGCTCATGCCGGTGTGCCTCGATCAGGGAATCGGCATCCTCCCATGGGGGCCGCTTGGCGGCGGCTTCGTATCCGGCAAGTACCGCAAGGGGGAGCAGCCGCCCCAGGATTCCCGCATTGCGGGAGCAAGCTCCGACATGGAGGAGTCATGGGAGCGGCGGGCGAACGAGCGCAACTGGGAGACCATCGACGTTCTCGGATCAATCTCCGAGGAGACCGGCAAGTCCTACTCGCAGGTGGCGCTCAACTGGCTCCTCAACAAGCCCGGCGTAACCGCGCCCATCCTCGGGGCCAGAAAGCTCGACCAGCTCAAGGACAACTTGGGAGCGAGTGGATGGAAACTCGACGACAAGCAGATGCAGCAACTAAACGAGGCCTCCCAGCCGCCGCCGCTCTATCCCTACAGCTTCATCGCCAACGCCCAGCGAACCTAAGAGAGCACTTCCTCCGCCGAGTGGTGCTCAGTGGCTACGTAGTGACCAATATCCACCACTCGGCGCCGTTCTAGCGCGTTACGACTACCGCGCCCTGCCACGGCTCGAGCTCTAGCCTGCCGTCCAGCTTGTCTCCGTCGCTGTGCCGGTCTGTCGAAATCGCCACCGTGCCGGAGACTCCATCGAGCCTTCCCGGCTCATCGGAGAGGTTCAGCGCCACCACTGTACGGGGGCCGCGTCTGTAGGCCCACAGATCGCCGTCGGCGGCCAGCGTCTCATAAGGGCTGCGAGTCAAGTCCTCGGACTCCCTGCGCAGCGCGATGAGGTCCTTGGTGAGCCATAGCACCGAATCCTTGTCGTCCCGCTGGGTTGCGACGTTCTGCGCCTCATGATCCCCGAAGGGCAGCCACGGCTGCACATCGGGACGGCCAAAACCCGCTCCGGGCACAGGCTCCCACGGCATAGGGGTGCGGGCCCCGTCGCGACCCTTGTTCTCAGGCCAGAACCTCATGCCCACCGGATCCATCAGGTCTTCTCTCTCGAGATCGACCTCATAGAGGCCGATCTCATCCCCGTAGTAGAGAAACGGAGTGCCGCGCATGGTCAGCAGAAGCATGAGCGCACAGCGCACCTTTCTCTCGTCCCCCTGACACCAGCGCGTGGCCAGGCGGCCGACGTCGTGGTTCGATGCCGTCCACACGGGCCAGCTCCCTCCGGGAAGCAAGGACTCAGTGAGCTCGACCACCTCTCTGAGCTCAGAGGATTCGAAGTCCGAGAAGACAAAGGGAAAGTTGAACGCGAGATTCAGCTCATCGTCGTCGCCGTAATAGGAGACCATCTTAGCCACGTCGAGCACGAATGTCTCACCGACGAGAACCCGCTGAGGATCGTAGTCGTCACTCAACAAACGCCAGCGCTTGATGACGTGGTGGCCTTCGGGCCGATTCATGTTGTACAGAGGCTGCTGCCCTACACGTCTTACCCTCTCCGGGTCAGCTTCGGTGGCGGGGAGGTTGTCGCGCAGCTCCTTGTCCTTGATCATGGAGTGCGCCACGTCGATGCGGAACCCAGCAACGCCGCGGTCGAACCAGAATCTTAGAACGTCGTCGATTTCGTCGCGGACGGCGTCGTTCCACCAGTTGAGGTCCGGCTGGTGGCGCAGGAAGTTGTGCAAGTAGTACTGACCGCTGCGCTCGTCCAGCTCCCACGCCCCCTCACCACCGAACACGCTCACCCAGTTGTTGGGTGGGGACCCATCGGCCTTGGGATCCGCCCACACGTAATAGTGACGGTAGGTCGAATCGCGCCCGGAGAGGGAATCCTGAAACCAGGGATGCTGATCGCTCGTGTGATTGGGGACGAGGTCGTAGAGGACCTTTATCCCGCGCGCCGAAGCTTCACGAACGAGTTCATCGGAATCATCCAGAGTCCCGAGCTCGGGGTGGATATTCTTGTAGTCGGAGACGTCGTAGCCCCAGTCCTTGTTGGGCGACGACATCACCGGATTGATCCAAATGCCTTCTATTCCGAGCCATTGGAGATGATCGAGGCGCTCGATGATACCTCGCAGGTCTCCGACACCGTCGCCGTTCGAGTCGGCGAATGAGCGCGGATAGATCTGGTAGAAGACGCCGTCGCGCCACCACACCTTAGATTCCGAGGCCATCGTCCCTCCCTATCGAGTGGTCAAGCGGGCGGCTCTGCGCGCCGGGCGATATCGCCCAGCCACCGAGCGCTCGGCTTGGGGGTGCGTTTCTGAGTGTTGCGGTCGACTGCGATCAAGCCGAACGTTGGCTCGTAGCCGAGTGCCCATTCGAAGTTGTCCAGAGCCGACCAATAGATGTAGCCGCGAACGTCGATTCCGTCCTTGATGCAGGAGCGCACACCCTGGAGCGCCCGCTCGACGTAAGCAATCCTTCTCGAGTCGTCATCGGTCCCAATTCCGTTCTCCGTGACCAGCACTGGCATGTTGCCGGCGACCTCGATCGCTCGCCTGATCGTTGCCTTAAGGGAGTCCGGGTAGAACTCGTAACCCATGAGCGTCAACTCCGCGTCCTTCTCCGGGCCCACCAGGCCCTGTGGACCGACGCGCTCGCGGCTGTAGGTCTGAACCCCTATGAAGTCGTCGCCCACAACGCTTGCCAAAAAGATGTCCTCGGAGCGAGCCCTGAGAGAATCGAGCTTGTCCTCCCCGCCGTCGACCGGCTGATAGTCACGCATCGCCAGCGTCAACCCGACTGGGACATCGTGAACTACGGACTTGATCGCCTCGCGAGCCCGCTGATGAGCGAGCACGAAGTTGTGGTTAGCGCGGTCGCGCGCCGCAGCACTGGCAACTCCGGGAGCAAAGCGTCCCATCTCATAGCCCATCTCAGCCACGATATTTGGCTCGTTGATAGTGCAAGCGATGCCGATGAGATCGCCCAGATGCTCCGCGGTGTGTTCGCAGAAACGGGCAAAGTAATCGGGGGTGGATGAGTTTTCCCAACCGCCTTGGGCGGCCACCCATCGGGGTGAAGTGAAATGGTGAAAGGTGACCACGGGGGTGATGCCGTGCTCGCGGCAGCAGGACAGCATGCGCCGGTAGTGCTCGAGCTGCGCCTTGGAGAACTCGCCCTCCTCAGGCTCGACGCGGGCCCACTCGATCGAGAACCGATAGGCATTGAACCCCAGCTCGGCGAGCAGCGCTATGTCCTCTGGATAGCGATGATAGTGGTCACAGGCATCGCCGGAGGGCTCCCGGCACGGCGTGCCGGGAGCATGCTCCCAGGCCCACCAGTCGGAGTTGGTGTTTCCTCCCTCGACCTGGTGGGCCGAGGTCGCGGTGCCCCAGATGAAGCTCTCGGGCCAGGTCGCTATTTGCTCGCTCCTGCGGTGAGGCCCGAGACGATCTTTCTTTGGAAGAACAGGACCAGAATGACCAGGGGGGCGGTGAGGATCATCGATGCCGCCGCCTGAGCACCGTAGTCGGTTGTGTACGTGGACGCGAACTGAGGGATCACGACCGTGGCCGGCTGGACCGTCTCGTCGAACGACAGTGTGTTTGCGAACAAGAACTCATTCCAGGCGTAAATGAAGGTCAGCAAACCCGTGGTGACGATCCCGGGTATCGACAGCGGCACCGTGACCCTGAAGAACGCCTGCCATATGTTGGCCCCATCCACCTTTGCCGCCTCTTCGAGGTCTTCGGGAAGTTCCCGGAAGTAGGCGACGAGAAGATACACCGTCAGCGGAAGAGCAAACAGCACATCGGGGATGATGATCCCCCAGTAGGTATTGATGAGGCCGAGGTTCTGGAACAACAGGAACAGCGGAGCGATAATGGCGACCGCGGGGAAGAAGCTAATCGCCAGCACCAGGCTCAGCGTGGGCTTGTTGCCGTAGAACTTGATACGGGCCAAGGCGTAGGCGGCAATGCTGCCCACCGCAAGGCAAATCGCCGTTGTTATACCCGCGATGACTAACGTGTTGGCGAGGCCCGCCTTGAAGATGGGGTCTATGAACACCGTCTCGAAGTTGACGGGGCATGGCACCTCGATTCCGGCGAACAGGGGGCACTTTCCCGCGGTCAGAGTCTTGAACGAGATGCTCTCCGGCAAGATCGTCGGCGGACTTTTGAACAACTCGCCACTCGAGATCAGGCTCATCTTGAGCACCCACAACAGCGGAAAGAGGGTGACGAAGGCGAACAACACGACGGTGACATAGAAGCCGATCGCGTGCAGCGGGCTCGTGAAGGGTTTTCTTCGCATCCTCTATGCCTCCTGTGACCGGGTGCCAAGTACCTTGATGAAAACGGCGGCGATCACCAAGGAGCTAACGAAAACGAACACTGCTGCTGCGTTTCCGAGCGAGAAATTGAGCTGGCTGATGCGCACGAACTTGAACGTATAGACGGACAACGAGTCGAGCGAGCGGTCGGTGAGCGCCCAGAAGAGATCGTAGACCCGCCATGCATCAAGCGTCCGGAATAGCAGTGCCACCATGATGGCCGGCTTGAGCAACGGCAGCGTCACACGCGTGAACTGCTGCCACTTGGTGGCGCCGTCGACTCGGGCGGCCTCGTAGACGTCCAAGGGGATAACCTGCAGTCCGGCGAGCAGCAGCAGTGCCACGAACGGCGTCGTCTTCCAAATATCCGCGATGATCGCGCCGATCAGAACCGCGGTCGTGTTGGCCAGGATGGGCCCGTCGACGAGCCCGAGCGAATCGGCGATGTAGGCGAAGATACCGACCTGGTCCGTGTACATCAGGCGCCACATGATTCCCGACACCACGGTGGGAAAGGCCCACGGCACAATCGCTATGGCGCGTGCAGCGCCCTGTCCCGCGAAGCCTCGGTTCAGCACCAGGGCGATGCTGAGACCGAGAATGAACTCGCCCGCGACGCTGGCGATTGTGAACGTTGCGGTGTTGAACAGGGCCGTGTAGAACTCGGGGTCCGCGAAGAGGGTGGCGTAATTGCCGAGTCCCACAAACGTCCATTGGCCGGGGAGGATGCGCCACAAGCTCAGATAAATCGCGTACATGATCGGGCCTGCCGCGACCAGCAGCACAATGATCAGGGTCGGCAGCACCATGATGTATCCGGTGCGCTTGTCCGAATCCCCGAATTCGCCCTTGATGGACCGCCAGGGAGTGGCTATTCCCCGGGATGGTGCCCTCTCACTAGCTACACTCATAGTCCTGTCCCCCCTTTCGGCGTCGCTAGCCGCCGAGATTGAAAATCTGTTCGGCGACGTCGGCGATGCGCTCCAGCTTGTTATTCAAGGTGCTGATGGCCTGCTGCGGCTGAATGTCTCCCTTAAGAGTCCCGGTGAAAGCCTGAGCCATGTCCAACGACATATCCGAGTAGAACGGGTTGGCGCTGGGGCGAGGCTTCGTGGACTCAAACGAAGATCGTCCAAGCTCCATGACCGGCTGCTCCTTGAGCAACTGCTCGTCCTCGAACAGCGACTTGCGACCCGGGATGTAGCCGGCGTCGATGGCGAACATCTTCTGGATCTTGGGCTGGCTCATCCACTGGATGAACTCCCACGATTGCTCTTTCTTGTCCGAGAAGGAGTTGATGCAGAAGTCCCAACCTCCCAGAGTGGCGTAGCCTTGATCGCCCTCGTTTACCACCGGGAGGTGAGCCACTCCTACCCATTCCGGCTTGAGCACCGATCCCGCCGCCTCGCCTCCGGTGGCGACCGAGTAGGCATAGGGCCAGTTGCGCAGGAACACTGCCTCGCCCGCGATGAACACGGTGAGCGACTCCGTCTCCTTGTAGGTCACCACAGCAACGGGTGCCACACCCGAGGAAATGTTCTTCACGGCACTCTCGTAGCCGGCGGTCGCCTCCGGACTTCCGATCAATACCTTTGAAGGATCGTCGGGGGCAAGGATGTCGCCTCCCGCGTTCCAGATGTACTCGCACTGATTGCACACACCGCCCTCGTACTCGGCCCCCTGAAACACGAATCCGTACGGGATGCCCTCCTGCTCTTGGACCTTGCGGGCCTGGCTGAGGAGCTCGTCCCACGTCTTCGGTGGCTTCAACCCCGCCTTGTCGAGCAGATCCTTGCGGTAGTAGAGCAGACCCGCGTCCGAATACCAGGGAACTCCGTAGATCTTTCCCTTGTAAGTGCTGGTCTCGATCGTGGACTCGAGGTAGTCCTGCTGCATCTCCTCGGTGAACAGGTCGGAGAGATCCTCGATCCAGCCGTTGGCGGCAAGCTGGGCCGGCCAGATGACGTCCGCCCCGATAACGTCGATTTCCCCGCCGCCGACCTGGAACTGGGTGCGCATCTCGTCGAAGTACTGACCGGTATCTGCCGATGCGATCTCCAACACGACCTTGAAGCTCTGGTTCTCCTTGTTGAACATCGCAAGGACCTTCTCCAGGGTGCCCGTGGTGTCGGGTCCCTTGGAAAGGATGATGTCGTTTGGCCCGGCAATTGAGGTCTTGGTGAACCCCGACGCCAGATCCTTACAAGCGGTTCCCGCCAGCAGGGCCGCTCCGGCTATGCCAGTTCGCTTGAGCAGCTCTCGGCGAGATAAGTCTCCCCCCATCGTTTCTCCTCCCCCAAAAAAATCGAGACCTCCCGGCAGGCTACCGCACGCGTCTTCGAGAGCCTACTTCGTGAGCAACATCTCCCTCCGCGCGCCGTCCCAAACCCCCGTCCCCATAGCCGCTGCTGAGGCTCCAGTCGTTGTCGGCTGGAGTCCTACTTGGTGTCCTGCGCCAAGAATGACGGGTCAGTCGTCGCAGGGCGCCTCGGCTTGATCCCCGTCCTGCTGACAGGTGTCCTGACCATCCGTCGCCACCATCTCGTCCACCCCGGGGCCTCCGATGAGCCGGTCGTTGCCCTGGTCCCGTGCCACCGCCTGGCGGATGCAGCCTTCGTCGCAGATGGTGTCGTGGCCCATGCCACCCATCATCACGTCGGACCCGGTCCCGTCTTCGAACAGCGCGCTTGGAGAGTTGCCGCCGCCTATGAGATCACTCCCCCTGCCCCCGTGGATGCGGTCGTGGCCCGGGCCTCCGAACAGACCGCGCAGGTCATCCGCAAGGGTGGGAGAGTCGTCGCCCCGTCCTCCGCAGATGATGTCGTCTCCTTCGTAGCTCTCAATCACATCGTCGCCCGAGAGCCCGTGGATGACATCGGTTCCGCTGGTGCCCTCGAGGTAGTCGTCGCCGTCCGTTCCGATAATCGTCGCCTTCCGACCTCCGCAACTCACGGCCGCAGCCTGTGCGACGCTCGGCATCCGCTCGCTGTGTGAAACCGCATCACCGGCGAAGGTTTGAGATGCTGCAGGGGCTCCATGACAAGCAACCGGTCCGCCGCTATCGAGAACTGTCCCGGAGAGGTTCACGAACTCCCAGGAATAGCTGTCGGAGGAGAGCTCGAGCTTCAGCATTCCGAAGCTACGAACTCCGAACTCGTAACCAGGGTCCTTGGCCGAAAGAAGGCCGGTGAGGTTGTTGCCTCCGCCGCCCGAGATCAGCTCCCTGATGCCAGAGGCCGACTGTACGCCGCCGGGCGTGAGGGGGGCGTAGCGCTGATAGTTGTGCTCGTGCCCGTTCAGGATGAGGTCCGCGCCTGCGGCGTAGAGATCGTCCCAAAACGCCCGCACCGGAGTGGTGTCGTTGTTGCCGTTGGAGCCGCCAGAGTTGAACAGGGGATGATGCCAGTAGGCGAGGACGCACGAGGACTGAGGCACCGCGGCGAGGTCCTGCTCGAGCCAGTCGTTCTGAGGCGAACCCTCGGCGCACGAGGGCCCGAGCTCACAGGGCACCTCATTGGCGCCGTCGCTGGTATTGAGCGAGATCAGGTGCCAGGCCCCGAGATCGAAGCTGTAGTAGCCGGCTCCGGCACCTCCGGTCGGGCGACCCTTCGACGCCCAGTAGTCGAAGTAGCCCTGCGCTCCGCCGGCCCCGTCCTCGTACTCATGGTTGCCGGGGGCCGGATAGGTCCTGCCCGCGGCCTGACCCCAGGTGGGGTCGTAGGAAGCGTTGAACTTCGCCAGCGACCCATTGGAGTACTGGAGGTCTCCGAGGGCGAGAACCGCGTCGCTGCCCGCGAGGAGGTCATCCGTAAGGCGATGCTGGCAACGAGCGGGATTGCTGCCGTCGTAGTAAGTGCTGTTGGGGTCACATGCGATGTCGCCTGCGGCCGCCACCGTCACGCCGCCGGCAGCCGGATCGGTCTCGTCGTTGTCCTGAGCGTCGGTGCAGCCGGGGTCGCCGGGAAAGTCAGTGACGCCGTCCCCGTCGTTATCCAGCCCGTCCGAGCATTGAGGCGGCGTCGTTCCGGCGGTCGTGACCACGAGCTGGGGCCGGTTGGACGAGGCCTCGTCGCTGTTGAAGCGGGTCGGCACAGAATCCGTCGAGCAGGCCGGCATCTCGAGATACAAGCCGACGGTGCCGTTGGCCGCCACCTCGCCGGTCACATCCAGCTCGGCAATAGAGCCCGCGGCGAAACCGTCGGCGCTTCCCAGAAGTGCCCCGGACTTGCCCGGGGCGTTGTTGAAGGTTATGCCGGACTCGGTCCAGGTATCCGAGGCGGCCCGATAGGCGTCGACCCCGGCACCGGCGGTCCCACAAGCGTCGCCCCCGCCGGAGAAGAGACGCAGCTTCGCCGAGCTCACGGACTCCCCCTGGGGGATCCCGGCCACCTCGAATCGCAAATACGATTGAAGCCGCCCATCTCTCACCCTCAAAGTGGGTGCGGTCCCGAAGTTGGTGCCGGGTGTGGGCTTGGCGACGTAGGCGTCGGCGGCGGGCGCGAACGTCAGAGTTGCTGCACCGGCCGGGGGAGCCACCAGGGCCGATGCAATCGTCACCAACAGGGCGCCTACCAGCCACAGGGGCCGTCGTGGGAAAGCCATTACTTAAGTCCTCCTCGCCGTCGCGGCCCCCAAATGCCGCTTCATCCCCCTAGATGATAGCAAAACCTCCCAAACAATGGCAAGACCCTAACAAAGGGTGCAAATCGATTACCGACTGGGCCGAAGAGGGGCCGATGTCGAGCAGCTTGGTAAAGCGCCCAAGGTGCGCGATGGGTTACGGAGGAGGCAGACAGGCCCACAAGGTGCGCCATCGACTACCCGCACAGCGCCTGGGAGCTTCCGGCTTACTTGACTGCGCCGGCGGTGAGCCCAGACACGATGCGGCGCTGGAAGATCAGTACCAGCAGAACAAGCGGGACCGTGACTGCAATGGCCCCGGCCGCCTGAGCGCCGTAATCGGTCGTGAACTGGGTCGCGAAGTTGGGGATGACCACCGTCGCCGGCTGAGTGGTCTGATCGAACGCGAAGGTGTTGGCGAACAGGAACTCGCTCCAGGCGAAGATGAAGGTGAGGATGCCGGTCGTGATCACTCCCGGCAGCGACAGTGGCACCGTCACTTTCCAGAACGCCTGCCAGGTCGTGCAACCATCGACCTTGGCCGCTTCTTCGAGATCGGCCGGCAACTCTTGGAAGTAGGCAACGAGCAGATACACGGTGAGCGGGAGAGCGAACAAGAGGTCGGGGATGATCATCGCCCAGTACGTGTTGACGATCCCGAAGCTCGTGAACTGCAGGAACAACGGCGCCAGGATGGCCACGCCGGGGAAGAAAGCGATCGCCAGCACAAGGCCTTGCACGGGCGCCTTGAAGAGAAACTTGATCCGAGCAATCGCGTAAGCGGCTATGGAGCCTATGGAGAACCGTGGTGAATCCGGCGATCACGACGCTGTTGATCACGCCCTTCTGGAAACGAACGTCGTTGAAGACGCGCTCGTAGTTGTCGGTGATTATCTTCTGCGGCAAGATCGTGGGTGGAGTCTGAAACAACTCACTTTGGGTGACGATGCTCATCTTGAAGACCCAGACGAGCGGGAACAGAGTCAAAACGACGAACACCAGCATCCCTGCATAGAACGCCACCGCCGCCCA
>DASRPA010000013.1:0-2250 GCA_035646635.1 Actinomycetota bacterium | reverse complement strand
CTCCAGCGCGCTAAAGATCGAGGAGAGTTGCGGATGGACCTTGACGTGCAGATCGCAGTCGCGTCGATAGTCGGCCCGATGATGTTTCTCGTGGTGACGGGCGGAATGGCCAACTTTGACGACGATCTGGCCGCGAGGTTGGTGGATCAGGCGATCGACGGAATGAAACGACCGATTGATCGAGAGTCTGGATGACTAATATGCTCGAGTGTGAATCCTAATTGGCACCGCCCGGAAAGAAGGTCGACTTGGAACCGACGCAGGAACAGAAGGCAGAGGACTTCCGCGCGCTTCATGCACGCGAGGTGTTCATCATCCCGAACCCTTGGGATGCAGGCTCCGCTCGGGTCCTGGAAGCGCTGGGATTCAAGGCACTCGCGACCACTAGCTCTGGTTTTGCTTTCACGCTCGGACGGCGGGACGGTGGTGCCACGCTCGACGAGGTCTTCGAGCACGTGCGCTTGCTCAATCGCTCGACATCTCTACCGGTTTCGGTCGATCTGGAAAATGGCTATGGACCGGAGCCCGAAGCAGCCGCGGCGGCGATCACCCGCGCTGCGGAAGCCGGAGCCGTGGGCGGCTCGATCGAGGACTATGGTCCGGAGATCGAGGCGTTCTACTGCCTCGATCACGCGGTCGCTCGAGTGGCCGCTGCCGTGGAAGCAGCGAAACAGTTGAGCTTTCCTTTCATGCTCACCGCTCGGGCCGAGAACCACATCCGCGGGAACCCGAATCTAGAAGACACCATCGCCCGGTTGCAGGCTTACGAGCAAGCGGGTGCCGACGTGCTCTTTGCGCCGGGCCTTAGTAGTGGTGAAGAGATCCGGGCGGTGTGCGAGGCCACCTCCAAGCCGCTCAACGTGCTCGCCCGCCCGAACTTGACGACGAGTGAGATCGCCGAGGCGGGAGGCCGGCGGATCAGCGTCGGAGGCCCATTGACCTGGGTTGCGGTAGCGGCCATGGTGGAAGCGGCCGAGAAGATGCGCGACGAGGGTGACTTCTCAGCTCTCAATCTTCAGGCCGAGTGGTGGTAAATGGTCACAGAGCAGCCTTTATCCACCACTCGGCGGGCGATGGGCCGGCGGGAGGGGCTTGCCGTAGCGCACCGCGATCGCCTCGTAGTCGCGCCTCTGGTAGAAGCTGCGGGCCCGTTCGTTGAGCCTCAGGACGTTAACCCGGATGCCTAGGGCTCCAGCTTCGGCGCCCGTCTTCTCGGCGGCCTCCATCAACAGGGTCCCGATGCCCCGGCCCCGGAGGCTCTCATCCACGATGAGGGTCTCGACCTCGCACGACAACCCCCACGGTTTGTCCTCCACGATGAGCTTGGTGAACCCTCTCACCTCGTCTTCGAGCACGGCCACGAGGACGGTGACTGCGGGATCAACAAGGTCGGCCCGCGTGAGCCGCTCGCACGCTTCCTGATCCAGTCCATATCGGGGATTACCGGGATTCAGAGCCTGGTGATGGAGCTTGAGGTCGGCGAACAGGCGGCCGACGGGAACCGCGTCGTCGAGAGTGGCGCGGCGCACTCTTGCTTCCACGCCCTGAGCCTATGTGCACCTCCCCGCGCGAGCCTGCGGGTAGATTCTGTCCGTGCGCCTGTTGCTGATCGACAACTTCGACTCCTTCGTCTACAACCTCGCCCAGGCGTTCGGGGCCTTGGGGGCCGAGCCCGTGGTGGTCCGTAACGACGCCACCATGACAGAGCTCGAGGCTGTGGCTCCCGATGCGGTGGTGATCTCGCCCGGCCCCGGTGGTCCCGTCGACGCGGGCGTGTCGATCGAGGCCGTGCGCGCTTTCGGGGGCCGGGTTCCGTTACTGGGCGTCTGCCTCGGGCATCAGTGCATAGGGGCCGCGTTCGGGGGCCGCATCGAGCGAGCCTCCGTTGGCCCGGTGCACGGCAAGACCTCGCCCGTCACCCACAGTGGCGAGGGGATTTTCGGGGGACTCCCCCAAGGCTTCGAGGCGACTCGCTACCACTCGCTTGCGATAGCGGAGGGGCTGGAGTGGCCCGAGGAGCTCGAGGTCACCGCGCGCTCGGACGACGGCATCGTGATGGGAGTCGTCCACCGGGATTTGCCGGTCCAGGGGGTGCAGTTTCATCCCGAGTCGGTGCTGTGTCCGGAGGGCCCTCGACTGCTCAAGAACTTTCTGGAGCTTGTGTAGGTAGTTGCGCGGCGTTTTATGGGCCTCACGGTGCCGTTTTCGGCACTCTGAGACGCTCAAAACGCGCTTGGGCTCGGAAAGGTC
>DASRPA010000012.1:0-6237 GCA_035646635.1 Actinomycetota bacterium | reverse complement strand
CGCCTGAATTGAGGTCTTCTCGTCGGCCGAGATGACGTAGTCGTTGGGGCGCAGGCGTTTGCCCTCGAAGGTGCGCGCGTAGAGGTCGAGCACGCGCCCCGCCTTGCGCTCGAAGTCGGGGTCGCGGGGAAAGACCCAGCTGCGGTAGGTCCACGGGCGGATGGCGTCTTCTGTGAGCCAGCGCCAGATGGTCGATCCGGAGATCTCTGCGACCACACCGCGGGAGACGACCTCGTCTCTGATGTCGGGGACGAACAGGCGAGACAGAGGCAGCCCCAGGCGCGACGGCAGCTCGCAGGCGAGCGCCTTGACCTCAATCACCACCTGTGGGGGGAAAAACCGGCGGTCGTCCCCGCCGGGAGCGCTCCTCGAGCCCAGCCAGGCGCTCCTCGAAGAAACGCTTGCGCCATTTGCTGACGATCTGGCGCGGGAGGTCCAGGCGAGCACCGATCTCTTCGTTGGACCATCCCCGCGCCGCGTAGAGAACGATCTTGGCTCGGATCACATCCCGATACGGTGACGCGTACTTGGTCGCCACTGACTCCAGCGCCTTGCGCTCCTGCTTCGACAGCTCGATGACGTACGGACTCTTGCCCGGCCATGACTTCCCCCTTTCAAGGGAAGCATGCTCCGGTCAGCCTCGCAACCGGCGGATTTATCCGTCATCGTATTTATGAAACGGACCACTTAGACTTAGCTGAGAACCTGCATCACATCGTTCCGCCTCCAGCGGAGCTGACGTCCTCGCGCCATCCTCTGCCGACGAAATCGAGGCAGAGGAGGCGGCATGGGGAATGAGGAGGAGACGCGTCGTAAGGCAGTGATGCGCGTGCTGGGAGGCGAGCCCCCGAGCAAGGTCGCGGCCGACCTGGGCCGCACCGATCGGTGGGTTCGCAAGTGGGTCGCTCGCTACGACCCGGCCGATGACAGTTGGGCTTGCGACCGCTCGCGCGCCCCCGCGACCCAAGGCAGGCAGACACCAGAAGAAATCGAGCGGATGGTGCTTGAGATCCGGGAGCGTCTCATGGCCGATCCGTGGGCCCAGGTGGGGGCGGTGACGATCGCGTGGGAGATGGACAAGCTCGGGATCACGCCGCAAGAGACCTGGACCATCGAACGCATCCTGCGGCGCGCCGGCGTTCCCAAGCGGCGCGCTCGCAACCGCTACGCGCCCAAGGGCACGCCCTACCCAGCCGGCCCGCTGCTGATCAAGCCGAACGCCGTCCATGAGATCGATCTCGTGGGCCCGCGGCACCTCGGGCGTCGGCGCGTCGGGGTCGAGATCATCGAAACCAAGCAGGAATGGGAAGTGGCAGAAGGTCTCGTGCGGCTGTGGCGTCGCCTCCGCGCCAGCCCGCGTCAAGTTCGACAACGGGCAGACGATCCAGGGCAGAAGCCGCCAGCTCGCGGTGCCCGTGTGGACGTGTCTGGCCCTCGGGGTCAAAGTGCGCTTTATCCCTTTCGGTGAGCCGTGGCGAAACCCCGTGATCGAGCACTTCAACGACACGTTTGACAAACGCTTCTTCAGGAGCGAGCGGTTCACCGACCTTGGGCACTTGAGAAGACGAGCACGCGTCTTCGAGCGCTTTCACAACTCCCACCACCGCTATTCCATCCTCAAGGGCGCGACTCCCGACGAGTGGGAGAACAAGATCCGCTTCGTGCCGCGCCTTCTCGAGGCCGGCTTCGAGGCGCCAACTCCCTGCCGCGCCGCGGTTCGATCGAGTTCATCCGGCTCATCCGCTCGGACCGCGCGTTGAAAGTTCTTGGATCGAAGATCGAAATGCCCCAGGAGATCGTGCATCGTTACGTCGTAGCGATTATGCTCGTGCGCGCCCAGCGGCTCGTAGTCGAAGCCGAAGGCCATCCCTGGAGGACGGAACGCTCGTTCCCCCTGAAGTTCTGATGCTGCCGGAACGATGTGATGCCGGGAACCTCGGCTCAGGTGTCCGGAACGATGTGCTGCTGGCCGTGACCTAGCCGTCGTCCACCGCCGTCGCTTGCCCCTCGGCCACAGCCTTCTGGAACCTCTCATCGGACAGCCTGGCTTGAATCGCGGCGATAGTCCGATCACCCGCTGCGCTGATACGCGCCGTGTTCTAGTTCGATACGAGATTGAACGCGGCGTTCGACAAGAACAGGGTCCTCGGGCCGTTAGCCTGTAGTCAGAGCCCATAGCCTGGTAACCAAACATCCGGGCAGAGTACGTCGCACATGCCAGCAGCGATCCCGTTGCGCGCCCCTTTTGTTCGGCTCCTGCCGGGGGCACCTCCGGGCGCGCTGAAGAACCGCAGGTCAGAGAACTATTTGAGCTGCGCAAGACCCGTTCCTGATCGCAGAGTTACTCCACAAAAACCCCACGCGTCGCAACCCTTTTCTCGCTACGAGCTGAGCCTCTGATACACGGATTCCTGATCCGAGGGTCGGAGGTTCGAATGCACCCGGGGCCGTTCCACTAGCCTGAGCACCGGTGAGAAACCCATTCGCGCGGCGAAGCGCCGCCAAATGCTAGCTACGACGTGCGGTGATCAACCATGCCGCCGAGCCGAATTTCACGCCGTCTCCGGTTTGGTGCGCGACCATCGTCTCCTTTAGTGATTCGACAGCTGAGGCTCGCGCCGCATCATCGAGATCCTGCAGGAGCCCGCGAGCGACCCCCGTATTGCGGAAGAACAGAAAGGCATCGTCCGCGTCGGACCCTGCCCACACCGGCTCTTCCACCGCCTCGACGGCAACCTGCGCAAACCCTGCAGTGTGCAGGTCAAGTTTCACGCCTTCAGGATCCGCCAGACCGAACGGCCCGGGCACACCCGGTGGTGGGATGGGCAGCTCGCGCCCAGCAGCCAGAGCGGCCCGAATTTCAACTAACCACTCGTTGCGCTCTAGTTCCTGCCAAGCGAGCACCACAAGACGCCCATCGGGCCGGATGGCGGGACAGATGTTGCGGAAAGCCGCGATCCGATCGGCGAAGAACATCGCGCCGAACCGGCTGATGACCACGTCATGAACGTTCGGTTCGAAAGCGTGAACCTGAGCATCCGCCCGCTCGAACGCGACGTTAGCGAGGCCCTCGCTCGCCGCCAGCTCGCGAGCGCGCTCGATCATTCGGGTGGAGAGGTCGATACCGAGAGCCGATCCGTCGACGGCTACACGAGCGGCCGCACGAGTGGATTCCCCGTTGCCGCAGCCGACGTCGAGGACATGATCGTTCGCGCCGATCTCGGAGGCGGCGAGCAGGCGGTTCTGATACCGCTGGATGGACCGGTCGTAGCGCTTCCAATCACGAGCCCAGTCATCACCCTCCTCACCGTCCCAGGCCGCTGCCATATCGACGTTGGCAATCTCGACGGTCATCGGAGCCTCGGCTTCGCCGCTCAGAGGAGGATCTCCGCTCCATATTCCTTGGCAAGCTCTTTCAGTCGTTCCATATCCGGCGCCTGCTCCGGGGGAGGAGGGGTGATGCGACTCTGAGCGGGTTCGCTGGTCTTCCTGATGAAATCTTCGATGCCGGCGGGCGTGAAGATGAACAACATCCGGCAACCAGTGTCGCCTACTTTGAAGCTGTGTGGGATGTCCCGCGGACCGAACGCGTAGTCGCCTGTGACCATCTCGATCGTTTCGCCTGCGACCTCGAGAGTCACCTCACCATCGAGGATCCAGAAACCTTCATCCTCCCGGTGATGTACGTGTGGCACGCCCTCGTAACCGGGTGCGCCAGTGATCTCCACGAGGGCCAGCTGCCCTGCGGTGTCAGCGCCCGTAGCTTTGATCTCGGCAAGCAATCCGAACCACCAGAGCGCCTCTCCCTCTCCCCGTCTTACCGACGACGCTTCCTGCGCTTGCAGCATCGAACCTCCTTTTGTCCCTCGACTCTGCGACGGCCTTGTGGACCGAACGCCCGGCTTCCGAACCTTATTTAGTGTGACGCAACGTCACTCTAAACGATTCGGGCGGTCCTGTCAATATTCATGTGTCACCATGTCACCTGATATATCCTGGAGCCGTGGCACGCAAGTACGAGATGGTGAAGAGGCGCGAAAAGGTCGAGGAAACTCAGCGGCGAATAGCGAAGGCGACCTTCGAGCTTCACTCGACGGTGGGCCCGGCATTCACCACCATGGCTCAGATCGCTGAGAAGGCTGGCCTGCCCCGGCAAACCGTCTACCGAAACTTCCCGACCCAACTCGAACTCTTTCGTGGCTGCATCGCTTTCGGGCTCGAGTTCAACCCTCCGCCGGATCCAAGCGGGTGGCAGGGGATCCTGGATCCGAGCCAACGTCTCCATCGGGGGCTGACCGAGCTTTATGCATGGTTCGAAGACGTAGAACCCATCATGACCAACGCCATTCGGGATGTTGGAGCTCTGCCTGTGGCAGCGGAGGCGATGCAACCGCTCGCGGAGCTCATGCAACGCATGCACGAGATCCTGGCGATCGGGTGGAACAACGACACAGCCTCGGCGCTCATCCGCCTCGCCATCGACTTCTCGACCTGGAAGATGCTCCGCCGCGTTGAGGGGATGGAATCCGAAGGCGTCCTTGAATTCTGGGTGCAGCTGGTCAACTGCGATCGGGCCGGATCTTCTCGTTATGGCCCGATCTGATCGCGGACGTCTTTGGTGCGGCGAAAAGACAACGACATATCGGCTCTCATCTCTGAGAGCATCGCTCGCCTCCAAGCCGTTTCAGAGGCAAGAGGTGTGGAAGTAGAAGTCGACTTCGACACACCCCTTCAGGCTTTCGTGTGAGCTTCCGTCGGCCTGAGGAAAAACCCCACAAAAAACCCGCGAGACAACAGAAAACAACGCTCAACGATGCTCGACCATGATCAAGTAAGATCCCTGGTCAGGGCCTAGTTTCGAGCAAAACCGCAGGCGTCAGGTCAGAGGTTTCCAGCCAATCAGACTTCTAATCCGAAAGTCGGGGGTTCGAATCCCTCCGGGATCGCACACCTCCGGGCGCACACCTCCGGGCGCACGAGCGCAGCGAAGGTCGCGCCCGGAATGTCTAAGTGCTCTGGATCGTAATTTCGGTGATGTATTCACGCCACCAGTCGGAGACTCTCGTCATCGTCTGAGAGCCGTCTCATGAGCTTGCGCAGGTCGGCTCGGGTGAACTTCCACTCGAATGGCTCGGCGAGCTCTTCGTAGCGCTCCTGGAAGGTGAGCAGGCGTTCGGCGACTTCGCCGAGCGTGGCGAAGTCGTTGGGGGTCAGCACCTTTCGCTGCACCACGGAGAAGTAGATCTCAATTAACCGACACCTGGTTGAGCCAACTGGCGTGCTTGGGAAGGTGGATGAGCACGAGGTTCTTGTACTCACCTTGGAGACGGTCGACGCTTCTCTGGCCGCGGTGCGACGAACCGTTGTCGACGACCCAGAACACGTGCCGAGCGGACGCGTACGGCTCCGTGGTCATGACCTGCTCGACGAGGCGACCGAACGGCTCGATGCCGGTCTTTTGCTCGCAGCGCCCGAACACCTTGGCACGGTGCACGTCCCAGGCCTCGAGATAGGCGAGGGCGCCGGCGCGGTCGTATTCGTGTTCGACCCTCATGTCCTTGCCCGGCCCCGGCGGAGCGCTTCGATGGCAGCGGACGCGCGCCTGGATCGAGGTCTTCTCGTCAGCCGAGATCACGAAATCCCTTGGCCCCAGCGGCTTTCGGCGCCACCTCCGGGCATAAAGGTCGAGCATGGGTCCGGCCTTGGCCTCGAAGTCGGGGTCGCGGGGAAAGATCCAGCTCCTGTGCCGCCACGGCCTGATCGCGTCTTCGGAAAGCCACCGCCAGATGGTCATGTCGGAGATCTGGGCCACGATGCCGCGCGCGATCATCTCGGCCTTGAGATCGGGGACGTGCAGCCGCGCCAAGGGGACCCCGAGCGTCGCCGGGAGCGCGCACGCCAGCGCCTTGCAGCTAACCACGACCTCGGGGGGAAAAAACCGGGGGCCTGCCTCCCCGGGGGCGCTCCTGGAGCCCGGCGAGGCGTTCCTCGTAGAAGCGCTTGCGCCACTTGGACACGATCTGGGTGGGCAGCGACAGGCGGGCGGCGATCTCCTTGTTCTCCATCCCCGTAGCCGCCATGAGCACGATCTTGGCCCGAGCCACATCTCGATACGGTGCTGTATATCTGGACGCTTGACGCTCCAGCATCGATCGTTCTCGAGCGGTTAGCCTGATCAAGTAAGGGCTCAGTCTCGACATGTGCTCTCCTCTCGTCAAGGAAAGCATGTTCGGAACA
>DASRPA010000011.1:0-4368 GCA_035646635.1 Actinomycetota bacterium | reverse complement strand
GACCTGGATAGGACCTGGATAGGACCTGGATAGGACCTGGATAGGACCTGGATAGGACCTGGATAGGACCTGGATAGGACCTGGATAGGACCTGGATAGGACCTGGATAGGACCTGGATAGGACTTTGTAGCTAGCCTGGTAGCTCGAAAATCTGGCGCCGGATCGGGGGCACGTGTCGCAGGCAAGCGCGATAACCGAGGAGGACGTCCACCGGATCCTCGGCTCGGTGGACGACCCCGAACTGCACCGGCCGATCACCGAGCTGAACATGGTCCGGGGTATCGTGGTGGCCCCCGGAAGGGTCCACGTGTCGGTTGCCCTCACCGTGGAGGGCTACCCCCTCAAAGCCAAGATCCACGACGAAGTCATCTCGGCGCTGAAGACACTGGATGTCGAGCAGGTGTACGTGGACTTCACGACCATGACCGACGACCAGCGTGCCGAGCTCCGCCGCCAGCTACACGGCGACGGCGCGGCGGCCATGGGCGACGTATTCACGTCCTCGAGGGTCATCGCCGTGGCCTCCGGTAAGGGTGGGGTGGGCAAGTCGTCGGTCAGCACCAACCTTGCAGTTGCCCTGGCCCGACGCGGCAGGCGCACCGCGATCATCGACGCCGACGTCTACGGGTTCTCGATCCCGCGCATGATCGGCATCGATCGCAAGCCCGTGATCATCGATCGGATGATCGTGCCTCCCGAAGCATATGGCGTCGCGGTGATCTCGATCGGATTCTTCGCCAGCGAGAACAGCCCCGTCATTTGGCGAGGACCTATGCTCCACAAGGCACTTACCCAGTTCGTGACCGACGTCTACTGGGACAAGCCCGACGTCGTCATCATCGACATGCCGCCGGGAACCGGCGACGTGGCACTTACGATGGCGCAATTCCTGCCTGCGGCGGAGGTCGTTGTGGTGACCACGCCCCAGCCCGCGGCGCAGCGCGTCGCGCAGCGGGCCGCATACATGGCCCGCAAAGTCAATCTAGCGGTCTCCGGAGTGATCGAGAACATGAGCTGGTTCACAGGGCACGACGGCTTCCGCTACGACATCTTCGGCTCCGGAGGGGGCGAACTCCTGGCGCAGGAGCTGGGGGTCCCCTTGCTGGGTCAGATCCCGCTCGTTCCCGCTCTGCGCGAGGGCGGCGACGTGGGCGCTCCGATCATCGTCACAGAACCCGACTCGGAGGCGGCGCTCACGATCGACGCGGTCGCGGGCAAGCTGCTCGACATGAGCGCGCGCCGCATCCGGCTTCCCGTCGTGAACATCGCCAAGCCGTCGTAGCGATGCCCTAGGTGAGTGACTGGAAAGTGTGGTTCGCGCTCAAATTGACCCATCGGTCAAGCGCCTGACCAGGAGCCTTGCAGTGGAAGTTCATCCCAATTCGACTTTCTGCTCAGTCACCTAGGAGCGAGTGCACAGCTCACAACGGCACCACGTCCGCAGCGTCTCCCACCGGTAGATGCCGGTGTCGTGCCGGTCGTTCCACCGCAACGACAATCCCCAGCCCCCGACGAGCTCGGCGTCTGTCACCTCGAGGGTCCCGGGCACTCCCGGCTTGGGCCAGATCGTTTCCCCTCGCGCGCACAGCTCGCGACACTGGGCACAGGTGCAGCTCCGTCGCAACTCCACGAGCTCGAACTGCGACACGTGCTCGTCGGCCCAGACCACCACGAGGGTGTCCGCCTCGAGACCGACCGATTTTGCCTGAGTCTCGAGGTTCATGTGGAGAGATGACCATGGAGAACCTGCCAGAACGCCCCGTATGAGTCGCGGTGTGGGGAATGGCCTGCGCCGGCGAGCACCCGGAAGGTGACATGCGGATTGGCCGCGGCGATCCCCTCACCCATCTCGGGGGTAACCAGCGCGTTCTCGTCGGGATCGGCCGCGATGAGCAGCGTGGGGCAATCGAGCTCCATCGCCATGGGGACCACATCCCACGGCTGGTTCTCCAGGGCAGTGCGCCGCACGACCTCCGAGCTCGATGCCTCGAGCGCTTCCGCCTTGATGCGAGCGTCCTGCGGATGCCACCTCGGGTACTGGGCAAGGACCGCACCAGCGCTCGGGTCTTCGAAGGGCTTCGTATATTCGGCGATGAAACTCTCCGGCTCAGACAGACGCAGCAATGGGTCTTCGAGCACGAGGCGATCCGCAAAACTGCGGTCCGTCGTTTGGGCGATGGCGGCGATGGCCCCGCCGAGCGAGTGGCCCACAACAACGTCCCACTTGCGGTTGAGTGCCAGCACGTCGGTCGCATAGGAGGCGAGGAGGTAGTCGGTCCCCCGCGGACTGTCGCCATGGCCGCGCAGGTCGGGTGCGTCAACCCGATAGCCGGCTCTTGCCATCTCCGCACCCAAGCGCCACCAACTCCGCGCCGAGGAGGTTAGGCCGTGGATCAGCAAGGCGCGGGGACCCCTTTCCCCCCATTCGAGAGTCGCTAGTTGCAGTTGCTCACCCATCTCTTCCGGCGGAAGGACGCCAGCAGCCGCCGATGTAGGACACCTCTATCTTCTCGAGCCCGCGGTCTCAGACGAGCGAACCTCCGAGTAGCGGTCCTCGCGAACCCTCCAGAGAGACGCGATGATATCCGCGACCTCGTGGTTCGGAGCGCCGCCGCGTACGAGTTCACGCAGGTCGTGACCTGGTTGCGAACAGGCACGTGTATAGCTTGCCCTCGGCCGATATGCGCGCACGCGTGGAGTTTGCGCAGAAGGGCTGCGTCACCGAGGCGATCACGCCGATCTCACCCCCGCCGTCCTTGTACCGGTAACGGTTGGCGACCTCGCCCCGATAGTTGGGATCGATCGAGCGGCATCTCGGCGTCGATTGTCGCGACGATCTCTCAGGGGGAGACGATGTCGTCGAGCCGCCAGCCGTTGGTGCCGCCGACGTCCATGTACTCGATGAAGCGGACGATGTGACCGGTACCGTGGAAGTATCGGGCCATCGGAAGGATTGCTCTTCTCGTTCGTCCCCCGTTTCAGCACCATGTTGATCTTGACGGGACCGAGGCCGGCAACCGCGGCCCCTCGATGCCTCCGAGGGGCCGCTCCACTGGAAAATCGACGTCGTTCATCGCCTTGAAGACATCGTCGTCGAGCGAATCGAGACTCACCGTGACCCGCCTCAATCCGGCCTCCCCGAGCGCTCTCGCTCGCGTGGCCAGCATCGATCCGTTGGTCGTCAGAGCGAGATCGAGGCCGTCGATGGCTGCCAGGATCTCGATGAGCCTGTCGATGTCGCGGCGCACGAGGGGCTCCTCCAGTGAGACGGATCTTGTTCACCCCGAGGTCCACGAAGAGCGTGCGACGCGCTCGATCTCTTCGAACGTCAGAAGCTCGGCGCGTTCGAGGAACTGGTAGTCGCGCCCGAACACCTCTTTGGGCATGCAATAGACGCAACGAAAAGTTGCAGCGGTCGGTTACCGATATACGTAGATCGCGCAGCGGCCGTCCGAGGGTGTCGATCGCAGCCATCAACTCATCCTGCCACGACCTCAGGTGCAACCAATCCGCACCGGGCTCAATTGCTTGCTTTGGTATTCGGCTCAACGAGGCGCACTGCCTCCCGGCCAATCGCAACCGGGAATGACGGTGAGCCTCCCCCGCTTTAGTGGAGTGCGCCCAGCCTGCTCGGGCGCAGGAGTAGTGATGGGAGGTGATGCGAAGCAGCACAGTCGGAGCGACAAGCTCAGTTCGGCCAGCCGGTGAGAGTCCGGTTCGGGGAGACACCAGGGTCTCCGGTAGCGAGGCTCCCGGCGGCGCGAGAGATCGCGACCGTCGAAGCGGAGCGTCAAGCCGCTCGTAAAGGAGCGGTGGCGAGTGACCGGTCCGCAGCATGAAGCGAATCCTGCAGCGCCGATAGATCGGGCTCCCTGAGGGAGAACAAGATAGAGCCGAGCCTCTTCCATAAAGGCGAAGGCCACGGACGGCGTCTTTGATCCTGGAGCGGACGCCCAACAACTCCCCGGCGTAGGGGGAGCGGAACGCTCACAAGGTCGAGCTGGGAACTGCGGAGACCCTCCTCGGTCCGTGGCCTGCGGATGCCCCGGAGCGCGTCCCGCCCATAACCGGTAGCCCGGGAAACGGCAGGCAACCGAGAGGGAGTCGGAGGGGGCCGTAGTACCGGTACGAGCCGGGCGGACAACACAACCGTCGGCGATGGGAAGGGCCCCTGCTTCATCGATGAACGTGTGACCAAGGAGGGGATCTGGTGAGTGCCCAATGAGGGCTACGTCACACATAGCACCAGATCGTTCCGGCCCCTTTAGCCGGGGTTCCTAGCATCACATCGTTCCGGTCTTGGTCACTATTTCTGTCGCTAGCCACAATCAAGGGACCACCGGTTGGCCACGAATATGGGACCACCT
>DASRPA010000010.1:0-3960 GCA_035646635.1 Actinomycetota bacterium | reverse complement strand
CGAATTCTTCGAGCAGTCCTTCGGCACCGAGTGGTTCATCCGCCGGGCTGCGGGTGAGGCAGAGACCAGCCTGTTCAGAAGGGATCTGACATGAAAGAGATGACCACTCAAGAAACGAGGGAGTTTCTGCGCGCCGGCACGCGCACCGGCAAGCTCGCCACCGTCTCCGCCGACGGAAGCCCCCACGTGGCGCCGATCTGGTTCGAGCTCGACGACCACGGCAATCTCTTCTTCACCACGGGTGCGAGCACGGTCAAGGGGCGCAACCTGCGGCGCGAGCCGCGCCTGCCGCTGTGTGTGGACGACGAGAACCCGCCGTTTGCGCACGTCGTCCTGCACGGAGTCGCCGAGATCTCCGAAGACCGCGACGAGCTGCTGAAGTGGGCAACGCGTGTCGGCGGCCGCTACATGGGCGCGGACCAGGCAGAGGAATTCGGCCGTCGCAACGCGGTCGAGGGGGAGCTGCTGGTGCGGGTGACGCCGAGCAAGATCGTCGCCCTGCGCAACATCGCCGACTAGAGGGGGGCGGGGTCCCCGAAGTCAATCGCGCTCCGAGCACCTGGGAGTACGGAATCGGTACCCAGGCGCGCGTTGAGCGCGTTTGAGTACCCGGCCGGTGGGCTTGGGCTGGGGCCAGAGGAGCCCCCGCTCAGTCGGCGTGGCGCTCGAGGAACTCGTAGACCTCGGTGAGGTCCACCCCCGGAAAGGTGCCGGCCGGCAGCGCCGCCAGCACGTGGCTATGGGGCCGCGGGGCCGGCCACGCCATCCCGTCCCAGCGGCGAGCCAGGTCTGCCGGTGGGCGCTTGCAGCAGGGCAGATCGGGGCAGCCCGACCTCACCCTGCGCGTGGTCTGGCCGCCCCGGAAATAGCGGGAGTGCTCGAACGTGGTGCCGATGGTGACGGCGTGGCTGGCGTTGCGACCGGACTCCAGGTAAGTCAGGCTCCAGTAGGGGCCCGCCGGCGTCTCGGTGTGCTGACTGTAGAGGGAGAACTTGTGCGCGGAGCTGAACGCCGCCGCCGGCCCCCATTTGCGACACAGGAGCTGTCCTTCGATGGCACCGTCCGGATCGGTCGGAAAGGGGATCCCGTCGTTCTCGTACGCCTTCCACACCACGCCCTTGTCGTCTGAGCGCATGAAGTGGAGGGGAAGCCCGAAGTGGCGCGTGGCCAGGTTCGTGAAGCGGTGGGCCGCCATTTCATAGGAGACCGAGAACCGTTCTTCGATCTCCTCCAACCCCAGGTCGTGATCGGTCTTAGCCTGCTTCAGCATCGGGATAACCGCGGCCTCGGGGACCAGGACCGCTCCGGCGAAGTAGTTGGCCTCCACACGCTGGCGCAGGAACTCCCCGAAATCGCGCGGGTGCCCGTGCCGCAGTACCAGCTGCCCGAGGCTCTGGAGCACCACCGACCCGGCGAGCCGAACACCGAGGCGGTCCCTTTGGGGAATGTAGATGCGGTGTTGGTGGTGCTCGGTCAACGAACGCACCGACTCTGGCAGATCGGGGACCGCATGGATCGAGAAGCCATAGTGCGCCGCCAACTCGGTGACGAGACGGCTGGTCACCGGCCCGCTCATGTAGCCGGCTGCGCTTAGCGCCGCGGCCGCTTCGGCCTCTATTTCGGGGAAGTAGTTGCTGCGAGCTCGCATCTCCTTTCTGAGAGCCGCGTTGGCCTTGCGCGCTCCCTCGGGAGTCTCGGCCCGCACCTGCCCCCGGTGCTTGGCCTCGTCGAACAGCCGCACGAGCGCCTCGAGGACGGCGGTGGGCATCCGGGTAGACGGAGTTAGGGCCGGGAGCTTCAGCTCGTCACTCCAGAGCGGGTCCGCCTGTGCCCTCTGGAGAGCGATCTCGAGCTCGTCGCGGCGCGAGGCGGGCCTGGCCTCGATCAGCTCAGCCGGCGAGACAAAGAGTGCGGCCCCCAGGGCGTTGATGAGCGTCAGCGTGGGCTCGCGGCGGCCGGTCTCGATCTGGGACAGGTAAGGGGCGCCCTTACCCACCGCCCGGCCCAGCTCCTTGAGCGTGAGACCAGCCTCGCGGCGTAGGTGCCGGAGTCTGCGCCCGAAGACGAGCGGATCAAAACTTTTGCTTGAAGAATCTATCTGTGAACTTTCGACCATATTTTCAGCATACAGAGTCAGCGGAGGGTGCAATCTGCAATAAGTCGGGGATTTGGCTAAGAGCCTGAGCGAAAGGGGAACGCCGGGATGCAAGGAAACGGGAGCGGTCGGGTGCAGGGAAACGGGCACGGGGAAAACGGGAACGGCGCAAACGGGCACGGGGGAAACGGCGCGGGGCACATGGGGAAGATCCCCGAGACGGGTGGAGCGGAAGCGACCGGAAAGAAGAGTGGAGCGGAAGCGACCGGAAAGAAGTGGAGCTCGGAGCGGTGGCGGGGAATCCGCCGTGACTACTCGAGCCTGGAAGTCAACCGCCTTCGTGGGACGGTCCAGATCGAGCACACCCTCGCTCGTCTCGGCGCCGAGAGGCTGTGGGACCTGCTCAACTCGGAGGATTACGTCGCCGCCCTCGGGGCCGTCACCGGCAACCAGGCTGTACAGATGGTCAAGGCGGGCCTGCAGGCGATCTATGTCAGCGGCTGGCAGGTGGCAGGGGATTCGAACCTGTCGGAGCAGGTCTACCCCGATCAGAGCCTGTATCCCTCGAACAGCGGTCCCGCGCTGGTACGGAGGATCAACAACGCGCTGCGGCGGGCGGATCAGATCGACTGCGTCGAGGGCACCAACGACCGCCACTGGTTGGTGCCGGTGGTAGCCGACGCCGAGGCCGGTTTCGGGGGGCCGCTGAACGCCTTCGAGTTGATGAAGCAGATGATCGAGGCCGGCGTCGCCGCGGTGCACTTCGAGGATCAGCTCACGTCCGAGAAGAAGTGCGGCCACATGGGCGGCAAGGTCCTGATCCCGACCTCGCAGCACATCAAGACGCTCGCCGCCGCCCGCCTCGCGACCGACGTGCTGGGCGTGCCGACGTTGGTCATGGCGCGCACGGACTCGCTGGGGGCCGCGCTGTTGACGAGCGACATCGACGAGCGCGACCGGCCCTTCCTCTCCGGAGAGCGAACGTCCGAGGGCTTCTACGTGGTCAAGCCGGGGATCGCGGCCCCCATCAGCCGGGGCCTGGCCTACGCCCCTTATTGCGACCTGTTGTGGATGGAGACCTCCACTCCCGATTTGGAGGAGGCACGTGTCTTCGCCGAGGCAATCCACTGCGAGCATCCCGGCAAGCTGCTGGCCTACAACTGCTCGCCGTCGTTCAACTGGCGGCGCCACCTCGACGACGCGACCATCGCCAAGTTCCAGCGGGAACTGGGGGCGATGGGATATCGCTTCCAGTTCGTCACCCTCGCCGGGTTCCACGCGCTCAACTCGTCGATGTTCGATCTCGCACACGGCTACGCCGAAAGGGGCATGAGCGCCTACGTGGGCCTGCAGGAGCGTGAGTTCGAGCTCGAGCCGGCCGGCTACACCGCCACCAAGCACCAACGAGAGGTAGGCGCAGGCTACTTCGACGAGGTCGCGCGGGTCATCGCCGGTGGCAACAGCTCGACGCTGGCACTGGAAGGCTCGACCGAGGAGGAGCAGTTCTACTCGGAGGCGGTGCCCGCCGCTACTTGAGTCGTAGACTCGGACCCGCAGAAACCGAGTAATTAGAGCGCGCTCTTTAGGGCAGCCCCAGGGTCGCGAGCTCGAAGCCTTCCTTCAGCAGGGCGTCGCCCATTCGCTCATCAAGGGTCACGACCTCGAGCATCTCCGGGTGTCCTTCCGCGGCCACTATCGCGGCCGCAACCTGGAGAGCATCGGCGGTACGAAGATCGTGGACGCGCAGGAGCCGACGCGCAGCGCGGCGGACCGCCTCCGCGGGTTGTATCTCGTGCCATGACCCCTTCAGCGCCTCGAGCCGCTGAAATGCCTGCGTCACTGCCTTGGCGGGCCGTTCTTCATGG
>DASRPA010000009.1:0-5755 GCA_035646635.1 Actinomycetota bacterium | reverse complement strand
TCAATAATGACCAGCTTCTCAGCATAGCGGTCTTCTTTGTCGGTGCTAAACCAGAGCAAGATGTAGCTGCGAGGTGCTCGCAGCATGCGGCTTCGCCAATTGTGGTACGTGCCCAGCCGGTGAATCAAGACACCGCCGTGTCGTGCATGCCGGTGTGAAAGCAGCTTGACATCGAGGCGACCAGAGGTGTCGTCGGGATCCCGGACTGTGGTCATGTCGGCCGCAACCGGACCACGGACAGGACCAAGCTGACGACGACCGTCGTCAAGACCCGGACCAGCCGTCTTGGGGGGAGGATCTAGGCCTCTTCGTCCTCGTCTCGCCGGCTCCCCGAGCGCGTCAACAAGAAGAAGACGATCACGAGTGGCACGAAGATAATCGCGGCCTCGAGCAAGAAACCGCCCGTGCCGCCGTGGGCGAGTATGAGCTCGTTCATGTGCCGACCAAGAGGGCGATGCCTCCGACGGTGTAGGTCACCATGGCGCCGAGCAACGCGTACTGGCCGCGCGACTTGTCCCGGCCCGTGAACATCCCCACGGCGCGATCGTGAGCGGCAACAACCCCGAGAACATGTCCGCCGACGATCGCGGCGACCTGAACGAGAGCGATTGCGGCCGTGGAAACGACCGTGTAGACGATCTGCCAGTCCGATGTACCAAAGAGGTCGTCTCCCCGAGAGAGCGGATCGGAAGCAAGTATATAGCCGGCCTGTCCCTGAAAAACGAAGAGCGAGAAGTAGTGCGCCACGGTGTAACCCACCGCTATGGGGAGCAGCGAGTGGACGAACCGGCCCTGAAGTCCTGCGGTGCTGATGTCCAGACGACGCAGCGCCCGGGAGCTGAGGAACATGGCGAGCCGAAAAGTCACGATCACGAAGAGCACCGCCCCGGCCAGACCTGCGGTCCCAATGATACGGGTCAAGACCACCGAGCGACCCTCGATGAGATCGTTCCATAGTTGCGTCCGGCTCAGTCCGTCGAAGGCGGTGGAGCCCAACAGCACGGTGACCACGGCCAGCAGCCCCGGAGCCGGCTGGAGCGCGGCCAAGCCCACGAACGGGTTGCGCATGACCAGCCGGCCGTCCCAACGCCGACCGAACAACGACATTCTCGCCAACAAGGAGGCGTAGACCTCGAAGGCGTCGCCACGCTCGAACCAGGCGCGCCCGTAGCGCTGCGCCGCGACAAGCTGGACAAGGCTGTAGACGGCGATGAACAACGCCACGGTGATGGAGTCCGATGCACGCTCATAGACCAGCTCGATCCACACGAACACTGCCAGGCCGGCCGCCGCCGGCCAATACCCGAGAGCCTCCGGGTAGGGGCGCGTCCGCTCCTGATGTCGGTCACCGGCGACAAAGAAGAGTCCCCGGGAGATCGTGCGCAACGGGTTGAGCACCTTGTAGACCGGCCCCAGAAGGAGCGATGCAGGGACGAGCCCCACCCAGAACCACACGTAGAGCCAGGTCGGGGCAGGGTTTGCGGAGCCGTTGGAGGCGCCCATCACCCCCACCACCAGCGTCACGCCGAACAGAACCAAGCCCACTGCGGCCAGCACGGCACGCATCACGGGAGAGTCGAGCACGCGCTGCAGACCCAGCGGCAGTGGGCGGCCGGGCTCGGCGCCCGAGAAGCGCGCCCGGCGCCAGAACGCGCCCAGCGCGGCGAACGAGACGACCACGGCGGCGGCCCCGCCATAGACCGCGAGCCACAGAGGCACCGGTAGGTCGGACCGGCCTCCGATGCCGTGTGCGAGGATCTCAGGCGTCACTGGACCTGAAGCTCGAACAGAAGCTGTGTAGCCTCTTCGAGTTCGACCTCGAACACGCCGGGGATGTCTGCGGTGAACTCGATCTCCGCTCTCTCTTTGGGCGAGACGTCATCGGTCTCGTCGTAGCCGTGGACGTGGACCTCATCGGCTTTGTCGGAACTCACCACCAGGATGACCTCGTCGCCGAGAGCGACCTCGACCGTGTCCTCAACCCCGGAGACCTTCCCGCCCTTGACCTTGACGACGATGGCGCCTTCGGGCACTTTCTCGGGATCGTCCTCTCCCCCGCCGTTACCGGAACCCTCGTGCTCGTTGTGCTTGTTTTTCTTCTTCCCCCCACCTTGTCCGTCCTGCTCCGGGTCGCCATTGTTCGAGCTAGAGCCGTTTTCGCCCGCGGCGCTCGAGCCCGGGTCATCCTGAGACTGCGACGGCTCGGAGCCCTCGCCACAAGCGGCCGCCAGCACGGCCGCCAACAGCAACGCGCCGATGCGCGTACTCATCTTCAATTTAGTGGTCCTCTTCTCTCGTGGATTCTTGAACATGCGCCACGCGGCGCCCGGCGGTCCTCAGACCGTTGCGGGAGGGGCCCGGGGCGCCGCGTCTCCGGCAACAGCGATGAGACGTGGGCGCGCCACCCGAGTGTTCCAAGATGACGCAGTCGAATGGTCCATCTGGCGCCGGATGGTTCGGGCCTGGATGATCACCCGTCTGAGGGCGACCAATATCAAGGCAGCGATCAACGCCGAGAGCAGCTGGAGGGCGACGCCCAGCAGTGTGGCCGGCTCCGCAAGCAGCGCCGAGGCAAAGTGATGCTCTCCGCCCGAGAGCCGCTCCAGCGCTTCGAGGACAACAAACCCCGCCGCCTGCAGCGCGGTGAGCCTGCCGGCTGCGAACGAGAACAGCTTTCGAGGGCGGAGAGCCTTTCCGCGGGAGGCGATCGACTCGGCGACGAAGTCGCCCAACCCCACTACCAAAGCAACGAGGGCGGCGGCCACCACCAGGGCGAAATAGCGATGGCCGGTCGAGGTCATGAGCTCGGCTCGCCGGGGAGCATCGGGAGCGACTAGCCGATAGGCGATCCCGTGAGAGAACGCCACTCCCGCGCAGGCAACGGCACCGACCCACAACCGGGCTCTTGCCACCGCAACTCGTCGCATCGTCAGGCGATTCTACGGGCGTGCCGCGTTTTGAGCGCCTCCGAGTGCCGTTTTCGGCACTGTGAGGCCCAGAAACCTCACAAGCGATAGACTTGGGCGATGGCGAAGAGACAGTTGGTAAGGCCGCGACAGGGCAAGATGATTGCCGGCGTGTGCGCCGGGCTCGCCGATTTCTACGGCTTCAACGTCACCCTCGTGCGACTTCTCTTTGTGATATTCGGGCTCTTCGGCCCCGGGGAGATCGCCTACGTAATCATCTGGGTGCTGGCGCCCAAACAGACCTAGCCTCGGCCGGGCCGGTTCCGGTCCTCACGGTGGTTGGCATGCGACTTTCGCATCTCAGCCACCGATTCGGGTGGTCGACGTGCGACAGTCGCACCTCAGCCCCCCGACGTCGAAGGCAAAGACGGTCAGCAAGTCTTCTAGCGCGGCGCGAACGCGCTGACGCCGGTGATCTCGTTGCCCACGATCAGGCCCTGAATGGCATCGGTTCCCTCGTAGGTCACCACCGACTCCATGTCGGCCTGATGCCGGGCGACGTGGCGGTCGAGCAGGATCCCGTCCCCTCCGAGAAGATCACGGGCGTCGGCTATCAGAGCGCGTGCCCGCGCCGCGTTGTGACGCTTGGCTAGCGATGCGCGCGCCGGTGTCAGCTTGCCCTGCGCCTCAAGTTGGCTCGCTCTAAGGGCCAGTAACTGCATGGTCGTGATGGCTTCGAGCATGTGCGCAAGGCGATCCTGCACGAGCTGGAAGCGCCCCAGCTCTCCGCCGAAAACCATCCGCTCTTGGGCGTGGGCCACGGCTGCCTCATAGGCCGCCAACGCGTGGCCCAACGCCCCCCACGCAACCGTCAAGCGAGACTCCGTGAGGACGCGCGCGGTGTCCTTGAAGGACTTAGCTCCCGGAAGACGAGCATTAAGTGGCACCCGCACCGAATCGAGCTTGATGTCCGCCTGCCATACCGCGCGCTTGGACAATTTGTGCTCGATCACTTTCGCGTCGAAGCCCTCGGCCCCCTTCTCGACCAAGAAGCCCGACACCTCACCGTCATCGTCGCGCGCCCACACCACGATGACATCCGCAAACGAAGCGTTGCCGATCCAGCGCTTTGAGCCGTCGAGCACATAGCCGTCACCATCGCGGTGGGCCTTGGTCTCGAGCATCACCGCGTCTGAGCCGTGCTGCGGCTCGGTCAAGGCGAAGGCACCGATCTTCTCGAGGGTGGCCATGCCCGGCAGGAAGCGCTGCTTCTGCTCCTCAGAGCCGAGCATCCCGATCGCGCGCATGGCGAGTCCCGACTGCACTCCGTAGAACGTGCTGATGCTTCCATCTGCGCGTGCGAGCTCCTGCTGCACCAAGCCTGCGCCCACCGAGCTCAAGCCTGGACATCCGTAACCCTCGATGGTCCCGCCCCAGATATCGAGCTTCCCCATCGGCTCGAGCAGCTCGAAGGGAAACTGAGCGCGCTCCCAGTAGTCGTTGATCACCGGCACGATCTCTTTCTCCGAAAAGACGCGCACCTGGTCGCGGATCGTGATCTCGTCCTCGGTTAGCAGTTCGTCGACCTCATAGAAGTCTGTAGTCATCAGGCCCCCGGTTTCACGGCCATGTCGAAGACGATGAAGATCAGCACGACCAATTCGATGCGAGACGCAAGAAATATCTTTTGTATTGATGCTTGCACTTCTGAGTCCTCGGGGCCGTGGCTCGCAAGGCGCTCCCCAATTTTCTTGGCCGTGGGTCCCACAACGGTGGCACCCAGGATGAACGAGAACGCAAACGCAACGAGGCCACGCGCAACCCAAAGCTGCTGGAAGCTCCAACTCCCAGTGAACACAAGCGCGATCCCGGCGAGCAGAACAACGCCGGCCGCGGGCATGTAAAGACGTACCCCCATCCATTCGGCGTCAGTTGCAAGGGCCGCCATGCGGTGCGGATCGGCGCTCGCTCGTACGCGCATGCCGAGCACCTGAAGAGAGACGCTGCCCCCGATCCACACGACCGCACCGAGAATGTGAGCGAACAACAACACCGAATAGAGGCTCATCCGAGCGATGCTAGCAGTCCGCCCGGCGGCTCCGACTCCGGATGACGACGGTGGCAAATGTCCACGGTCCGCGTTTACCCACAATTTTGGGCCTCCTGACGTGAATGTGGGTCAGATTCGGTCAGGCTGAGCCGGAAGGCCTTGCTCCACAAGGCTTCTGAGGCTCCAGGAGGCAAATCCAAGGTGAGCGCAGGGCACGCCCCTAGGTTCGGGGTGTCTGAACCAACCGGACCTGGAGGTCATGCCCATGCGCGTCACCACTGCATTCAAGCACTTGCTGCGACTGCCGGGCGTGAATGTCCGCGCCGTCGTGTTCGAGAGGGACAGGGTGATCGTGACCGTGGCGCTGCGCCGGAAGCGCCTCGTCTGCCCGCTCTGCGACCACTCGACCCGGGCCCGCTACGACCTCCGAGACGTCGACTCGCGCTGGCGACATCTAGATCTCGGTGCGTGGCGGCTCGAGATCCGGGCGCGCCTGAGAAGGCTTTCCTGCCCGACCCACGGAGTGAGGGTCGAGGGGGTCCCGTTCGCCCGTCACCGCTCGGAGTTCACGCGCGACTTCGAAGACCTCGTCGCCTTGCTAGCGGCCAAGACCGACAAGTCTGCGATCTGCCGCCTGCTTCGGATCGCGTGGCGCACGGTCGGGGCGATCGTTCAGCGCGTCGTGGCCGACGAGCTCGACCCCGGACGCTTGAACGATCTCTTCGAGATCGGGATCGACGAGATCTCATGGCGCAAGCAGCACAACTACCTCACGCTGGTGTCCAACCACCGCTCCGGC
>DASRPA010000008.1:0-8381 GCA_035646635.1 Actinomycetota bacterium | reverse complement strand
TTGGGGAGCAGGCTCCGGCTTGGGCTCGAGCGGCCTAGTGACCGCCTCGACCTGCCCGGCCTCGGTCTGCTGAATGCCCAGGCGCCGTTCGAGCCGCTCGATGCGGCCCAGAAGCCCGGTAGCGGAGGGATCGGTTACGGGGGCCGCGGCCCGTACCAGGGCGATCTCCAGCAACAAACGATGATCGGGCGCGGTACGCATATCGGTGATGGCCCGGGCCATGAGATCCAGGATGCGCACGATCTCGGCCGGCGAGAACGCCTCGGCCAGACTCGAAAGTCTGGCCACGTCCTCTTCGGCCATGTCCAGGAGCTCGCCGGAGCCCGGCGCCGCCCGCAGCAGCAACAGCGAGCGGGCGTGGTC
This sequence comes from Actinomycetota bacterium, assembly GCA_035646635.1. Taxonomy (GTDB): domain Bacteria; phylum Actinomycetota; class CADDZG01; order CADDZG01; family WHSQ01; genus JACDAL01. The sequence goes on along the minus strand of DASRPA010000008.1, from coordinate 8,018 downwards.
CAACACTCCCATCCCCAGCCGCCGCGCGTCTGCGCCCTCGGCGATCAGAGAGCTGACGATGCTTAGGACCCCGCCCACATCGGCACGAGCAACGGCTTCGAAGAGGTCCCCGAAGGCATCTTTGCGGTGCGCACCCAGCATCCGTTCGGCGTCCTCGAAAGTGACGTGCCCGCCCAGGCTGGACAGCTGGTCGAGGGCCGAGAGCGCGTCCCTGAAGCTCCCCTCGGAGTGGCGGGCGATCGCGGCCAGGGCGGCGGCCTCGATCTCGATGTTCTCGAGGCGGGCGATCTCCGAGAGGTGCTTCTCCAGGACCTCGGTCGCAGCACGCCTGAAGTCGAAGCGCTGGGTCCGGGACACGATCGTCTGCAGGACCTTGTGGGCCTCGGTCGTGGCCAGGATGAAGACGACATGGGAAGGAGGCTCTTCGAGCGTCTTCAGGAGCGCGTTGAACGAGCCCGTAGAGAGCATGTGGACCTCGTCGATCACATACACCTTGGTCCTGCCCTGAGCCGTCGCCAGCGCGACCCCGGCCAGCACCTCCCTGGTTTCGTCGACCTTGGAGTGGGAGGCTGCGTCCATCTCGATGACGTCCAACGAGGAGCCCTCTGCGATCGCGACGCAAGAGTGACAGCGGCCGCACGGCGTGGGAGTGGGCCCCTCGGCGCAGTTCAGCGCCTTCGCCAGTACGCGCGCGGCGCTCGTTTTGCCCGTCCCCCGGGGCCCTGTGAAGAGGTAGGCGTGAGCGACGCGGTCGTCGAGGACGGCCCGAGTCAACGTCTGTGAGACGTGCTCTTGTCCCAGGATCTCGGCGAAGGTCTGGGGGCGATACTTGCGATAGAGGGAGAGGTAGGCCACGGCCGCCAATCCTAGTCGCGGCCTGCGACGAGAACGCCGAGTGGTGGCCACATGCTCTATATGGTCACCTGCCCACCACTCGGCAAGCACTCGGCAAGAAAAGGGGGCCGTGCACCCCGTCCTGGACCTCTGCGCGGCCGTCGCTATCCCCGGCAGCCGGCTCCGGCCGGATGACCCTGCGGCGCACTCGGTACACCGCTTACGGCTGCTCCCTTCCGGGCCTGACCGGGTTCACGGCTCCAGGTCGCGCAGGACCCGACCATCAACGCTGCTAACCGGGGGCTGCCCGGTCCCACAGAGGCCGCGGACGGGTAGTCAGCCCGGCGTGTCGAGGGTTTCCGGTATAGGGGACCCCGAGCCCCCCGCCTAGCACGGCCTCGCGGAGACGAAGGGATTTGAACCCTTGGACCTCTTGCGAGGTCACACGCACTCCAGGCGTGCCGGTTAGGCCGCTCTCGCACGTCTCCGAGAGAATCCTACCAAGCGTGGTCACACGCACTCCAGGCGTGTCGTATTTAGATCCGCTCTCGCACGTCTCCGAGAGAATCCTACCAAGCGTGGTCACACGCACTCCAGGCGTGTCATCTTAATCCGCTCTCGCACGTCTCCGGGAGGATCTTACCCGCTTCGGGTGGGGCGGGCCTATGAACACCTATCCCCGACCGCGTACCAGTTCAGCGAGGTGATCCGCCTGGGGTGACGACCCCCCGGTCAGGCTCGGGGGACAGCCGTCGCGGCCGACCGCGACGTTACAGGCGGCTCCGCGCCCTGGCAGCGCACCAGCTGGGCCGACCAAGACAGATCGATCCGTGCGCAGCGGTGAGCGTTTCTACGTCGACGACCAGAACCTTTTGGCCGGGTAGATCCGCGGGTGCTGCTGAGGCGACGGGGTGCGAGACGCGGGCACGGTCTAGCTCGCGCCACTCTCGCACCCTCAACGCTTACTTGCCGCGCTTCGGCGCCCGCTGCGACAGGGCGCTCGCTGCGGCGACCTTCGATGCCTTGCCGCTGCGCTTGTTGCGCAACACCTTCGACGCCGCCTTCCCCGCCTTCGCAGAGGTCTTGCGGTTCCTCGCCATCTACATCACCTCCTCCAAGTGGTAGCCGTCGGGACTCCTTTCCGACGACACCGGCGGAATGCGACGTGGAGCCCTGGCCTACGGGGCGACGTAGCCCAAGCAGACCTCGTGGCGCATCCTGCGACCGAGTTCGTCTCTTGGCCCTTGCCAGGCGGCGGAAGGTATCGACGGCAGGGTGGGAGCTCACGCTCGACCCGCTCGGTTCGCTCGAGGCCGGCGCGAGCTTGTCTAGAACATCTCCGAGCGCGCGGGAATGCCGAAGAGGGTGGCGTCGGCGACGACGAATGTTGCGGAGCCGCTCGGGCGCAGCACGCGGACGGTCTCCCGGATGATCGAATGGAGGTCGTAGAGGTAGCGCCGAAGGACACCGCGGGTGCGCTTCGGCGCCTCCTTGCCGAGCGTGTCCTCGATCAGCTTCTCGTGGTCCTCCCCGTCGTGCCTGGAGCGCCAGGAAGAACCAGCAGTGAGGTGACGAGATTCCGCTACGCGTCACGGTGCGGCTCAGCGTGCTCGGTCCAGACGCGGCACGAGAGCTGCGCGACCGGCAGCTGGCGGCGATCGTGCGCCTTCTGCGCCGCGCAGTCGCAAGCGAAGCGGATGCGACACCGACGCGATCACCACGGAGGTGGCGCACGGTGACAACGCGGTGCCCGAACCTGCGACCGGCGGTCGCAATCGTTATAGCGTCGAGCTATACTCACGACATGGCAAAAGCGACGAAGGTGATGATCTCGCTGCCCGATGACCTGCTCGAGCGGATCGATCGCGCCGCGGGCGAGCGGGAGACGAGTCGCAGCGCGTTTCTCCAAGAGGCCGCCCGGCGCGAGCTCGGCTGGCCCGACGCCGGTGCGATCGACGCTGCGCTCGAGCGCGGCCGCGTCGCCCTTGCCGGGGCCGGCTCCTTCGAGGCGGTCGAGCTGATCCGAGCCGAGCGCGATGCCCGAGATGCCGGCGATCGACGTCGTTAGCGACGCCAACGTCGCCCTCAAGTGGTTTCACGCCGAGGGCGAGGAGGAGGTTCCCGAGGCCCGCGCGCTCGTCGCCGCCCACCAGGCGAGGACGGTCGCGCTGCAGGTGCTGGACCTGACCGCATACGAGGTCGGCAACGCGCTGCTGCGCGGCCGCGCGAAGGCCACCGCGAGCGAGGTCGCGACCGTGCTCGAGGCCCTCGCTGAGATCTGCCCGGCGGTCCGTCCCGGTGCCGACGAGCTGCGCCTTGCGGCCGAGCTCGGAGCCCGCCATGACCTCACCCTCTACGACGCCGCCTACGCGGCTGTGGCCGAGAACCGTGGAGCGACACTGGCAACGCTCGATCGCGCGCTGCTCAAAGCGGGGCTCGGCAGCCGCCCGAGCGAGCTCGTAGACGAGCTTGCGCAGCCCGACCCCCAGAAGCGGGGGAAGCCCCGATGAGATTCGCCTTCTACGGCCGCGTCTCCACCGACGACGCTCAGGACCCTTCGCTCGGGACTCGACCAGCGCGGGAAGGGCGACGGCGCCGGACTCGGCGTATCCGGCCCGCGTGAAGGCGGGCTCAGTGACCTGCTCGAAGCCGCCGCCAACGGGCGGGTCTTCGACGCGGTGATCATCGAGTCGATCGATCGCCTCTCGCGGATGAACGCCGACGCCACCCACATCGAGCGTGAGCTCGAGCAGCGCAATATCGGATTGTTCGCCGCCGACGAGCTGATGACCGCCAACGCCACCGCGCCTCACCCGCCGAGTCAAGCAGGGAGTCGCCGAGTGGTACGTGCGCGATCTCGTTGAGAAGAGCCGCCGCGGCATGGAGGAATCGGTGCGCCAGGGGCTGGCACACCGGCGGCCCCGTCCCCTACGACGGCGCAACGGACGTCTCTACGTGCTCCGCGGCCGCGTCCGCTGCGCGCTGTGCGGCCGGCGCATGGAAGGCAGCCACCAGAAGCACGCCAACTGGTACCGCTGCCGCTTCGAGGCCAACCGCGGCAACATCGCCGCCGACGTCGCCGGCCATCCGTGTGCGCTGCAGATCAAAGAGGAGATCATCCTCGACGAGCTGGTCGAGTTCATGGGCCGCCGCCTCTTCGGGCCCCAGTGGCTCCGCCTCCTGCGCGACGAGCTCGCCCGCTCGGTCGCCGAGAGCTGGCGCGAGCACGACACCCAGCTCGCCCGGCTGCGCCTCGAACTCGAGGACACCGACCGCTCGCTCTACCGCCAAAGCCTCCGCCTCGAAGAGCACGACGATGCCAACCACCCCGTCGTCGCCCTCGCCACCCGGCGCATCGAGGAACTCAGCGCCCGCCGCGCCTCCACCGAGGCAACCATCCAAACGCTTGAAGCGACTCGCCCCCACGGCGCCCGACCAGCCGAAATCGAAGCCCTGCTTGCGGCCGTCCCCGACCTGCGCCCCGCGCTGAAGTCCGCCGGCCCCGAGGAACTCGTGGACCTCTTCGAGGCCTTCGACGTGTGCGCCGTCTACGACAAGCCCAACCACACGCTCGAACTCGCCGCGACCGTCACGCCCGAGCTCGTTGCCGACAACGAAAAACCCCGACCGACTGACGCCCGGTCGGGGATATCTTCCATAGCGGGGGCGGGATTTGAACCCGCCGGAGGCTCCGAGCTCAAACGCACTCCAGGCGTGTCGTACTTAAATCCGATCTGCACGTCTCCAAGAGAGTCCTACCTTTTCCAATCTCGATGCGGTGGGGGCGGGATTTGAACCCGCGGGAGGCGTGAGCCCCCAATCGCTTTCGAGGCGATCCCGTTATGGCCGCTTCGGTACCCCACCTCGTGGCCGCCGGAAAGTTCCGGCCGCAGTCTCAGTATAGAAGGGGACCTCCGGGCGCCGGGGCTCGAAGAAGGAGCGCAACAGGGCGCGGCTCTCCTCCTCCAAAACGCCGTAGGTGATGTCAACCCAGTGGTTGAGCCGGGGGTCCTGAACGATGTTGTAGAGCGACAAAGCGGCCCCGGCGCGCGGGTCCTGAGAGCCGTAGACGAGTCGCTCGAGGCGCGCCAGCAGCGCCGCCCCCGCGCACATCGGGCATGGCTCGAGCGTGACGTAGAGGGTCGCGCCGTCGAGCCGCCACGAACCCAACACCTGAGAGGCACTCCTGAGAGCGAGCACCTCGGCGTGAGCGGTGGGATCAGATCGAAGCTCCCGCTCGTTTCCGGCCCGGCTCACGATCTCTCCGGAAATCACCACCACCGCCCCCACGGGAACGTCGTCGTGAGCCGCGGCGGCCCGCGCTTCGGCAAGCGCCGCCTGCATGAAGCCTTCGTCCTGGGGATAAGTGGCGGGGGAGTGACCCACTAGAGCAAGGAGCGCCTCGACTTGAGCCGGCCGCCCCTCGACTCCCATCGATCGCGCACCCACGCAAGGAGGTCCTGAGCCCAGTCGTACTCCGAACCCAGCACCGCCAGCCCTAGGATCGTCACGAGAATGCCCGGGCCCGGGAGCACCAGAAGCAGCAAGCCCAGGATGATCAGGACCACGCCGACCACCGTCACGATAATCCGCCTTGTCTGCCGGATGACCGATCTCTTCCCTTTCTCCATCGGCGTGGCGATCCTGGAGTCGTAGACGCCGGGGAAGTCCTTGGGGGCCGGAGAGCGCCGTGGCTTGGGCGCCAGCGCAGCGAGGCGATAGAGAAAGCGCGTGGCGTGCTCCGCCATCCCGACGCTCTCGACGGGCATCTGGATGAGGGCACTGCTTCCCTCCTGCTCGACCGCGAGAATGGGCCCGCCGGAGGCCTCTCGGTTCACTCCCCAGCTGTCGATCGCCGACCACAAGAACGCCCCGTGTCGATCTGTCTTGCCCCCCCAGAGCAGCAGAAGACGGTGAGGAGTTAGAAACGCAAACCCGCGCTTGCCCGAGCGCGGGTTGCAAGCCCGCACCCACTGAATGACTTCTTCTCCGGGAGCGAGCTGCGGCCGAATTCTCTCGACTATCTGCTGCTCACGCTGTTCGGCGATCCTGTCCGCCAGTCCCACCCTTGTAGTTCCTTCCAGGAGAGCGGTACGCCCGGAGGGATTCGAACCCCCGACCTTCCGGTCCGTAGCCGGACGCTCTAATCCGCTGAGCTACGGGCGCATGGCGCCGAGCCTATCTCTCAAGTAGCCCTATCTATCTTGCTCGCTAACCGCTCGGCCGATCTTGCTCGCTAACCGCTCGGCAGGGCGGAGGCGCAGGGATTTGAACCCTGGAAGGGGCTATAAACCCCTTAACGCATTAGCAGTGCGCTCCCTTCGGCCGCTCGGGCACGCCTCCTCGGGCGGCGGGCATACCCCGCAACCAGCCCACCTGGCATGATACGCGTTCACCCGGCGAGGGAGGTCTTGCCCAAATGCGAAGAGTTAGACGAATGCCGGTGACCGTGATGCTCGCCGCACTCGTACTTCTCGGGATGCCGGTCTCAGCTTCGGCCTTGCCACGCGGCACGGACGTCCGCACCTACAAGGCAGGCCTCGACTTTCCCGTCGACATGGCCTGGGTGAAAGGGACCAAGCGGATCTTTTTCACTGAGAAGAACACGGGCAAGGTCCGAATCATCCACAAGCGCCGGTTGCTGACGCGCGCGTGCGTCGATCTCGACGTCTCCTCCGCAGGGGAGGGGGGTGCCCTCGGCATCGTGCTCCACCCCCGCTTCCAGCGCACGCATTGGCTCTATGTCTATTTCACCAACCGGGCGCCGCGAGTCAACCGAGTGGTCCGCTACAAGGTGCGAAACAACCGCTGCCGGCATCCCAAGCGCATCACGAGCGGCATCGCGGCATCGAGCGGCTACCACAACGGGGGCCAGCTTGAGTTCGTCCGGGGCAAGCTGTTCGTGTCGACGGGAGAGGCTCACGACCCCGGGCTCGCCCAGGATCGCTCGCGCAGGGCGGGCAAGATCCTGCGCTTCAACCCCAACGGCTCAGTCCCCAAGGGAAATCCCTTCGGCAGGCGCAATCCAGTGTGGAGCTACGGGCACCGCAACCCCTTCGGCCTGACACACGAGCCCGGGACCGGCCACCTCTTCGAGACCGAGAACGGCCCGGATTGCGACGACGAGCTCAACCGCATTCGCAAGGGAGCGAACTACGGGTGGGGGCCCGGCTATTCGTGCGGGACCGCAGGCGTCGGGCTGCGCCCCCAGGCGCCGCTCAAGCGGTGGACCCCGCCGATCGTCCCGACCGACCCGTGGTGGTACGAGGGACGGATGCAGAGGCTATCGGGAGACCTCTACATGGGAGATTTCAGGGGCGCTCTTCGTCGCTTCACGCTCAACGCCCGGCGCTCACGCCTGCGCCGCAGCCGGGTCATATACAGGGGGGATGCGATCGTCGATGTGTCCAAGGGGCCGGCGGGGTGGCTCTACTTCATGACGCCGAGCTCGATCCTCCGCATCGTCCCCCGTTAAGTGTTAAGGGTGTGCCGAGTGGTGCTCAGATGCTCCATATGGTCATCTATCCACCACTCGGCGGGCTAGAGGTAGGTGCCGCCCGGCTCGGGGGGGCCGGGAGGATGCTCCATGCCGCCGGGGGGAAGGCCGCGGCGCATCTCCTCGAGCCGCTGCCGGTTCTCCATCTGCTGGGCGAACAGCATGGCCTGGATGCCGTGGAAGAGGCCTTCGAGCCAGCCCACGAGCTGAGCATGGGCGATCCGCAGCTCGGCCTCCGAGGGAGTCTCCTGGCCGAAGGGCAGGCTGAGGCGAGTCAGCTCCTCCCGCAGGTCCGGGGACAGCACCTCCGAGAGCTCGGTGATGGAGGTCTGGTAGATCTCCCGGAGCCGAGCCCGGCTGGCCTCATCGAGCTCGGCCTGGCGCACCTCCTCGAGCAGGTGCCGGGCCATGGTCGCGATCCGCATTACCTTGGCGGGGTGCTGAACCGCCTCACCGGTGGAGCCTTCGGGCGCGTCCTGGGCTGGACGCCCAGGGATTACCTGACCCTCGAGGGGGCCGGGGTCGCCGGGTGCGGGCTCTTGCACGGTTCTCCTTTCGGGGTACTTGCGCACAGCCGTCGAGTGAGCGGAACTAGGAACCTACCCCTTTTCGGCCGCCGCAACGGCACGGGTCACCACCCCCGAGTGGGGGGTCGACTTCCCCCGATAGGGGGGTTTTAGCACGGTAA
>DASRPA010000007.1:0-15499 GCA_035646635.1 Actinomycetota bacterium | reverse complement strand
CGGCCACGGCGCGATGTCGATGGACGACATGGTCAAAGACATGCGCAACCGCTTCGTCGTCGCCGCCATCTTCTCCGTACCGATACTGCTGTGGTCGCCTATAGGGCGCGATGTGTTGGGGTTCGAAGTGGCCGCCCCGTTGGGGTTGCGCGATGACGTGTGGATGCTGCTCCTGAGCCTGCCGGTGATCTTCTACTCATCGTTCATCTTCTTCGACGGTGCCGTCAGGGCCTTGAAGGCCCGGACCCTTGACATGATGGTTCTAGTTGCCGCCGGATCGTTCTCGTCGTCGGACACAAGCGCCCGGCAGAAGTCCGACGACAGCACCTCGGTAGGAAGAAAATGCTTGGACGCGAAAGTGGACTTTCCGGATCCGGAGGGACCGACCAGGACCACCAGCGACAGATGTGGGAACTTGAGCGTCATCTAGTGAACACCGCCATCTGTGTGGGGGAGCCAACCTCGGCGTCGAGAGGGCCGACCGGCAGGAAGCGGACCGCATAACTGAAGTGTTGAGCAACATCGGCGGCCCACGCCTCGAACTCCTGCCGGGTCCACTCAAAGCGATGGTCGCGATGACGCAAGGCTCCGGCTGGAAGGTGCTCGAAGCGACCGTTGTACTCGCGGTTGGGCGTCGTGATCACGACTCCACCCGGCCGGGCCAGCTCCAACAGCAAGCGTTCGAACGTCGCAAGGCGGGCGTGGTCGAAGTGTTCGATGACCTCGACCACGGCAGCGGCATCGAATCCCTGGATCCTCTTGTCTCGGTAGGTAAGGGAGCCGTGCAGCAACTTGACGCGTTCTCTTTGCCGCGGTGCGAGGCGGTCGAGATGAAGACGCTCGGTGGCGATCTCGAGAAGCCGGTATGAGACATCCAAGCCGACGATCTCCTCGAAGGACGGATCCTTCATGAGAACAGCGATGAGCTTGCCCTCTCCACAGCCGAGATCCACCACCCTTTTCGCGCCGAGTCCACGAAGGGCCGCCACCACCGATCCGAGGCGAGCCTCGTTGAGGCTGAGCCGCCTCTCCACGGCCTCTTCCTCGGCCCCCTTTGAGTCCTCTTTGTCGTCGAGCTCGGGTTCCTCTTCCGAGACCAGGCGTTGCAGCGCTTCCCTGGTGAGCCGGCCTCTGTAGCGAAGATAGCGACGGGCAATCTCTTCTCGGTGCGGATGGGCAGCGAGCCACCCCTCGCCGTGCCGTAGTAACTTCTCGACCTCGTCGTCGCCGATCCAGTAGTGCTTGGCGTTATCGAGGACGGGGATGAGCACGTATAGGTGACCGAGGAGTTCGGACAGACGGCGCTCGGAGGTCAGCTCGACGGTGTAGTAGGGGCTTTGTCCCCAGTCCGGAAAGCGCTCGCGTCAAGATGATGACCCTTCATCTGCACCTCATACCCCAGTGGTTCGAACAGTCGCCTCAGTAGCGCTTCTCCACCTCTGCTCGGCAGTACGTGGATCGTTGCGTGGAGCGGGATGGCTTTGTTGACGAGATCGGGCTTGTCGGTGCAGCGCCCTGCAAGAGCGCTTCCAAACACGCGCGAGATTGCGGTGCTCATGAAGGACGAGGCCGCGTACGGGCGGTCGTTGACGTATTGGTCGAGCGTCCCAGGCCCCCGCCGGCGGACGAGGCCGATCGGATCCACTTCGAGAAGAAGCGCCGCCGTGCACCGGTCATCGTCCGCTTGCTCATAGAAGACGTGAGCTTTGCCGAAGGACAGCTCGAACGACTGGACGCGGGCCGGGTTCTTGTGCAAAAGGTAGCCGAGATCGGTTGCCGGCCTGTGAGTGGTGGTGATCGTCAGCAGCAAGGAGTCCTCCGGGTCGGGGTTTTGCAGCAGCCGAGTCTAAGACCCTTACATGAGGCGGAGAGCTAACCGCCCGGCCGTCGAAGGGCGCCGAGGTAGACGCCGACCAGTATCACGATCGAGCCCGCCGCAAACACACTTGTGATCGCCTCGTCCAGCAGCCACGCCGACAACACGATGCCCACGAGCGGGACAAGCACGAACTCATACGAGGCCGCACTCGCCGACCATTTACCGAGCACGTATAGATAGAGGGCAAAGACGCCGACCGACCCGACGATCACGAGGTACGCTTGCGCCCACCACGTTGAGGCATCGCTTGGGATCACGTATGACTCATCGAAAACCGGCATTAACAGGAACAGGAACATGGACCCAACTGCCATGCCAACGGCGTTCATCGCCGCCGGGTGTGTGGCCGGGGTTCCCTTGACCACTATGGCTCCCTCCGCGGCGCAAGCCGCGCCCGCGACGATAGCCAAGAGCGACGTTATTGGGACTCCCTCTTCGATGCCGCCGCGCAGGATCACCCCAGTCCCGCCGACCACGAGTGCTGCGCCGACCAAGCCGGTCCAGCGGAATAGCTCCTGGCCCTGGGCCAGTGCCAATAGGAAAGTGAGCAGAGGCACAGTCGCGAGAAAGACCCCGGCGAGCCCTGCAGGGGCCTCCTGCAACCCCCAGTACACGAACCCGAAGAAGCCCCCGAACGTTAGCCCTCCGTACAGCACCGACCCCACCAGGGCACGCCCACGAGGAAATCTCACGCGAAGCGCCCTCGCGATGATCGTGAAGATCAGCGCCGCGAGTAAGAAACGCGAAGCGGCCGCCCACAAGGGGTCGATATCGGGCTCGAGGAGCACGTACTTGATTGCAACCACGTTGCCGCCGGTCGTGACAACCATCATGATGAATGCCCCGGGGGTGGCCCAATCGGGCCCAGCTCGGACATCTCCCAGCTGTTTCACCGGCCGACAGTACCCGAGCCCTGCAAGAGTGGCGAGGTTGGCGGCTGCCCACTAGTGTCGCAGCCCCCTGGTAGATTTGATCTTATGGAAGCTCAGGCGTGGACCGCGATAGGACTTCTGGCGGCGACCCTTCTGGGAGCGCTGTTCTACCTCGGCAGCCGGATCGACTTGATGGGGGGCAAGATCGACTCTGTGGGAGCCCGGCTGGACTCTCGCCTCGACGGCCTGGCCGGGGTGGTCGACTCCATGGGGGGCAGGCTCGACTCTCGCATCGACGGCCTGGCCGGGCGGATCGACTCCCTTGGGGGCAGGCTCGACTCTCGCCTCGACGGTCTTACCGGGCGCATGGACACCAATGATTCCCGCTTTGACACCCTCGACTCGCGCATCGACACCCTCGACTCCCGCTTCGACACCCTCGACTCCCGCTTCGACACCCTCGATTCCCGCTTCGACGATAGCGACTCCCGCTTCGAGGGCGTCGGCCTTCGCTTCGACGGCCTCGACCTCCGCATGGACGGCCTGACTGCTCAAGTGAGAGACCAGGGAAGAGAGCTTGGCTCAGAGATCTACGAGCTGGGGACCAAATTGGACGAGCACTCTTAGTGCACCTCCCCGTCAATACGGTCGCATTCGAGCGCCCCTCCATCCCCGCTCGCGTCGTTACTCGTCGCTCACGTACCCTCCGGGTACGCTCACTTCTCGCGCCTAGCGACCAGGGCGCAGTGACGCTCTCGGTGCTGACCGTATTTCCGGTGCGGAGCACGAGGCGCCATACCGGCTGAGTGCATCGGTGGTCAGCAAGCTCCACCCGCGTTTTGCGTGGGTGGATCGCCGGTGAACGAACCACCGGCATTCTAGGGTCAGGGCGCTGATGAGAAGCGCAGAGATCGTGCGCCACAGGATGCACAGCCAGCACTTGTGGGGGCACCCGCTCGAGTCGCCAGAAGAAGTCGTTCGCCGGCTTGGAGCACTCCAGGCTCAGGAGTATGCCTATGCAAAATGGTCGGTGGCTCAGCGCGCCGCCGGTGTCGATGAGGCGGCGATGGATCAGGCGCTCGCCATCGGCACCATACTCCGGACTCACCTTTTGCGGCCTACCTGGCATTTCGTGTTGCCCGAAGATATCCGTTGGCTGCTGAAGGTCAGTGCACCGCGCGTGAACGCCCTCAATGCCTACTACTACAGGCAACATGGGCTCGATGACGAGCTCTTTGCCACAAGCAACGCGACGCTCGCCAACGCGCTTGAGCCAGGTGGTCACCTCACGCGCAAGGAGCTCGCGATCGCGCTCGGGAGGGCGGGAATCCTAGCTAGCGGTCCGCGGCTCGGCATGATCATGATGCGCGCGGAGTTGGATGCCGTTATCTGTAGCGGAGCTCCCCGAGGCAAGCAGCAGACGTACGCCCTCCTGGACGAGCGGGCGCCCGAGGCCAGAACCATGGACACCGACGAGGCTTTGGCCGAGCTAACGCGGCGCTACTTCACTTCCCGGGGCCCGGCCACTCTAAAGGACTACCTGCGATGGTCGAGCCTTACTGCGACCGAGGGCAAGGACCGAGGGCAAGGAAGGACTCTACGCGATTGAGTCCGAGCTCGGACGCGAGGTAATTGATGGACGCACCTTCTGGTTCGTGACGCCATCGTATAACGCAAAGAAGCTGGTCAATGTCGTCGATCTAGTCCAGGGCTACGACGAGTGCATCATGTCTTATAGCGAGAGCAGGGACGTCCTTCTTGCGGGCGCGGCGAAACTCGCAGGCACCCATAAGGTGCAGCCCTTTTTGCACGCAATCCTGCTCGACGGCCGTCTGATCGGGCACTGGAAACGCAGTCTCGAGAGAGGCTCCGTTGCTATCGAGACATCGTTCTATAGGCCACTCGATCGAGCTGAGATGGCCGCGCTCGATTCCGCCCTCGAAAATTACGGGCGCTTTGTGGCGAGGCCCGTTGCGCGGTTCTGAAACGGGCCCTTCTTTTTCCACGCTGCGTCGCTTGCAAGGACTGCGGGTGTGAGAGCCTTTCCGTTACGGAGCGCTTAAAGGAAGCGTCACTGCGGGCCCTTCAAGATCTCTCGGCGCGGCGACGAGGTCCAAAGTTCGCCGAGTGTTCTGCGCAGTTCCGGCGCGATCCCTCCCACGCCCCACCGAGCTTCTCCGCTAGCGGTGACCGGCACCACTCCCCGGACCGCGCTCGTGACGAAGACCTCGGCGGCTTCACTCAGCTCGGCGAGCTCCAAGGGGCGTTCCTCGGCGTCGAACCCCAACGACCAGGCGAGCTCCAGCACGCGCGCTCGCGTCACTCCGGGCAGAATGCGACGGTCGGCTGGAGGGGTCGTGATTCGGTTCGCGAACACTGCGAAGAGGTTGCCGGTCCCCGTTTCCAGTATCTCGCCGTCGTCGTCGACGATCACGAGCTCCTCCCCGGGCTCGAGCCCTGCTCCCATCTGTTCGATGAGGCGCCGGTCCCTCCACTTGTGAGCCCCCAGGCCGCCCGTCACCGTGACCGGCCTGAGCCTGAGACCGGTTCCCGTGAGGGCGTTGAGCACATGGTGAACGGTGGGCCCGATTTCGGTGCGACAGCACAGTCCGCTGGACGTTGGCCATATCGCCACCCTTAGGCGGGCGGCTTGGTCAAGTGGAATGGTTCGCTGCGCCGATTCCATCGCCGGGCGAAGCTCCGCCGGCAAGGGGCGGTCGTAGAGGCGGGTGGCGCTGCGATCGAGTCTTTCGAGATGAGCTTCGAGCTCCACCACGGTGCCGTCGATCACGAGCATGGTCTCGATCAGGCCCAGCCCGACGTCGGGCTGGTTTGTGATCACGCTCGCACGAGGTGATCGGCGGACTCGGCAAGCCGCGAGCTGGCGGCCTCGATGAGCGGCGACGCCTTCGTGAAGCACTCCTCGAGTTCGCCTTCGGGGTCAGAGTCCGCCACGATCCCGCCGCCGGCCCCGAGCCAGATGCGACCGTCGCAGATCTCGAACGTGCGAATGGCGACGTTGAGCTCGAGCCCGGCCACGGGGCTCGAGTAACCGATGGCGCCGGTGTAGACCTCACGCGCGCTGCTCTCGAGCTCGGCGATCAGCTCCATCGCTCTGATCTTGGGCGCCCCGGTAACCGAGCCGGGAGGAAAGGTGGCCCTCAGCAAGGCGGCGTCATCGATCTCCTCCCGAAGCTTCCCCGTCACGGTCGTAACCAGGTGCCACAAGCCGGGGTGAGGCTCCGGGCGCGCCAGCGAGGGAACCCTGATCGAGCCCGGCATGCACACCCTGCCGAGGTCGTTTCTCATGAGGTCGGTGATCATGACGTTCTCGGCCCGGTCTTTGGCCGACGCCTGCAGAAGTCTGCGATGGTGAGTCTCTGCTCCCTGAGACGGACGGCGAATCGTGCCTTTGATGGGTTTGCTCGACACCGCTCGCCCGGCTCTGTGAAGGAAGAGCTCGGGGGAGAGGCTCGCCACGCTCGCCTCCGGAGAGCTTACGAAGGCGCCGTAGGGAGGAGACAGGCGCTCAGCGCAGGCGCAGAACAGGTCGAGCGGATCACCGGAGAAGGCAGCCTCCAGTCGCAGGCAGAGGTTTGCCTGAAAGATGTCGCCCGCCCAGATGTGATCTATGCAGCGGGACACCGCGGCGCGATGGCACTCATCAGTGGGGTCCGAGTTGAAGTTCCCGAGCCCGTATGCGCGCCCCGCCTCGGGCTCCGATTGCAGCCGGGCCTGCAGAAGTTGAAGTCTGCGGTCAAGGAAACCAGCGCGCTCCGGCGTCCACAGCGCCTCGAACCACCACTGATTGCTCTCAAACTCGTAACGCAGCACGTGGTCGTAGTAGGCGAGGCCAAAATGAGGGATGGCCACGGGGCGCGGCGGAGGCGGGGGGAGCTTCTCGATAAGACCGCCGAGCTGATAGCCGAGGTAGCCGAACCACCCCCCACCCACGGCCCCCTTTAGCGCGCCCTGCACGGCCGGCAGCCTGCTCAGCGCAGCAAAGGGATCGTCCGAGGGGGCGGCCACGGCGAGCGGCTCCGACGTAACGATTGCGCCCCCTCCAGCCCATCGGCCCACCAGTGCCACGGGGCGGCGATCATTCCGGAGGGAGCGCAACACCTCGGGCGGAGTGAGGTTGGATTGAAGCGTTATGCGCCTCAGCTGTGACTGTTTCACTGCTGGGCGCGGGTTCTGGCGTAACGGTCGCTCACGCGCGCCTCGGTGCTGCGGGCCGGAACCAAAGTGCGCAGCACTTAGATTCCGGGCAGGGCAAAGCCTCGAGGCTCGATTGCGAACTCTGTCCCCGCATCGAGCAGCGCGCCGAAGAAATAGTCTCCGTAGGAGCGGTCGCAGCTCAACAGATAAGAGCAGACCCCGTCGCGATCGTCGCGCACCAGCTCGACCGTGAGCTTTGCGACCGACGTTCGGAGCGCGGCCCCAGTGGGCGTGACGGCATCCGAGAGGTCGATGCCGCAGAGCTTTGACAGAACCTCCGGCGCCCGGCTCCCGGTGAGACGGACGAGCGTGCGTCCGTGCGTGATGTCGAGCACCGTGGCGAGCTCCCCTTCCGGGGCTCGCTTCCTGATTTTGTCGATCAGGCGCGGCGCGCCCCCGGGGGCCGCATACAGCGTCCATTCCTCGGGCCGGCAGGCGGTAGTGAGCACGCCGCTGAACGTACGGGAGGCTCTTCCAAAGGGGGTCTTCAGCAGGTCCGCCACCGCTCGCGATGCCGCCGCCCTCACCAGAACCTTGGTGAGCGGCATGCAATCGATGAGCTCGAGGGCTACCCCCTGAGACGTTCGAGAGGTTTGGGAGACCTCCCATCCCCCAACCTCCTCCGTACCCCCGAAGGTGGGGATGGGGCTGCGGGCGACGGCTGCAGGCCTAGCCACGAAGCCTCTGCCCCTCGGGATCGAAATGGGCAAGGTGCGAGGTGACCACGGCCCGCGCCCGGCCCCCGGTGGGGAGCACGACGGTGAGCTCGGTTCCCGGCTCGGCGAGGTGCGGAGCGACCTGCCCGAGGCAAATCGGGCGTCTGAGCGTGGGAGACATGCGGCTCGAGGTTATCCGTCCGGCGATATCGCCGTCGTGGACGATCTGGCTGCCCTCAGGCGGAACGATCGTGACGTCCTCCGGCGTCAACCCCACCAGCTTGGGCCAGTCGCTGCGCTCCGCCTGCCACACGAGCTCGGGTTTGCCGGCGAAATCCTCCTTGTCGAGCTTGATGGCCCAGTCGAGCTCGGCGGAGTAGGCACGAGTGAGGCCGTCGGTGTCCTGGCCCACGATCAGGTGGCCCTTTTCGAGGCGAAGGATGCGCTGCGCCTCGATCCCAAAAGGAGCGATTCCCAGATCCGAGCCCAGCTCCATCAACGACTCCCACACGTGCAGTCCGTAGGAGGAAGGCACGTGCAGCTCGAAACTGAGCTCGCCGGTGAAGCCGATCCGCCACATGAGGCAGTCGTCCACTCCCGCCACTGTCCCCGTGCGAACGCGCATATAGGAGAACGCTTCGGCGGAGAGATCGACGCCCTCGACAAGGCGTTCCAGAAGCGTGCGCGACTTGGGGCCGGCCACGTTGATGCTGGCGAAGTCGGAGGTCACCTGGGTGATGTGCACCCGCCACTCAGGGTGTTCGGTCTGCAGCCAGCTCTCGGCCCACTCCAGGAGCGAGTCGGCGCCCGATGAGGTGGCGGTCATGAGGTAGCGGTCGTCTGCAAGCCTGCCGGTGACCCCGTCGTCGAGCACCACACCGTCCTCGGCGCACATGACGCCGTAGCGGACCGAGCCGACGGCTAGCTTGGCCCACTTGTTCACGTAGAGCTGGCTCAAGAGCTTGGCG
The DNA here is from genome assembly GCA_035646635.1 of Actinomycetota bacterium. Taxonomy (GTDB): domain Bacteria; phylum Actinomycetota; class CADDZG01; order CADDZG01; family WHSQ01; genus JACDAL01. The sequence goes on along the minus strand of DASRPA010000007.1, from coordinate 6,906 downwards.
GCTTCGGGGCCGCGCAGGTCGAACTTGCCCAGCGGCGTGACGTCGATGAGCCCCACGTTCAAGCGCACGTTGCGGACCTCGGCCGCCGGGTCACCGTAGTGGTCGGGCCGGATCCAGGCACCCGCGACCAGGGGGGTGGCGCCATGAGTTTCGTGCCAGCTCTGCATGGGCGAGTAGCGGACGGGCTCGAGTGTGCGCCCGGCCAGAGCACCGAGCGTGATGGGGGCATAGGGAGGCCGCCACACGGTCGTGCCGGTTTCGGCGATCGTGGACTCGGTCGCCGCCGCTACCACCGCGACCGCATTGACGACCTCGAGCTTGCCCTGAGCCGAGCCCATCGTGGCAGTCGTGTAGCGCTTGGCCAGCTCGATCGAGCTGTAGCCCTCTGCGACCGCGGCCTCCAGCTCCTTGGAGGAAACGTCCTCGGAGAAGTCGACGAAGCCGTGCGTCCGGCCCCTGAACAGGGCGGGGTGGGCGTCTATGGGAAGGGCCGTGATGCCGTCACTCGGTACCTCGCCGACGGGGGCGTCGGTGGGGACCGCATGCGGCACGCCGGTCCTTAGGCGGTCGGCGACCTGTTGTGCGCGCGCCGCGGCCATGCGCCCGGTGTGGGCCGCGTGCTCGAGGATCTGCTCGAGGGAGCCGTCGCCGGTTATTCCCCCGGTGGCGAGGACGTCTTCGGGAAGCGAGCCGGGAAAGAAGCGGGCGGCCCGCTCGTCGTAGGTGGGCTTGTCGCCTGCCATGTTGAGCAGCGAGGTCGGTGCGGTCCAGCCGGTCGCCGTGACAAGGAGATCGCACTGGTAAGTCTTGCCGTCGCCACATTCGACCGATTGGAGCGCAGTTCCCCCGTCGGCACGTACGACATCGCCGCCTCTGCGGGCGTCCTCGACGCAACAGACCTCCACGCCGGCCCCCTCTAGGTCCTTGACGGCGGCATCTCCGGAGGAGTTGGCCGTGAACACGACCGCGCGCGCCCCCGGTTTGACCGCCCACAGGTTGATGAGGCGGCGGGCGGCTCCGGACAGCATCACGCCGGGCAGGTCGTTGCCCGCAAACACATAGGGCCGCTCGATGAGGCCGGGGGCGACCACGAGCGTCTTTGCCCTCGCTTTGATTAGCCGTTCGGTAACGCCGGGCAGACTGCGTTGCAGGATGGCGAGGAAGTTGCCGTCGTAGCGGCCCGCAACTACCGAGTCGATCACGACCTCGATGCCGGGCGAAGCCGACACTGAGGCTTTTAGCTCCGCCAGCGCGCTCAGCTCCCGTTCCTCACCCCATCGCAGGTGGCCGCCGAGCTCGTGCTCTGATTCGACCAACATCACCTGCGCGCCCGCCTCCGCGGCCGCTACAGCGGCCGTCATGCCCGCCGGTCCTCCGCCCGCCACCACGACATCGGGGTGGGCGTAGCGCTTGTCGAAGTAGCCCGCGACGGGCCGGTTCGGGACCACTCCGCCTGAGGCGAACCTCTTGAGCACCGCCTCATAGGCGGGCCACAGCCGCTGCGGCTTCATGAACGTCTTGTAGTAGAAGCCTGCCGACAAGAAGCGAGACACCGCTCGGTTCGCCGCCTTCACGTCGAAGCGCAGGGACGGCCACACATTCTGGGGGCTTGCGATCATCCCGTCCTCGACCCGGCGGTGGGAAGCTCGCACGTTCGGCTCGTCTCCCACCTGCACGATGCAGCCGGGGTCGAGTGAGTCGGCCGTCAGTACTCCGCGGGCCCGGCTGTACTTGAAAGAGCGCGACATTACGCGCTCGCCGGAGGCTGCGAGCGCGGAGGTGATTGTGTCGCCCAAGAAGGCGGGGTAGTCGTGCCCATCCCATGTAAAACGTAGGGGCCGCGATCGATCGATCACTTCTCCCGGCTGGACAGAGAGCCTCATGCTCTGCTTGACGGGAGCAGTACGCGCCACCTAATTACCGCCTTTTCCCGCGGCGGCTTCCTCGAGCTTCACCGCGCGCACTTCGTTCGAGATCGTGTCACGCTCCACCTTGAGGAAGCGGCCACATCCGGCGCGGTGGAACCAGCTCTCGGTCATCCAGCCGGCCGGATTACTTTTCTCGTAGAGATAGGCGCGCCACTGCTCTTGGGTGGCGGAGTTGGGATCGGGCCGCGCGATGCTCTCTCCGACGTAGCGGAACTCGGACACGTTGCGGGGGCCGCAGTTGGGGCACGGAATCAGGATCACGATGACCTACCCTCCTCAGTGCCCAACGGAGGCCGCCCCCTTCTCGCCCAGGAGCTCCCCGGTACCGAAGCGCTCGAGCGAGAACGCCTCGATGATCTGAGGGGTCTTGTTGTCGGCGATGAGCTGCGCCATCGCCTCGCCCGAGACCGGGCCCGCTTTGAAGCCATAGGTTCCCCAGCCCACGTCGACCAGGAAGCCTTCAACGGGCGTGAAGCCCATGATTGGCGAGTAGTCGGGAGTCATATCGCAGAGTCCGGCCCATTGGCGCAGCACCCTCATTTTGGATAGCGCAGGCATCAGCTCGAGAACATGGCTCGCCAGGCCCTCGATGAAGTCGAGTGAACCCCTCATAGAATACGACGGGAAGGGATCGACGGAAGCGCCGAAGACGAGCTCGCCCCGGTCCGTTTGGCTCACGTAGACGTGAAGGCTCCCAGAGACCACGACCGTGTCCAAGAAAGGCTTGACCGGCTCGGTAACGGCCGCCTGCAGCGGCGATGTCGTGATCGGCATGCGAACACCGGCCATGTTTGAGATCAGGCTTGCCCACCCCGCAGTTGCGTTGACCACTATAGGGGCGGAGATGTCTCCCCGGTTCGTGCGCACTCCGGTGACCCGGCCGGAGGAAACGTTTATCCCGACCACCTCGGTGTTCTGGTGAATATGTACGCCGGCAGAGTCTGCGCCGCGCGCGTAGCCCCACACGACCGCGTCGTGTCTGATGATCCCTCCGGGTGGGTGGTAGAGCGCTCCAAGGATGGGATAGCGGGGTTCAGAGGAAACGTCGAGATAGGGCACGAGCTTCTTGATCTCGTCCGGGTAGATCACCTCGGAGTCGATGTTCTCGAGTTTGTTGACCTCGGCCCGCCACCGCATCGTCCGCAGCGAGCTGTCGTTGTGAGCGAGCGTCAGGTGACCCCGCTGCGAGAACATCACGTTGAAGTTGAGCTCCGCCGACAAGCTCTCGTAGAGCTTCACCGAGCGGTCGTAGAAGCGGACACCGTCGGGAGTCAGGTAGTTGGAGCGGATGATCGCAGTGTTGCGGCCCGACCCGCCGCTGCCGATATAGCTTTTGTCGAGCACACAGACGTTGGTAATGCCGTGGCGATGGGCGAGGTAGTAAGCGATGGCGAGGCCGTGGACGCCGCCACCGACCACGACCACGTCGTATGCGGAAGAGAGCTCGTGTTCCCTCCACACCGGAGGCCAGGAATCGTTCGTGAGACCTCGGCGGAAGAGATCGAAGGCGGAGTAGCGAGCCTGCCCGCGCGGGACGCCGTTTCCTTTGCCTTCGTAGGGCTTTCCGGTGAGTCTTTTCGTTACCGGGGAAAGAGCGCGAGACATCCGGTTCTTGCCGCTCACCCTGCGGCCCCTTCGGCGTCGCCCGTAGGGTCCGCCTTCTCGGGTCGTCCGCCGATCTCGGACGAGAGCACCCGTGCGCTGCTCAACAGCAACGGGAGGCAGGCCCGCCTTGCCGCCGGTTTGAATCGCCCCGCGGGGCCTTGAATGCCGAGCACGCCCACGAGCTTGCCATAGGCGCCCAGCACCGGCGCCGCGATGGCGTTGAGATCCTCTTCACGCTCTCCGGTCGCCTCTGCCCACCCCCTCCGGCCGGCACGCTCGACCTCCTTCGCGAGGTCCACCCGCCGGGTGATCGTGCTCGGCGTGTAGCGACGGAGCTTTCCCGCAGGAGGCTTGTAGCCGTAAGAGAGGAGCACCTTGCCGACGGCGGTGGCATGGGCGACGCTGGGCCTGCCGAGGCGCGCGATGCTCTGCACCGACGAGTCCCCTTGAACGAAGTCGATCGTGATGGCCTCCTGCTCGCCGGGGACGCTGAGGGTGGCGGTCTCTCCGGTCGCCTCCACTAAGGCCAGCAAATGGGGGCGGGCGAGCTCTCTGAGGTCGAGGCCAGAGAGCGCCGCGTTGCCGAGCTGAAGCAGGCGAGCGCCGATGCGGTAGCGGCCGCTGGGAACCTGGGTCACGAGGCCACGGGAGGCGAGCGTGGACAAGAGGCGCGACACCGTGCTGGTGTTGATCTTGCTGAGGCGGGCGATCTCGTTGGTGCCGAGGTCCCGCCCGGCCGCGGCCAGGGTTTCCAGCACGGCGATGGCTCGCTCGACCGACCCCACCATGCGGATGGTTGTTTGCTCGCGGCCCATGGAAGCGTACAATACACAACCGAACGGGCAACACCGTTGCCCGTGGTGAAACAGGAACGATGCCGAGTGGTCGTGAGATGCTGCTCCACGACATCTGATGACCACTCGACAGTTTACTTGGAGCGAAAGGACGGCCATGGCTTCTGCAAGCCCTTCCTATGTCGTAATCGGGGCAGGCGTGCATGGCCTCTCCACGGCGCTGCACCTCGCGCGCTTGCTCAAGGCACGCGATCTCGGCGACGGCCGCAACATAGTGGTCTTGGACAAGACGGATGTGGGGGCGGGTGCTTCGGGCATCGCCTGTGGTGTTATTCGCAACAATTACTTTCAGCCGGCGATGCGCGAGCTCATGGCGCATTCGGTGTCGGTGTGGGAGTCGGATCCCAAAGCCTTTTCCTACCATCCGGTCGGCTACGTGCAGGCGGCTCCAGAGATCATGCATGAAGGCGTTGCGAAGATCTACGAGGAGCAGCAACAAATCGGTTATCCGTCGATCTTTATCGAGGGGGCCGAGGACTGCTCGGCCTACATGCGCGACATCTTCTTCGACTGGCAGGCGCAAGGCATCACCTGTGTGCTCCACGAGCAGCGCGGTGGCTACGCCAACAACGTCGCGTCGATGCGAGGCCTTGCCGACAAGGCGCAAGCCGAAGGGGTTGAGATCAGGGCCGGCGTCACCGTCACCGGTTTTCAGATGGACGCCTCTTCCGTATCCGCGGTCGAGACGAATCAGGGAACGGTGCCATGTGACCAGGTGGTCGTCGCGGTGGGACCGTGGGTGCGGGATCTGTGGGCGATGCTTGACCTCCCGGAGAGGATCACCGTCAAGGGTGCCGATGGTCGGCTGCAAGAAAAAGACATGTGGACCTACTGGTCGCTGCAGGAAGGCACCCTCGAGGTCGATCCGGGCTCGCTCATGGACAACCGCGGCGACATGCCGCCGGTGATCCACGTCGACACTGACGCCCCCTTGCACGACGACGAAGGCTCGCTTGTCACCGAGCAGTTGTGGGGCATCTACTACAAGCCCGACTTCAATTTCGGAGGAGTTCAAGGTGGCACCACGCCCTACGTGGTCGAGCGTCCTGCGGGGGAGGTAGCGGTAGACCCCTACGGTCCTGCGAGCCCTGACTTCGTCGTGGGCAAAGAATTCGCCCACATGTGGACCGCGGCCCTCGCCCATTGCCACAAACGTTTCGAGGGTAAGGGCCACCTCTTCTCCAAGGAACCCTCGGGCGGCATCGGCTGCTTTACGCCCGACAGCTTTCCCGTCTTCGACGTGTTCGGCGACAACGCCTATGTGATTGCCGACTCCAACCACGGCTACAAGATGATCGGAGTCGGTGCTCTGGTTGCCGAGGAGCTGCTGGGCGAGCAGCAATCACTGCTGGAGCCGTTTCGATTCGCTCGCTATGCCGGCGGACGGCTCCATCCCACCAGCACATCACCGTTCCCATGGAGTTAGGCCTCATCAACTTGGAAGGAGAGAGACGATGAAGAATGGACTGCTCGAACGGTTGGCCGCCGGGCCCGTCATCTGTGCCGAGGGCTATTTGTTCGAGCTCGAGAGGCGCGGCTATCTGCAAGCCGGCGCCTTCGTTCCCGAGGTCGTGCTCGAACGTCCCGAGCAGGTCTCTGCGCTGCACCGTGAGTTCGTGCACGCGGGCAGCGACGTCGTGGAGGCCTTCACCTACTACAGTCATCGCGAGAAGCTGCGGGTGATCGGCAAAGAGGACCTGCTGGAAGAGATCAATCGCAACGCCCTGGCGCTTGCTAAAGAGGTGGCGGAGGAGACCGGAACGCTTTTCGCAGGGAACCTCTCCAACACGAACCTGTGGGATCCGGAAGACGAGGATTCCCAGCGCCTGGTTCGCTCGATGTTTGAGGAGCAGGTGGACTGGGCGGTGGATGCCGGCGTCGACTTCATCATTGCTGAGACCATTAGTCACGCGGGGGAGGCGCTTTGTGCACTCGAGGTCATCGCATCGACCGGGCTGCCGTCGGTTATCACCATGGCGGTGCACAGGTCCGGCCTCACCCGCGAGGGGGGTTCGGTGCTCGATGCCTGCAGTCGATTGTCCGATGCGGGAGCGGATGTCGTGGGGTTCAACTGCGGCAGGGGACCTGAGACCATGCTGCCTCTCCTAGAAGGTCTCGCCTCGCAGATAAGCGCGAACGTGGCCGCGCTGCCGGTTCCCTACCGTACCCATGCACAACAGCCGACCTTCCAGTCACTGCGCGACGAGCGCCGCCCCGAGCGACCCTTCCCCTTAGGACTGGAACCCTTCACTTGTACCCGTTGGGAGATTGCCGAATTCACCAGCGCCGCCCTCGATCTGGGCGTGAGCTACTTCGGCGTGTGCTGCGGGGCTGCTCCTTATCACATCCGCAGCATGGCGGAGGCGCTGGGCCGCACGCCGGAGGCGAGCCGCTACTCGCCGGACATGTCCAAGCACGCTTACTTCGGCTCGGACCCGCTCCTGCGCCAGCAAAACCTCGCCTACAAGGACAGCCTCTAACCCACATCCGTATGCCGAGTGGTGGTGAGATGCTCTATA
>DASRPA010000006.1:0-17539 GCA_035646635.1 Actinomycetota bacterium | reverse complement strand
CGCGACCCCCGCGCTCGCCAGTCCGGCCCCCTCAGGCTATGAGCGCGCTCGCCCCCGACCGCCTGGGATCGTGGGCCGCGTCCACGCTCCCATCCTCTGCAACCGAGGCCGCCTGCACCCCGCCGAAGAACATGTGCACCTCGTCGTAAGGCCGGGCCAGGTAGTCGCCGTCGAGCTCGCCACCGGGAAGTCCAGGCTCGTACCACATCATTTTTCCCTCGGCCCGCTGCGCCACATGCGCGCGCGGCGCCGCTACCGCCTCGGCCAGCGAGGCGCCGTCCACTGCCAGAGAAAGGATCGTCTGGGCGATCGCGCCGGTGATGCGGTCGCCACCGGGCGAGCCCAGCGCTACGACCTTCCCCGCGCCCTCAGCGATCGTAGGCGCCATGTTGGAGTGGCAGCGCGCGCCCGGAGACAGGCGATGGGTCCCGAGCGGGTTTAGCTCCTCCTCGCCGAGACTGTTGTTGAGTACCATGCCGTGGACGACCAGTCCGGCGCCGTAACCGTTCGACTGGGTCAGCGCGCACGCCAGCCCGTCTCTGTCCGCGGCCGAGCTGTGCGTGGTCTCAGACGAGCGCGCAGGTCGCGCCCCTGCCAGCACGTCGGACAGCGCCGCGGCGATGTCGGCCGGGTCTCCGTAGTGGAGCTCGCGGTGAGAGACCGCGGTATCCTCCGCCGCCACGATTGCGTTCAGGCGAGCAAGTGGCCCCGACGGCGCGGCGTCCTCGATCAGCGAGAGCATGTGCACGAGGACGGCTCCTCCGACTGCGGGCGGAGGGTTCGATCTAATGCTCCAGCCGAACGCGTCCGTCGCCACCGGCGCGCGCTCGCCGACCTCATAAGAAGCGAGGTCTTCGATCGTCACCAGGCCCCCGTCAGCCGCGATCGCATCGGCTAGCTCTCTGGCGAGCTCGCCCGAGTAGAAGACCTGGGGGCCCGACCGGGCGATGGCCTCGAGAGCGTCTGCGAGCTCCGCCTGGACGAGCGCCTCGTTCTCCTCCAGCGGGTGGTCGTCGAAGCCAAGCAGCGCGCGGGCGTTGTCATAGCGCGACCAGATCCCCCACGTCTGCTTGAGGTAGTAGTCGCACGTCTTGGGAAGAGGCAAGCCCTCTCGGGCAGCCCTGATCGCCGGCTCGAACAGGGCCTCCCATTCGATGCTGCCGTGTCGCTCCCACGCTCGGTGCACGGCGGCGAGAACGCCCGGAACCGCAACGGAGCCTCCCCCGATGCCCGTGTACATGCCGTTCGAATACTCGAGGTAAATCCTAGACACGCCCTGCCCCCTGTCTTGCGGCGGAACAAGGGGCATCGCGCAGTTGCCGTCGTAGACGATCACCTCGCCGGAGGGATCGTGGACCGTGACGAAGCCGGCTCCGGTCACGGACGCGAAACACGGCTCCGCGACCCAGGCCATGACCGCGGAGGCGAGACAGGCGTCGACCGCGTTGCCCCCGCCCCGAGCCACCTCGGCTGCCGCGGCGGCCCCCAGTTGGTTGCCTGAAGCCACCGCGAGTCGAGCCCGGTCCGCCATTTCAGTCAGGAACGTTTGCGGGGCGGGTCGAAGAAGGGCAGCGGCACGACCTCGGCTGCAACCTGGTGGCGCTGAGCTTCGACCGTCCACTCGATCCCAAGCTGTGAGCCGAGCTTCTCGAAATCTGGGGGAACGGAACCGAGGGCGATGTTCTTCTTGAGCGCAGGGCTCCACGTCCCGCTCGTCGCCTTGCCGATCCTCCGGCTGCCGTCGTAGAGGGGCACCGCTATGCGCCACGCATGGGCAGGCACCTCGGGCGGCAGGCCACGCCGCTCGTAGAGTGACGCCATCTGCTCCCAATCGATTTCGAGGCCCACTAGACGGCGCGCCGGCCCCCCGGCAGCGACCTCGGCCTCGAGCGCCCGGCGACCCACGAAAGGGCCTTTGTCGAAGTTGACGAGACGCCCCAGACCGATCTCGAACGGCGAATAGAGCTGCTCGTCGATCAGTGCGTGGCGAGCGCTGACGAAATCGGCTTCGATGAGTATGAGCCCGGCCTCGAGCCGGGCCACGTCCAGCGCTATCAACCCCGCCGGCCTCAGCCCGTGAGCGCGGCCCGCGTCGATCAGCGCGTCCCATAGATCCAGGGCGCGCCGGGCATCGACCCACAGCTCGTAACCGAGATCGCCCGTGTAGCCGGTGCGAGAGACGTCCACTCCGATCCCAGCGACCTTGAGGGAACGTCTGCCGAAGTAGCGGAGATCGGAAAGGTCCTCTTGTGAGGCGTCTTCGAGCAGCGCCCGCGAGCGAGGGCCCTGCAGGGCGAGCGCGGCCACCGACTCGCTGATGTCTTCGACCGTTACGTCCAGTCCCGCGGCGTTGAGAGATAGCCACCGGTACGAAGGGTCGGCCGCGGTGAGCCGGTAGGAGGTGTCATCGAGGCGCGCTACGGTGCCATCGTCTATGACCTTCCCGGCTTCGTCGCACCACGGTGTGTAGATGACCCGCCCCACCTTCAGCAAGGTTGCATCGCGCGTGATTACCCGGTCGATAAGCCGGACGGCGTCGCGCCCTGCGATCCGGTATTTGTATAGAGGCGAGACGTCCAGCAGCGCGGCCCCCTCACGAATCGCGTTGTACTCGATGTCGTGGTGGTCGGCGTACGCGCTGGCGGCGTGGTAGCCCGACCACTCACTCCATGCGAGCTTCCGGTTCAAGGGGGCCGTGCGTTTGAAGAAAGCGGTGCCGACGCTCACGATGCTCCTCTGGGACGATGGCGAAGCGAGCACTTAGAGTAATCGCCCACGGGCCGGCCGAAAGGCTCGCACCGACTCTCTCGAAAGGAAGCGTGTGGGCAAGGAATACGACGCGGTCATTATCGGCGGAGGCCACAACGGCCTCGTGAGCGCCGCCTACCTTGCGCGCGCCGGCTGGCGAGTGCTGGTGCTCGAGCGACGCCACGTTCTCGGCGGCGCGGCGGTGACCGAGGAGATCTTCGAGGGCTTCCGCTTCAGCGTCTGCTCCTACGTCGTGAGCCTGCTTCGCCCGGAGATCATCCGCGAGCTGCAGCTCTCCCGGCACGGGCTCGAGATCCTGCCGCTGGACGGCACCTTCACGCCCCTGGACGACGACTACCTGTGGCGCGTCAACGACCACGGAAAAACCATGCGAGAGCTGCGGCGATGGTCTTTGCAAGACGCCGAGGCCTACGACGAGTACGGGCGGCTCATGGTCGACATGGCCCGCTTCATCAAGCCCGTGCTGGCGCTGGCGCCGCCGTCGGCACAGGGCTTCAAGTTGTCCGAGTGGCTACCGCTGGCATCCCTCGGCAAGCGCTTCCAGACCCTCGGAGAGCACCACCAAGCCATATTCCTGCAGCTCATGACGATGAGCGCCACCGACTTTCTGCAGCAGTGGTTCGAAACCGACCCGCTCGTTGCAACGATGTCTGCATCCGGCATCATCGGCACCTTTCAGGGCATCCGTTCGCCGGGCACCGCCTACGTCCTCCTGCATCACTACATGGGCGAGATCGACGGCGCCTTCCGTTCCTGGGGCATACCCCGCGGCGGCACAGGCGCGGTATCGGAGTCCATCGCCGCGGCGGCCCGTGAGGCGGGGGCCGAGATCAGGACCGAGGCGCCGGTGGCTCACATCATCACGCGCTCGGGGCGGGCGACGGGCGTGGCCCTGTCCTCGGGAGAAGAGATCGAGGCCAAGGTCGTGCTGTCGAGCCTCGACGTGCGCCAGACGTTCATGAACCTTCTCGATCCGTCCGAGCTCGACTCGGAGTTTGTCTCTGAGCTGGCGCGCTACAAGTTCCGGGGCTCCTCCGGCAAGGTCAACCTCGCACTCGACGCGCTGCCCGACTTCACCTGTCTTCCGGGCGAGGGCGAGCACCTACGCGGAGCCATCAGCTTCTCCCCGAGCGTCGATTACATGGAGCGGGCCTACGACGACGCCAAGTATGGTCGCTTCAGCCGCCGCCCCTACATCGACATGATCATCCCGACGTTGGTCGATCCCGCCATGGCGCCGCCGGGCAAGCACGTTATGAGCTGCTTCGTCCAGTACGCGCCCTATCACCTGACCGAGAGCAACTGGGACGACCAGCGGGAGGCCTTCGGCGACGCGGTGATCGACACGATCGCCGAGCGGGCACCGAACATCAAGGACATCATCCTGCACCGCCAGGTCCTCACTCCGCTCGACCTCGAGCGCACCTTTGGGCTCTCCGAGGGAAACATCTTTCACGGCGAGCTCAGCCTCGAGCAGCTTTTCGTCAACCGCCCGGTGCCCGGCTGGGCGCGCTACCGCACCCCGGTGGAGGGGCTGTGGCTCAACGGCTCGGCCACCCATCCCGGCGGTGGTCTCATGGGGGCGCCCGGGCGCATCGCCGCGCTCGAGGTGCTGCGCGCCTACAAGGACCAAGCCGCATGAGCCCTGTCCCTTCTGTCGCGATCGCCGAGTCGATCGCTCATTTGTCCTACGACGCAATCGTGATCGGGGCGGGCCACAACGGGCTCGTGTCCGCCGCGCTGCTGGCGAAAGCCGGGCTTCGGGTCGTGGTGCTCGAGCGGCGCGACGATGTCGGGGGCGCCGCCGCAACCACCCATTTCCCCTCCGGGGTGCGGGCCCCGGGAGTGGCGCACTCCGCCGAGCGCTTCGATCCGGGGCTGGTCGCACGTCTCGGCCTCGAGCGGCACGGCCTCGAGTTCATCGAGCCGGAGGTGACCGCGTTCTGCCCTCAGGGGGAGCATCCCGCGCTGACGCTGTGGCCGGATGCGGTCAGGACCGCGCGCGAGTTGGGCTCGGACGGGCCCGGTTACCTCGAGCTCGACCGCCGGGTGCGTTCGTTGAGCGGCTTTCTCGCAACGCTCTTTCACGCCACGCCTCTAGACCTCACTCGTCCCGGCCTGCAGGGGGCATGGACGGGCGCGCAGCTGGGCAGGGCGCTGCGCGGGCTCGGGGAGGACGCCAAAGAGCTGCTGCGGGCGATGCCGATGGCGGTCGCCGACTTCGTCTCCGAGCATGTGAAGAGCAGCGCGCTTCGGGGCGCGGTCGCGGCACGGGCGGTCCGTTACACGGCCGCGGGCCCGTGGTCTGCGGGCACCAGTTATCAGCTCTTGGCCGAGTCCACCGCAGGAGGCGGAGCGGCCGGTCGCACGGTGTTCGTCCGCGGCGGCCCCGGGGCACTGGCCGGCGCCCTCGCCGCCGCGGCGCGCGTCGCGGGGGCCGAGATCAGGACCTCGACTGCGGTCTCGGCCGTGCTTAGCTACGACGGAGCGGTCACCGGCGTGGCGCTGTCCTCGGGCGAGGAGATCGAGGCCGCCGCGGTTCTCTCCGGCGCCGATCCCAAGCACACCTTGCTGGACCTTGTCGACCCGGTCGAGCTCGGCCCCACCCTTCGGTGGCGGGCCTCGAACCTCCGCCTCTCCGGCTCGATGTGCAAGCTTAATGTGGCGCTGTCGGGGACGCCGATGTTCTCCGGGGCAGCCGAATCTCAGCTGCTCCAGGGCCGCATCGTGATCGCCCCCGGCATCGATTATCTCGAGCGCGCCTTCGATAGCTCTAAATACGGGCGCATCTCGGAAGCCCCCTTCCTCGAGGCCACGATCCCGAGCCTCTCAGACGACACGCTCAGCGCCGGGGATGGGCACGTCATGAGCGTCCTGTTCCAGTACGCCCCCTACCGCCTTCGGGACGGCCGCTGGGACGAGCAGCGCGATCTGGTGGCCAAGGTGGCGCTCGAGACGCTCGAGCAGCACGCTCCCGGGCTGTCGGACCTCATCGAGGATGTTCAGGTCCTCACTCCCGAGGACCTGGAGCGTGACTACGGACTGACCGAGGGCGGCGCGCTGCACGGGGAGCCGGGCCTCGATCAGATCTTCTCGTGGCGGCCGCTGCTGGGCCACGCCCGCTACCGCATCGGTCTCGACGGGCTCTACCTCTGCGGCTCCGGCGCCCACCCGGGTGGCGGCCTCACCGGGCTCCCGGGGGCAGGCGCGGCCCGCGAAGTCCTCAAGGACTTCAGAAAAACGGTGCCGAGTGGTGGATAGTGGTCACATAGTAGCCATTTACCACCACTCGGCAGCAAGCGCCCCTTTAGTTTCGGAGGCTGCGAGCGAACACCCGCCTCTTTTTGCGCTCCTCGGACTGTGCCCGCCGGTCCTGCTTGATCCGCAGGTGATGGAGCTCCCGCTGTAGCTTCTGGAAGCTCGCAAGGCGCTCCTCGGGCAGCGACCCGTCCTCGACCGCGGCGAGCACCGCGCAGCCGGGCTCACTCTCGTGGCGGCAGTCGCGAAAGCGACATTGGTCCGCCAGGGAGTCGACGTCATCGAAGGTCTGCGACATGCCGCCGTTGTCGTCCCAAAGCTGCAGCTCGCGCATACCGGGAGTGTCGAGGATCAAACCTCCTGAAGGCACCGGGACCAGCTCTCGCCTAGTGGTCGTGTGCCGTCCCTTGCCGTCTGAACGGATGTCTTTGACGGCCTGCACCTCCTGGCCCACCAGGGCGTTCACAAGCGTGGACTTTCCCACGCCGGAGGAGCCCAGCAGCGCCACGGTTCTTCCCACTCCCAGATAGGGCCGCAGCTCCTCGACGCCGTCGCCGCTCAGAGCGCTGATCGCGTGGAGGGCGACACCGGGGGCCTGGGTCGCGACCAGGGCCATCGCCTCGGACGCGTCGTCGCAGAGGTCGGCCTTGGTGAGGACTCCTACGGGCTCGGCCCCGCTGCCCCAGGTCATCGCCAGGTAGCGCTCGAGCCTGCGCGGGTTGAGGTCCGAGTCGAGCGCAGTCATCAGGAAGACGACGTCGATGTTGGCCGCGAGTACCTGTTCCTCGGTCACGACCCCGGCCTCGTGGCGGGAGAACTTCGTGCGCCGCGGAAGGATCGCCTCGATCGTGGCGGTCTTCTCCTCGGGGCGCGCCCGGCAGGCGACCCAGTCCCCCGCTGCGGGCAGGTCGGCTTTGGATGCGGCTTCGTGGCGCATGCGACCGGAGACCTCGGCCCACAGCTCGCCGAGATCCGTGTAGAGGACGAATGCGCCTCGGTGCTGTACCCCGACCCTCCCGGGGATCAGGCCGTGGCCGCCTAGCTTGGTCCAGGCATCCTCGAAGGAGGGTGCCCAGCCGAGGTCACGCAGAGATGAAAAGTCAGACAACGTAGATGCTCCTTTGGACTGGGATTCGATCTAATTCGAGTTCGACGACACGAGATCGAATCGGCTTGGGATCGGAAACGGACCCCGCCAGAACGGAGCTCGCGCTAGAAGAGCTCCCGGCCCGGCGGGGTCGCAGATGTCACTTTGTGCATATTCCCCACCTCCTCTGTGGCCTTCCTCGACTTTCGCGCTCCCCCTATTAAGGCAGATCCGCCGCTCCGGCGCAACCCGCTCGTAGTTTGTCGTGAGGGCGACAGGTTTCTTGTTAGGTAGCCAACTTCCACGGCCGCCCGCAGCTCTCAGCATGAGGGTGTCCGGTTTGGCGAGAAGGAGGAAGAAGGAATGAGCCTGAAGCGTGTTCAGATCAGGAAGCGCGGCGTGGCGGTAATGGCCGTGGCGGTTGGGTGCCTGGGCATGCCCCATGCTCTTGCGGCCCCCTCGTGCTTCGGAGTGGCTGCGACGAAGGTCGGTACCGAGGTCAGAGACACCATCAAGGGGACGCCCGGGCGCGACGTGATCGTCACGCTCGGCGGCTCGGACACGGTTCGCAGTCGCGGCGGCGACGATCTCATCTGCAGCGGCGCGGGCGACGACCGCGTCGACGCGGGGCCGGGTGCGGACAGGGTCGACGGAGGCGAAGGCGATGACAGGCTTCAAGGTGAGGACGGCGGCGACCGTCTCTTCGGACGCGACGGCAGAGACTCCTTGTCGGGAGGGACGGGCAACGACTTCCTCTCCACCGGTCCAGTAGAGAAAGGCAACAATTCGGCGTCGGGCGGCGAGGGCAACGACATTGTGGTCGCCGTCTCCGGTCGGAATTACCTCTCCGGCGGTCCGGGAGACGACCGCGTCCTGAGTGGTTCCGGGCAAGACTCCATCGATGGCGATGACGGGAACGACTCGATCGAGTCGGGCGCGGGCGACGATTATCTGGAGGGTGACGACGGCAACGACGAGCTGGTGGCGGGCCCGGGCGAAGATTATGTTTCGGAAGGATCGGGCGACGACGCCATCTCGGGTGGAGAGGGCTCGGATAGGGTCTCTTACGGATCCCTAGGGAAAAAGAGCGGGCCCGTGGTGGTTGACCTGGCCGCGGGCACCGCAACTGGGGGCGGCAGGGATTCCCTTACCGGTATCGAAGACGTCGAGGGCACTCGTTTCGACGATCGCCTGGCAGGCAACGTCAGCTCCAATACGCTTCTCGGTGGGAGTGGAAAGGACGAGCTCCGCGGCCGGGACGGCAGGGACATCCTGTGGGGTCACGGCGGCAGCGACTCCTTGGACGGAGGAAAGGGCCGCGATCTCGCCAACTACAGGAATTCAAACGGCGTGGTCGTTAACCTGCAGAGCGGGTCGGCCACCGGAGAAGGCAGGGACTCCCTCGTCGAGATCGAGGACATCACCGGCTCCTACGCGGATGACCTCATCGTCGGCGATTCCCACGCCAACCGCTTCCGGGGATTCTACGGAGGCGACGTCCTGCGGGGCGGTGGAGGCAACGACAAGCTATGGGGCGGCCCCAGCGCGAATCAAGAGAACGTCGATCGTATGGACGGCGGTCCCGGCGACGACCTCATCAGTGGTGTGGGGTTCGGCTGCACCAAGCGAACCTGCCGGGCCGATGATCGGGACGAGGCCGACTTCAGCACCTCGTCGGTGGCGATCACCGCGAACCTCAAGAACGGGACGGCTACCGGAGACGGCAACGACATCCTGAGAAAGGTCGAGGACATCAGGGGCTCGGCCCAGGACGACTCGCTAACAGGCGACGAAGGCACTAACGAGATCAGCGGCTCCGCCGGCAACGACAAGCTCTTCGGCTTGGGGGGCGAGGACGAGCTCGAGTCCTCCCCCGGTGACGACGATTTCGACGGCGGAGAAGGCATCGATGTCCTGCAGTTCAACACCGCGGCCACCCCGGCAACGGTCGACCTCGGAGCGGGTACCAGCACCGGAGTCGGCAACGACACGATCGTCGCCATCGAGAACGTGTCCGGATCGATCCACGCCGACAAGATCACCGGTGACGACAACATCAACATCCTGCGCGGCGGCATCGGCGGCGACGCCATCTCGGGCGCAGGTGGCGACGACGAGATCCTCGGAGGCTCCGGCAGCGACGACCTCGCAGGCGACGCGGGCGGCGACGTCATCAACTCGGGCGGCGGCCCCGATACCGTCTCGGGAGGAGACGGCAACGACTACTTCAGCAGCCGTCGCAAAGACGCAGACGACGACGACTCCTTTGCGGGCGACGCGGGCGACGACACGATCGACTATTCCGTCCTGACCCATGCGGTGACCGTCGACCTCACCGTAGGCAGCGCTCTCGCCTACGGAACGGACCAGCTCGCGACCATCGAAGGTGTGGTCGGCACCGACTTCGCCGACGTGTTGCGAGGCGATGGAGCCGCCAATCGTTTCTACGGCGGGATGTCTGTGGACCAGCTCTACGGTCTCGCAGGCGATGACCTCCTGCTGGGCGGCAAGGGCTCGGATGCGCTCAACGGCGGCGACGGCAACGATGCCGCTTCCTTCGCCGACTCCACCACCGGCGTGACGGCCGACCTCGAGGCCGGGCTGGCCGAGGGCTTCGGCGCCGACAACCTCATCCTCATGGAGGCTCTGTACGGCTCGCCGTTCTCGGACTTCCTCAGAGGCGACGACGGACCCAACACCCTGCGTGGAGAGCGCGGCGACGACGTGCTCGAAGGCCGGGCCGGCGACGACGACCTCAGAGGCGGCCCGGGTGTCGACAACATCAGCGGCGGCGAAGGCGCCGATCAGTGCGCCGGAGAGGTCCTGCTGGGCTGCGAGTAGTTAACGACGACGTGGGGGTGAGGACAGGTACCCAGAGGCACAGGTTGTGTGCCTCTGGGTACTGTCTTTTGGGGCTCACAGAATCCAGCGTCCCGGAGTCGTCCGGGCCACCTCTTGTTTCCAAGCCGACAGCCGATGTCGACGCCCGCTTCCAAGGCCCCTTCTGGCTGAAAAGGCGATGAGTCTTACTGCCGCGCGAGGCCTAAAGCTCGAAGTCCAAAAGACTATTGGAGGGACAAATACGCATGACGCGCCAACGACTCACAGGTGAGGCGATGTCGCGCGAGGGAAAGGGAACCGCAGCAGCCGGCGAGGCGGGGAACTCGCGACCCATCCCGTGGGAGGATGCCGAGAAGCGACTCAGTAAGGGCGGTTGGTTCTGGCTCAGTACCGTACGGCCGGATGGAGGGCCGCACGCAATGCCGGTATTTGCCGTTTGGTCTGAGTCGGCGCTCTACGTTCCCTCCAAGGAGACAGCCCGGAAGAGTCGAAACCTCGCCGTAGACGGACGCTGTGTCATCACCACCGACACACAGGGGACTTGCACCTGATCGTGGAAGGTAAGGCCCGGCGGGTGCGCGACGAGGCGACCCTTCGTCGCGCGTCGGATGCTTTCAAGGCAATCTACGATTGGCCTACGGTGGTGACGAGAGACAAGCTCGACGCTGAGTACGGTGCTCCCACATCCGGCGGCCCCCCGTACAACGTCTACGAGATCATGCCGACGAAAGCGTTCGGCCTTCCCACGGATGGCGAATCCTTCACGCCCACGAGCTGGAGGTTCGATCGTTGACGGGCGAGAGGTAAAGGTGCGACGAGATGTGACCGGGTCCCAGTCTGCCAGTTAGGCGGTGCCGAGCATAGCCACCTCCTCGGTCTGGGTCGGAGCGCGTGTGCGGGCGAGGTCGTCCGGGGGTCTGGCACACTGGTGTGGTGGTCGATCGTTTGTTCTCCGAGGACAGTCTCGCCGAGTTGTAGGACGTGTTCTGCCCGCCGGAGCGACGGGACGACTTCAGTTTCTACCTGAGACTGGTGATGTCCGCGGAGACCGTGCTCGACGTCGGTTGCGGGACGGGTGCCCTGTTGCACCGGGCACGGGAGGCCGGCCATAGCGGACGACTGTGCGGACTCGACCCCGCTAGCGGGATGCTTAACCAGGCGCGTAAGCGGTCTGACATCGAGTGGATCCTTGGTGACCTTGCTTCGGTCGGTTGGGATCAAGGGTTCGACATGATCGTCATGACCGGTCATGCATTCCAGGTGTTCGTCGTCGTCGACGACCTATGTGCCTCGCTTGCCGCGATCCGGTCGGCCCTCACCGACGGCGGACGGTTCGCGTTCGAAACTCGCAACCCGCTGGTTCGAGCGTGGGAGCGTTGGACGCCGGACAACGCGGTCGAGATCACCAACGCCGCCGGTGCCGTTGCGCGGATGGAGCACGAGGTCGAGACACCGGTTGAAGGGGACGTCGTTCGTTTCATCGTGACGTTCACCACTCCCGGTTGGGACCGTCCGCAGGTGAGCCGGAGCACTCTAAGGTTCCTCGATGCAGATTCGCTGTCCGTGTTCCTGTCCGCTGCTGGCTTGGCAATTGAGGAGCAGTTCGGGGACTGGACCCGGCACCCGTTGACCTACACGAGCCCGGAGATCATCACCATCGCACGGCGGGGCTAGGCCCATCCGTGCGTTGACCCCACCAAACCACGCTGAAGAGAAACCCGGTCGAGGATGTCCCGTTCGCCGTGTAGGTGACTGGGTCTATCCCGGAGACATGTACCCGACATATGTACCCCACGACGTGTGTTCCACAATGAGAATGGCAGCTGCCCGAATGCTCCGCCATAGTCGGCGATCATCAAATGCTACTGCGACGCGCATCTGAAATGGCGAGACAGACGGTCATCTCCCTAAGCGTGGACATCAATCCCGATCCCGTTGGTCTATCCAATGGAGGACCTCGGAAATCGGAAGCAAGCCGAGCCAAGGCACGAGAAGTCGCTCTCGCACTCGCTCCCAGGTGGAGGAATCAGGCAGCAGCAGAAAAAGTAGCCGGGCGTTCACCCGCGAACGGCGCATCCCATGCCCTTGCGTGGGAGAGGCGGAGTCGCTGCCGGCGTGCGGCGATCGCGCGCTTGGTCGGATCAAGTCGGCCCAGCCGTAACGGTACCGGGACGGGCACTTGGGAGGCTGTCCCTCAACGGTCGGCGACTGGCGGAAGAGGCGCGAGGCTGGCCGCCGGAGGGAGCCTATGAGAACCGGCAGGTCCGGACGAATCGCCTGGTCGATGTGCGGCCTTACGGTGCTGCTTGGCGTCGCAGACGCCATCCTTGCGCTGGTGAACCGGTCGACGACGAGCGCGGACTCACTCGGATTGCCCGGACAGGTCGCCGTGCTGGGGGTAACGGTGGCGGTGTTGGGGGCGCTGATTGCGTCGCGCTTCCCGGACAATTCAGTCGGCTGGTTGTTCTCGGTGATCGGACTTGGCCTTGCGGCATCGATTTTCGCCCAAGACTACGCGGCAGCCGTCCGGGCCCTGGTTGCGGCCCCCGGGTCGCTTCCGGCCGGCGAGCTCATGGCGTGGCTCGGATCCTGGCTTCCGGCTGCCGGTGGCTTGGTGTCGTTGCTCATGCTTCTGTTTCCCGATGGCCGGCTCCCGTCTCGGCGCTGGCGTCCGGTGGCGTGGCTCGCGGTGGCAGATGTCGCCGCACTCACGATCGCAACTGCGGTCGCGACTGCTCCACCGGGGCGGGAAGACCTTCTCGGTTTCAATGGTCCCGGCGGCGCCCAAGAAGGACTGGCGATCGCCGTCCTCGCTGTCTCGCTGTTGGTAGCCATGTTCTTAGCGGTGGTACTGGCGGGCGCGACGATCGTGAGGCTGAAGCGAGCGCGCGGTCGTGAACGCCAGCAGCTCAAGTGGTTCGTATATTCAGCAACACTGCTGGTGTTTACCGTAATAGGAATGTTCTTCGTGGCTCCCGCCGTCCTCCTGGCTCTCGGCTTCGACCCAGCAACCTTGGGCTCTCACATGATCACCTTCGTCCTATTCGCCTTCGCCGGCATCCCGATCGCAGCCGGCGCCGCCATCTTGAAGCACCGTCTCTATGACGTCGACGTCATCATCAACCGCACGCTGGTCTATGGCGCGCTCTCGGCCACTCTGGGGCTTGCTTACTATGCGAGCATCGTGCTGCTTCAGGCGGCGGTTAGCGATCAGTTCGCCGACTCACAGATGGTCGTCGCAGGATCCACGCTTGCCGTTGCTGTGTTGTTCCGCCCGTTGCGCTCCCGCATACAGGAGCAGGTTGACCGCCGGTTCAACCGCAGGAAATACGATGCCGAGAAAATTATCGAGGGCTTCAGCTCCAAGCTCCGCGAGGAGGTCGACCTCGACAGATTGTCGCGGTACCTGGTGGACGCTGTTGAGGAGACCATGGAGCCGAGGCGCGTTTCCCTGTGGCTACGGCCTTCGTTGCCCGGGGAGTTGTCGACGCCGAGGCAGACTGGGTCGAGAGCCTGAAGGGGGCAGATGTTCGGGGGAACCGGCCGTTAATCTTCGCGTCGAACCGAGACCTTGCGTCGTGCGGTTACACGTTGCTCGAGCAGGCAGTAATCGACCATTGGAGTCGTGGCAGCTGCGATAGCCACCACGACCCCATACGGCCTGGCTTTAGGCGATTGTTGCGACGTTCGTCGCCTCGGGCCCCTTGGCCCCGGCGCGCGACTCGAACTCGACCTTTACACCCTCGGGCAGACTCTTGTAGCCGTCACCCATGATGTTGGTGTGGTGGACGAAGAGATCCTTGGAGTTGTCGTCAGGGGTAATAAAGCCATAACCCTTGGCGTCGTTGAACCACTTTACAGTTCCGGTTGCCATGTAAACACCTCCTCTATGCACTCACGAACGAGGTAAGGAAGGCGATGGCACAACCACACTCACGTTCTATACTAGAAGCCGCCCCATTTACTGCGAAGCGCGCTTCACAGAGCACTATAACCGATCTGGCTCCATCGCGTTCCCGGGGGCAGGCTTCAGGGATCGACTCTGCAGGAACGGCCCCGTGCTCACCCATTCCGGTGGTTCACGGGAGACCGTCGCACACCAGCCACTCATTCCGGTGGTTCACGGAAGAGGTCACACGACGGCGCTTCGGCCGTAACCTTAGGTGCGTGCGGGAAGGCGTTCAAGAGTCGGTCAGCGATGTTCTCAAAGAGTTGCGGGCACGCCTGCGGGCGTGCTCGCTGCTGCTCGAGGTGCCCGGAGTAGCGGCTGCTCGTGCGGCTCGCGACGAGACCGACGCGCAGATTGCCGACTACCTTCTGCCCCGGCTCGAGCGGCTGGATGCGCCGCTGCTCGTGGTGGTCGGTGGATCTACCGGTGCCGGCAAGTCGACCTTGGTAAACAGCCTGGTGGGAGCCGAGGTTTCTCCGGCCGGCGTGCTGCGACCCACGACGCGCGCGCCGGTGCTCGCCTGCCACCCGGGCGACAAGTCGTGGTTCCAAGACGATCGAATCTTGCCCTCGTTCGCCCGCACCATGGGCGGAGCACCGTCGGGAAACCACAGTCTTCACCTCGTGCTCGACTCCGATGTCCCGCCGGGCATCGCTCTGCTGGACGCCCCCGACATCGATTCCGTCGAGGCGGCCAACAGGATCCTGGCGGACCAGCTCCTCGCCGCAGGCGACCTGTGGCTGTTCGTCACCACTGCGGCCCGCTACGCAGACGCGGTCCCGTGGGAGCTCCTGAGCAAGGCGCAAGCGCGCGCCATCGCCTTGGCAGTGGTCTTGAACCGCATCCCCTCCGAGGCGCTCGCCGAGGTTCCCTCGCATCTGCGGGCTCTTCTGGACTCGGCGGGGCTCGAGCGCGCGCCAGTCCTGAGCGTGCCCGAGAGCGAGCTGAGCGCCGGCCTTTTGCCGAAGCCCGCGCTCGAGCCGGTGCGGGAATGGCTCGACGAGCTCGCTCGCGATCAGGAGCAACGAGAGAGGCTGGTTCGCATGACGCTCGTCGGGGCGCTCGACAGCCTGGCGGCCCGCATCGAGCTTGTCGCGGCGCGGCTCGAGGGCCAGAGCAGCGCAGTCAAGGAGCTCAACGATGCGGTGGCGCGGTCCTACGAGCGCGCCCTCGAAGACGTCTCCGACGCTCTCTCCGGCGGCACCCTGCTCAGAGGCGAGGTACTGGCTCGCTGGCAAGAGGTCGTCGGGACCGGCGACTTCATGAAGTCCTTGGAGGCGCGCATAGGCCGGTTGCGGGATCGCGTTGCCGAAGCCGTGTTGGGCCGCCCCTCGCCGGCCGGAGAAGTGCAATCGGCGCTCTCCGAAAGCGTCGCCTCCGTGGTCCGAGCTGCCGCCGATCGCGCCGCCGAAGCCGCGATCGACCGCTGGCGCGAGCACCCTGCGGGGCGCTCCTTGCTCGCGGCTGAGGACAGAGCTCTGAGCCGTTCCTCGGCTGAACTTCCGAGCCGCATCGCCGATGAGTTGCGTGCGTGGCAGGAGGGAGTTCTGCAGCTCGTCGCCTCGGAGGGCGCGTCCAAGCGGGCCGCCGGACGAGCCCTGTCTTTCGGAGTCAATGGCCTCGGCGCGGCGTTGATGGTGGTGGTGTTCGCCCACACCGGCGGCCTCACCGGCGGGGAGCTGGCCGTTGCGGGAGGAACCGCCACTCTGAGCCAGAAGTTGCTCGAAGCGCTGTTCGGTGACCAGGCCGTCCGCACGCTCACGTCCCGGGCCCGAGATGATCTGATCGCGCGTATCGCCACGTTGATGTGGGAGCGAGAGGCGGCTCGTTTCTACACGCTCCTCGAAAAAGCGGTCCCTCCACAGGCACAGGCCGACGAGCTCAGGGAGACGGTGGCAGCGCTGTTTGCTGCGCGCTCGTGAAGGCTCGGCTGCGTGGCTCGAAGAGCGTCGATATCGACGGGCGCCTTGGTGCGCTAGGGGAGGCCGTGGCTTTGGCGCGAGGCCGCCTCGATGCTGCTGTGGTGGAGCGAGCAGCCGCAGTGGGGGACCGGGCCGGCGCCCGGCTAGGCCACGGGACCGAGCTGACGGTGGTCGCGCTTGCGGGCGCCACGGGAAGCGGGAAGTCGTCGTTGTTCAATGCTTTGACCGGGGCTCCGCTCGCAGCAGCCGGGGTTCGCCGGCCCACTACCGCCAGACCGCAGGCTTGTGTCTGGGGTGAGGGGGCCGCGGACGACCTTCTGGACTGGCTCGGAATTGCCGAACGCCACAGGCTCGCCGGAGGCGACTCACGCCTGGACGGCATGGTGCTGCTGGATCTCCCCGACCACGATTCGACTGAGATCGCTCATCGGATCGAGGTTGATCGTCTGGTGGAGCTCGTAGACCTGCTCGTGTGGGTCGTGGATCCGCAGAAGTATGCGGATGCGGCGCTCCACAACCGCTATCTGCGTCCACTCCGCGTCCACTCCGCAGTGATGTTGGTTGCTCTGAATCGCATCGACGAGCTGGGGGCCCCGGATCGGGCGGAATGCCTCATCGACCTCAAACGGGTGTTGGCTGAGGGCGGCCTCGCTCAGGTGCCGGTGAGAGCTATCTCCTGTCGCACGGGGGAGGGACTCGAGGAGCTCGCGGGCGCCCTCAGGGAGCGCGTCGCGGCCCGCCGTGCTGCGGTGGATCGTCTGGCCGCAGATGTCACCGTAGTCGCCGAGGCCCTCGGGATCTTCTGTGACGGGGGCCGCGCCCGGAAGGGCGATTCCGGGCTCGACGCGGTGGTCGACTCTCTTGCCGAGGCCGCCGGCGTGGGGCTGGTAGCGGACTCGGTCGAGCGATCGCACCGCCGAGATTCGGCTCTGCGGGTGGGATGGCCTTTCACGCGCTGGCTGAAGCGGGCCCGGCCGGATCCGTTGCGACGGCTTCACCTCACTTCCGACCGGGAGGCGCGGACATCTCTGCCGCCGCCGACCCCGGTGCAGAGGGCTCGTCTCGAGACCAGCTTGCGAGGGCTGGCAGAGGACCGCGCCGGGAGCCTCCCCGACCCCTGGCCCGAGTTGGCTCGGCGCAGAGCGGCCGAGTCGTTGCCGGAGTTGCCGCGCACACTCGACAGGGTGGTCGCCACCACCGAGACGAAGACGCGGCCCCCACGTTGGTGGGTGCTGGGAGGGACCCTTCAGTACCTCTTGGCGCTGACCGTGATCGCCGGCGTGCTGTGGCTGACGGCTCTATTCGGGGTCGCATGGCTGCGCCTACCCGATCCTCCGACTCCCGAATGGGAGGGATTTTCCTATCCGACTCTGATGCTTATCGGGGGCGGTCTGATGGGCATAGTCGTGGCTTTCTTCGCCCGCATCGCGGCCCGCGTCGGAGGCCGAAGACGAGCCGCTCGGGTGCGCCGCAGGCTCCGGGTCAGGCTCACCGAGGTGGCCGAGAGTGACATCGTAGCGCCGTTAAGCGCGGAGCTGGATGCCTACAAAGGCTTCTGCGATGCCGTGGGCCGCGCCACGGGGCCGCCGGGCGGTTAGCGCCCTTCGGTGCGAGGAGAAAGGTGAGGCCCGGCCCGTCGGTTAGGGCGAGGGGCTCGGGCTGGGGTCCGGTGATGAGCTCGGGCTGGGTTCCGGGCTGGGGTCCGGTGATGAG
>DASRPA010000005.1:0-3493 GCA_035646635.1 Actinomycetota bacterium | reverse complement strand
CTGTAAATCCATCGCGAAAGCTTCGAAGGTTCGAATCCTTCACCTGCCACCACGTGCGTGAGAGGGCCTCTGACCTGCGGAAACGTGGTCAGAGGCCCTCTTTCTTATACCTGGTGGGGGTATCGAAAACGGCCCTGTTTTGGCGGTCATCAGGTTCTGGGGTCGCAGGCCTGTGACCTGCGCAAACGCGTAATCCGGATCGGGCGGGTTCGAGGTTTGTGGGGAATGCGCACGCAAGTTGGGGTTTACACCACCGTGCTGGCCGGACTGCCGGTGCGCTGACCTGCGGGTATGCCAGGGGTGGGGGTATGAAATCGCGATGGAAACCAACACCATCGCGCTTGACAGCAGTGGCGTGACGAGGCGGTTGGGTCCGACAGAAACCAATGGGCCTTTCCGGTCTTCGACGCTGGCTTGTGGGAGGGTCTATGCGGCCCGGAACGCCGATTCGGCGCCCCTCGCGTTGGCTCCGCTCGGCAGGCGGTGAACGTAGTTATGCGCGGCATCTTGGTCCGACTACGCCTCTGTAGGCCGCGCCTCGCGACGCAGCCGTCTTTGAGGGGCGCGACAGGCACCGAAGTAGAGGGGGTGAAGAAGAAGGAGACGAAAAGAGCACGTCGATGAGCCGCACCGCCCGACCAGGTCGGTCTACATGTCCGCCTTGCCCTTGATGCGTGCAGCCTGCTGCGACGCCAAGGCGGCGAGATTGACGGGTAGTAGACTCTCGAACGCGCGGACTTGGTCCTCGGCTGCGACCTTGGCGAGTCCACGCGAGTAACAACACAACAGCGTGGATTGGCACGCTCGCAAGCGCGCCCACATTCCCCGCTCAGCGGAACGCGTCCACGCCGGTGAGGGCCAGACCGACCACCAACGTGTGCATCTCGATAGTGCCCTCGTAGGTGAGGACCGACTCGAGGTTGTTGGCGTGGCGGATGACCGGGTACTCCAGCGAGATGCCGTTGGCGCCCAGGATGGTGCGGGCGGTACGGCAGATCTCCAGCGCCTCACGCACGTTGTTGAGCTTACCCAGGCTGACCTGCTCCGGGCGCAGGGTGCCTGCGTCCTTCATGCGGCCGAGGTGGATTGCCAGCAGGATGCCCTTGCTCAGCTCGAGGTACATGTCGGCCAGCTTCTTCTGGGTGAGCTGGAAGCCGGCGATCGGCTTGCCGAACTGCACCCGCTCCTGGGAGTACCGCACCGCCGTCTCGAACGAGGAGCGAGCGGCGCCCATGGCGCCCCAGACGATGCCGAAGCGGGCCTCGTTCAGGCAGGACAGCGGGCCCTTCAGCCCGCGGACCTGGGGAAGCACCGCGTCTGCAGGCAGGCGCACGTGGTCCATGACCAGCTCGCTCGTCACCGAGGCGCGAAGCGAGAGCTTGTGCTTGATCGCCGATGCCGAGAAGCCCGGGGAGTTGGTCGGCACCACAAAGCCCCGAATGCCCTCGTCGGTCTGCGCCCAGACCACAGCCACCTGGGCCACGGAGCCGTTGGTGATCCACATCTTGCTGCCGTTGAGCACCCAATCGCCGCCGTCGCGCTTGGCGGTGGTGCGTGCTGCCGGGGTCCGAGCCGTGGTCGGCCTCGGTCAGTCCGAAGCAGCCGATGGCCTCGCCGGTGGCCATGCGCGGCAGCCACTCCTGCTTCTGCTCTTCGCTGCCCCAGCGCCAGATGGCGAACATGGCCAGCGAGCCCTGCACGGAGACCAGCGAGCGCACTCCGGAGTCGGAGGCCTCCAGCTCGAGGCAGGCCAGGCCGTAGTCGGTCGCGCTCATCCCCGCACAGCCGTAGCCCTGAAGGTGCATCCCCAACAGGCCGAGCGAGCCGAGCTCTCTTGCCAGGCCATGGATGTCGGGGATCTCACCGGCTTCGAACCACTCGGCGACATACGGGTCGATGCGCCGGGCGCAGAGCTCGCGCACGGACGAGCGGACCGCAATCTCGTCCTTGGTCAATAGTGAGTCCAGGTTCGCCAGGTCATTGGGGTTGACGGGGCTGCGGTGGGAGGTCACGCTCATCGGTTCGCCTTCTCTTGTCTTCTCGGTGACTTGTGTTCTCAGTGACTGGCTCAGGGTGTTTCTGGCATGCCGCCCCGGGGTGAGCAAGGGTGAGCCGGGCCTGATCAAGGCCACGATGCCGCGGTGGGCACCACAAACGCGCCCACCGCGGCGACTGGCTTCAACCTCAGCAGCAGCTACACCGCCGTCCCGCCATCGCTGGACGGTATTCGAGTCAACCCAGGAAGCCGCGGATGGAGGCGTGCCCCTTCAACAGGTTGCGGGCGATGGTGCGGCGCTGGATCTCGTCGGTGCCCTCGTAGATGCGTAGCAGCCGGAGCTCCCTGTACCACCGCTCGATCGGAAGCTCGCGGGTGTAGCCCATGCCGCCGTGTATCTGCAGCACCCGGTCGACGATCTCGTTGGCCTTCACGCCGCCGTAGAGCTTGGCCATCGACTGGGCCTGGCGCGAGTCGAGCCCGGCGTCGACCTGCCACGCCGCGGACAGCACCAGCCAGCGCAGCGCCTCGATCTCCACGGCGGAGTCAGCGACCATCCACTGGATCGCCTGGCGGTCCGCGATCGGCTGGCCGAAGGTGACCCGGTTGCGGGCGTGCTCCATGCCCATCTCGACCAGACGCTCGCAGGCCCCGAGTGCGCGAGCGGGCAACAGGTAGCGACCCTTGCCGATCCACTGCATGGCGAGCTCGAAGCCCTTGCCCTCCTCTCCGAGAATGCTCGAGTGGGGCACACGTACGTTGTCGAAGATCAGCGCCGCCGGGCCCCACTCGCCCATGGTGTCGATGTACTCCGACTTCCAGCCCTGGTCGCGGTCCACGAGAAAGCAGGTGACCCCGCCGTCGGCACCCTTCTCCTTGTCAGTGACCGCAAAGACCATCGTGAAGTCGGCCTCGTTGCCTCCCGTGATGAAGGTCTTCTCACCGTTGATCACCCACTCGTCGCCCTCGCGTCGGGCGGAGGTGCGGATGGCGCGGGCGTCGGAGCCGGCCCCGGTCTCGGTGATGGCGAAGCAGCTCTTGCGCTCGCCGCTGATGGTGGGGATGAGGTACTTCTCCTTCTGCTCGTCGTTGGCGAAGTAGAGGATGTTGTCGGCCTCACCGCCGAACTTGAACTGCACGAACGACCGACCCAGCTCCACCTCGACGAGGGCGTTCATCACCGCGCCGAGCCCCATGCCGCCATACTCCTGCGGTGTGTGCACCCCGAAGAACCCAGACTCCTTCGCCTTGTCCCGAAGGGTCTTGAGCTCCACCTCCCGCAGACCCGGCTCGCCCCGGCGCTCTCGGCTCAGCACCTCAGGCTCGAGCGGAATGATCTCCTTGCGCACGAAGGTGCGGACCCACTCGCGGACCTCGCGCTCTTCCTCGGACAGGTTCAGGTCCATGACCTCACGCCTCCTTGTTGTTGGCGAACTGCGCACGCAGCTCGCGTTTGAGTACCTTGTGACTCGGCCCCATGGGAAGGGCATCAAGCAC
>DASRPA010000004.1:0-6183 GCA_035646635.1 Actinomycetota bacterium | reverse complement strand
TTGCGGGACTCGATGGCCGTCGACTCGCTCGATTCGTGCGGCGTGTACTTTGGAACTACCGGTGGGCAGGTTTACGCATCGGCAGACGCCGGGGACACGTGGTCGCCCATCGTTCGAGATCTTCCATCCGTGCTGTCCGTCGAAGTCCAGACGCTGCAATGATCCGCGTCGTGCTCCCGGCCCATCTTCGGACGCTGGCGCAGGTCGACGGCGAGGTGGAGCTTTACGTGGAAGGGCAAGCCACGCAGCGCTTGGTTCTGGATGCGCTCGAGGCCCGCTATCCCACGCTGCGTGGGACAACTCGCGACCAAGTCACGCAACAGCGCCGGGCGTTCCTGAGGTTCTTCGCCTGCGGTGAGGATCTGTCTCACGAATCACCGGATGCTCCGTTGCCGGACGCCGTCGAGAAGGGGGCCGAGCCGTTTTTGATCGTGGGGGCAATGGCGGGGGGATAGGAAGTGAGAGGTATCAGGGTATGGAAGGCATGAGTCGATATCAAAGAGGCTCTCGCCGTCACGATTCTCCAAAAGAGTACAGGGTATTCTGCGGCTTCTCGGCGACACAGAAAGGCGCAGGCCGAGTGATCCCCTGAGTTCCCGGGCTCGCTCAGAAGAGATCGCGTGGAGCGGCACGAGTTCTCCATCGAGCTCCACATCCCGCTCGAACGTCATGCCGATGTTGCCGGCCACTCTAGCGGAGGCTCGGTTCGCCGGATCGAACAGGCAGATTAACCGCGGGAGGTGCAACTGCTCGAAGCCGTAGTCTACGATCGCCTGGGCCGCCTCGGTCCCCAACCCCTGGCCCCAGTAGTCCTTGGCCAGAAGGGAAGCCACTTCAGCCTCAGTTCTCGTGGGTCCGAGCGGATGCTCACTCGCGGCGCTCAGGGCAGGACCACCATCCTGTCCGATGATAGTCGTCCACGGGAGCAACCCACAGCGGCCGATGAACGCACCTGTCTCCTTGTAGATCGTTGCCCACAATCCGAACCCGTACCGGTTGTAGTAGATGTCGATGATCCACTCGAGTTCTTCCCTGGTCTCTTCGCTTGTCAGAGTCCCCTCAGGGAAGTACCGACGTACGTCCGGGTCGCGGTAGATCGTCGCGAGGTCATCTAGGTCGTCCATTGTGAGTCGCCTGAGGGTGAGTCGTGGCGTCTCCAGTACGTTCGTCCGAGCCTCTGTCGCGGGTGATTCCTTCCTCGTTGAGGGACGTCTGGTTGACCGACGATGCGGCCTAGACTACCGGCTTCTCCCAGACCGAGACGTGCTTGCGGCTGTCGCTCGTGAACGGCTCCCGCTTCCACCCGCTCCAGCGCTCACGCAGACTCATCCCGGCAAGCTGCGCCATCAGGTCGAGCTCCGAGGGCCACGCGTAGCGGAAAGGAATCGAGACGCGCTCGAGTCTTCCATCGACGATCTCCAGGTGGTGAGACGTGAGGCCTTGTCTCGCGACGTCGTACTCGTCGAGCCCCCATCTGGTCTCGCTCACGTGAAAGGCGCGGATGGTCTCGCCGGGCGGAAGCCGCTGGAGCTCGGGGACGCCTACCTCGATGACAAAACAACCACCGTGCTCGAGGTGCGCCGCGACGTTGCGGAAGCAAGCGACCTGCGCCGCCTGCGTCGTCAGGTTCAAGATCGTGTTGAAGACCAGGTACGCGACGGAGAATGTTCCGTCCAGGGTCGTCGTAGCAAAGTCGCCGATCGTCACTCCGATGTCTTCGCCGCCTGGCTTCGCGCGCAGCCTCGCAACCATCGCCTTCGACAACTCGATCCCGTGCACCGGCACTCCGCGCTGCACGAGTGGTAGCGCGATCCTGCCCGTCCCGATCCCGAGCTCGAGCGCGCGTCCGCTCCCGGCGAGCTCGGCGAGGAGGTCGATGACCGGGTCAACGACGGCCGGGTCGAACATCTCCGCATCGAACTGGTCGTATCTTGCGGCGATGCTCTCGTCGAAGTAGCCGTCGTCGTTCTGCATTGCCGGAATCTACAGCACGCACACGGCCGCGCAGCTTTTCAATCGTAACTCAAGCTCCCATGGTGCCACTCGGCTTAGAGACGATCATGCAAGCGTTTGTTCACCTACCTCCTTACTTTATCCACCGGTGGGAGAAGATCCGGATTCCGAAGGTGACCCCTGAGGAAAGCGGTTCTGTCAAGTGGGCGCAGACGTGTTCCAGAAAGGCCCTGGCGCAGTTGAGCCCGGCAGAAACGACCTCTGACCAGGTATTCTGGGGCATCGCACGGGCGGTTAGCTCAGCGGTAGAGCACTGCGCTTACAACGCAGGGGTCGGCGGTTCGAACCCGTCACCGCCCACGACGCAAAGTAAGGTGTACGGGTGGCCTCTCGGTGGTCCTGCCGTTCATGCACACCCGGGCGCGTCAGTTCTGCCAGTGGCTCGGGGAGCTCCTCTACTGGGTCGGGGCCGACAACCTCATGTTCGCGAGCGATTACGCACTGTGGCACCCGAAGTAGCTGGTCGAGCGGTTCGTAGACCTCCAGATACCGGAGGATCTGGTTCCCGAGTACGGAGAGCTGACTCCCGACATCAAACGCAAGATCCTCGGCCTCAACCTCGCTCGGCTGTGCGACATCAAGGTTCCCGGCGAGATCCGACAGCCCGCGGTCGAGGAGCCAGCGGAGGAGCAGGGACCAGCGGTACGCGCATGATCGACGAGGGGCGCGTCCTCGAGGCTCTCTCCACGGTCCGCGATCCCGAGCTCGAAACCGAACTCGGGTTTCGTGGAGCGCGTCGAGGTACCTCGATGCATCGGTCTCGGTGAAGCTTCGGTTGCCCACTTATTCCTGCGCGCCCAACTTCGCCTACATCATGGCGGCGGACGCGAAGTCTGCCGTGCAGCGCGTGAACGGGGTGAGCTCGGTCGTGGTCGAGCTCGACGACCACTTCGCCTCGAACGAAATCAACGATGGGCTCGCCCAGGTCGGGACTTCGAGGAGACCTTTCCGGGGGATGCGACCGGCGAAGGACTCTCGGAACTGCGTTGGATCTTTGCGCGCAAGGCGTTCATCTCACGACAGGAGCGACTCTGCCGTTCGATGCTGGCCGCCGGACTCGGCGCCGATCGTTTCTCGCGCCTGCTGATTCGAGACCTTCCAAGGACCCCTGAGGCACGCGCCTACCCTCGCGCGACGCGCCGAGCTCGGCATCGACACCTCGGACACCGAGCCCTTTCTGGTGACCCCGGGAGGAAAACCGATCGTGGACGCGGCGGTATACGAGCACTTGCAGTTCGCCCGCACCGTCAGCGTGAGCATCGAGGGGAACGCCCGCTTCTGCAGGCGCCTGCTTCAGACAAGGTACGGGAGGACTCGACCACAGGAGGCAAGGACGTGAAGGCTGCAGTTTCATTGCTACTACGAGGATCTGAAGCTCGACGAAGTGGACGAGCCGAGCCGAAGATCGCGGGCCCGCACGACGTGATCGTGAGGATCGGCGCGGCGGGACTGTGCAGCATCGACCTGCACATTCGATGGCGACTGGATGACGGTTCAGGAGGGAGCGGGGCTTCAGCCTCCCTACACCCTCGGCCACGAGAACGCGGGGTGGGTGCACGGCCGGGACCGGGCCTCGGGCGACGCGCTGAAGAGCTTCTACGCGCGCGTATCTCTGGTCCTGGAGCGCGGTTTGCTATCAGGTTCGTGGCGGCTACGGCGGCGGCCCTGAGTCGGAACCGTTCTTCGGGCCGATTTCGCGGGAGTGCGCGAAACGCCCGAGCGATACTGTCTGACCACCTTGACAAACTAAGCTAAGGAGGCGAAGGTTCTTCAGTAGCATCAGTCGAAGGTGGGCGCGCTCGCCTGGCTCGCCCGGTCGCCCGGTGTCAAGGAGGTCCGGAGATGCCCGAGTCCCAAGTCGTGAGAGTCCTCATCGCTCCCAAGAAGTACGTCCAGGGCCGCGGCGTGATCTCGTCCCTCGGCGACTACACGAAGGAGCTTGGAAGCAAGGGCCTGGTAATCGCTGACGACAATGTGTGGGGGTTCGCCGGCCACGTCGTCGAGGCCTCCTTCAAGGAGGCCGAGGTCGAAATCAGCAAGGAGACCTTCGGCGGGGAATGCTCGCACCGCGAGATCGACCGGCTCACCGACGTCGCCCGCGAAAAGGGCGTCGACGTCGTCGTGGGGGTCGGCGGTGGAAAGACGCTCGACACGGCCAAGGCCACCGGCTACCAGGCGGGCGTGTCGTGGGCGGCCGTTCCAACGGTTGCCTCGACAGACGCCCCCACCAGCGCCCTGTCGGTCATCTACACCGACGATGGCGTCTTCGAGGAGTACATGATCCTGCCGCGCAACCCCGACCTCGTGCTCGTCGACACCGAGATCGCAGCCAACGCCCCCTTCCGCTTCCTCGTCTCCGGCATGGGCGATGCCCTTGCCACGTGGATCGAGGCGCGCGCCACCGCGGAAGCCAGGAAGTCGGCGCTCGCCGGAGGCCCCCCGACGATGGCCGCGCTGGCCCTCGCCAGGCTGTGCTGGGACACCCTGATCTCCTACGGCTTCTCCGCCAAGCAGGCGGCCCAACAGCACGTGGTAACCCCGGCGATCGAGAAGGTCGTCGAGGCCAACACGCTGCTATCCGGGCTCGGGTTCGAGAGCGGCGGGCTCGCCGCGGCGCACGCGATCCACAACGGCCTTACCGCGCTGGAGCACACTCACCACTACATGCATGGCGAAAAGGTCAACTTCGGCACCCTCACGCAGTTCGCGCTCGAGGACCGTACGACGAAGGAGATCAATGACTTCATCGCCTTTTGCAAGAGCGTGGGCCTGCCGGTGACCCTCGCAGAGGTCGGCTTGAAGGAGGCCACCCCGGACGAGCTGATGACCGTCGCCAAGGCGGCCACCGTGCCCACCGAGACGATCCACAATATGCCCTTCCCGGTAAACGCTCAGATGGTCTTTGACGCGATGGTCGCGGCGGACGCCTACGCGACGGCATTCGAGGAGTCGCGGAAGGAGGCCGTCGCGCACTAGGGCGCTCTTCTCGGCCCTCTAATAAGGTACCGCTCCCGCTCGCCGTCGTTTCACCGTCCCACCGACGAAAGCCCGTGTGGGCCGGCACGTAGGTGTTGGGTCGGACCACGGCGCGGCGAGCTTGTCCCTCGGTCCGTTTCCTCGCCCCGCCCTCCGA
Organism: Actinomycetota bacterium; assembly: GCA_035646635.1. Lineage (GTDB taxonomy): Bacteria > Actinomycetota > CADDZG01 > CADDZG01 > WHSQ01 > JACDAL01. The sequence continues at coordinate 1,037 of DASRPA010000004.1, read as the reverse complement.
ACCGAACTTGCACGTCTCCGCGCATTTGGTCTCCACGAGTCATGCCTATGTCGCTGTGCTTGATGTCGCGGCCGTCCAAGGTGTTGCGTACAGGAGCTCCGATAGCGGTAGCGGGAGACCGTGATGGTCGAACACATGAGCAGAGTTACGCCCTCGATAAAGATGTCCTGAACCGGGCCCGGTTCCTTGGACAACTTTCTGACCTAACCATCAGGCTGCCTTGCTCTCCATCGTCGCGGCGTAGGCCTCGCGCGGCGTGCAGCGACCGTGACGCTCGATCAGCCACTCATCGTTGTAGCGACGCGTGAACTTGAGCACCACGTGGCGCAAATCCTCGACGTCATCGTAGAGGCGGCCCACAGGCACTGCTCCTTGAGGGTTCTGATGAACCGTTCGGCGCAGCCGTTGCACGATGGCTCGCCGGCGAACGCGGGGTTGTCCTCGATCCCGAGCCATCTGATCGCGCCCTGGAAGTGGCCCGAGGTCTATTTCGGTCCCCAGTCGTGCCGCAGTGAAATGCCGCGTGCGAGGTCCTTGTCCACCCTCCCGAAGCGGTCGGTGACCGCGTTGTGGATCGGTTCGAGACAGGCGAAACGGTCGCCGCGCTTGGCGACGGTGGTCCCACGTCTCCGCGGTGTAGTATCGATCAAGCGGAACGCCCACACTCCGTCCGTAAGATCACGGGGCTAGGAAACCTCCACACGCTTGAGGAGCATGCAAAGCGCCAACAGCCGAACCCAGACAATTTTCTAGCTTGGCTTGTTCCGTATTTGTTTCGCAGATGACGCAATACCAGGAAACACCACGACATCTCCCGACCCTTCAGAAAGCGGCCGTGAGCTGGGGAAACGAACGCTACTGCAGGTAACGGGTTACCCAGGCTCCTCGCTTACAAGGCAGGGGTCGGCGGTTCGAACCCGTCACCGCCCACGACGCGAAAGTGCAGGTCAGGCGGCGTTTGGCGCTCTCAACTCGTGAAGAAGTCGGGGAAGCCTGATGATGGTAGTCCGCGGGTGGAAGGATTCTCGTCGAGGAGG
>DASRPA010000003.1:0-2966 GCA_035646635.1 Actinomycetota bacterium | reverse complement strand
CTCCTCGATGCGGGCGCACTTGGCGTCGTAGTAAGGGTCGTTGGACTCCTTCCACGTCTTGGTCTTCCTGAAGGTGATGTCCTCCTCGGAAAGGATCTGGCGCAGCCGCTCGGCGCTGACTTTTAACTTGCGGCCTTTCTTGGAGACGAGGTAACGGCGGAGCTTGCGGATGCTCCAGCGGGTGAACGGCTGGCCCACTGAGCGCGGGCGCTTGTTGGCGACCTTGACGATGAGGGCGCGGTCCTCATCGGAGATCCGGCGCGGCCGTCCACCCGCCCAGTTAGGGTCCAGCAATCAAGCCCTCTCTCGTTGAAGGCGTGGATCACCTCGCGCACCCGGTCCGGGGACGTGTGCACCAGGTTGGCGAGGACCTTGACGTTGTTACCTCCTGCCGAACCCAGGATGACCAACGCCCGCCGGTACGTTGTTGCCTTGTACTTGTGTCCGCGGCGCACGATCCGCAGCAGACGCGCACCCTCCTCGGGCGTTGGCCTTCGGACCTTCACCTTCTCGGCCACGGTCGCCTCCCTCTCTGCCATTGACTGAGCTCCAGGCTGGCAAGGAAGGGCGAGCAGGTGGTGGATTTACGCGTGCAGAAATTAGTGGTCACGGCACTAGAAGGGGAGATCGTCTATTCGGACTACGACATCCTGGTGGGCCGACGCTTCCCCCCAACCGACGACCTTGAGGCCGCGCTGGCCGGCTCGGCGTCGGCCGAGGTGAACGATCTCTCGGCGGAGGAGAACCGATTCGATCGGGACCTTGGTTCCAGGCTGATCGAGTTCTACGTGCCGGTACATGCCGCCTCCGGAGAAGTCGTCGGGGTGTTCGAGATCTATCAGGACTATGGCCCGCTCGAGTCTCGTCTCGCGAGCATCCAGAGGATCGTGTGGACCTCGGTTGCGGGGGACTGTCCATCTTGTTCGTGGTCCTGTGGTTCCTGTTCATGGGTACGGCATCCGCCATAGTCAAAGAGAAACGCGCCGCGGAAGCCCGCGCCGAGGCTCTCAAGGAGGTCACCGACAACAGGGGGCGGCTGCTGCGCCGGATGGTGCGGATCCAAGAGGATGAGAGGCGCCATCTCGTGGGCGACCTACACGACGGGCTCGGCCAGGCGCTAACCAGGATCCTCTACGGTTTGCGCGGCTGCAGGGTCCGACTCGAAGAGGGGTCCCAGGTGGCCTCCGAACTAACCCATCTCGAAGAGCTCGTAGACGAGCAGGCCCGCGACCTGAGGCGCTACATGGCCCACATCAAACCGGCTCTTCTGGCGGACAGAGGTTTAGCGGCGGCCCTGGAGGCCTTCGCCCAGGACCAGGAGCTCGAGGCCGGACTCCCAATCGAGGTCACGGTGGATGAAGTTACGCAGCTCGAGGATGCGGTGGCGGTGACGTTGTTCCGGGCTGCGCAGGAGACGGTGATCAACGCCCGCAAGCATGCCGAGGCGTCTCACATCTCCATCTCGCTGACCGGCCGACACCATTGGGTCGAGCTCGTGGTGGAGGACGACGGACGCGGGTCCGGCGAGCTCCAGGAGGGCGTCGGCCTCTCCTATATGAGAGACCGGGTGGCCTCTTTGGGGGGCACGGTCGTTATCACGAGCAGGCAGGGCTCTGGGACCATGGTGTCTGTGCGTGTGCCTGAAGGCTCCGATCATGGATAGCGTGCGCGTCCTCAGCGTTGACGATCACCCGATCGTCGGGGAGGGGCTGAAGTGGATGCTCGGCGACGATTCGGGGATTGACGTGGTCGCTTTCGCCGAGACCCTGCAAGACGCACTCGAACAGGTTTCGCTCCACTCCCCTGATGTCGTGCTGCTCGACATAGATCTGCCGGGAGCGTCGGGGTTGGGGGGACTGCGGAGGCTCCGGGAGGAGTTCCCCTCTGTGCCGGTCGTGATGCTCACGATGAGCGACGACCCTGAGTACGTCGAGGAGGCCGTGCGCGCCGGCGCTGTGGGGTACCTGGTCAAAAACGCCCCCCGCGATGAGGTGATCAAGGCCGTGCGCGCGGCGGCGGAAGGGGACGCCTACATCCAGGCGGAGGTCACCCGTCCTCTGCTGGTGCGTTTCGCCAGAGAGGTGCGCTCCGCGCAGGCGGAGGGCCCGACGCTGTCGCCTCGGGAGCGTGAGGTCGTCGCCCTCGTTGCACAGGGAGCAGCCAACAAGCAGATAGCCGCCAGGTTGTCCATAAGCGAAGCCACGGTGAAGAGCTACCTCAGAACGTGTTCGAGAAGCTCGGCGCCGCCGATCGGGCTCAGGCCGTCGCGATCGCACTGCGTGCCAGATTGATCGACTGACCCCTACGGATGGAGGGGTCGGGTCCCGGGGTGGATGTGACTCATCGCCCTTCCATCGGCCGTATGGCCCATCCGTGCGCGAGCTGTGCACGATGTTACTGAACCCTGCGCTGTCGTGACATGGGAGGTGATAAGGATGGCCGAGACGATGGTGTCCCCTTCCGGGGTCGCCGCCGGACTGAGGAAGATCGACGCCAAGCTCGCAGACATACAGCGAGCCCTCGACGTGTCCGACCTCATCGGGGTCGGCGCCGAGACGAGGTGGTTGCGTTTGCGTCTGACCGCCGTGTGCGCGGCTTTGGACCTGCACGGTTCGATGGATACGTCGAGCTGAACCCGTCATAGCTGCCAGCCTGGACACTGTGACTGGAAGTCCCTCGCCGGGGCCGCCCAAGCCGCGCGGCGCCCGCACCGGTTCGCTTCCTGTAGTGGGGGCGACCGTGGAGCGCCAAAAGGGGCTTTCGTTGGGTACTCTGGCTGACCGCAAGGGGCGGTTAGCTCAGCGGTAGAGCACTGCGCTTACAACGCAGGGGTCGGCGGTTCGAACCCGTCACCGCCCACGACGCGAAAGTGCAGGTCAGGCGGCGTTTGGCGCTCTCAACTCGTGAAGAAGTCGGGGAAGCCTGATGATGGTAGTCCGCGGGTGGAAGGATTCTCGTCGAGGAGG
>DASRPA010000002.1:0-12840 GCA_035646635.1 Actinomycetota bacterium | reverse complement strand
CATGTTCGGCCAGTGGATGGGGGCCGAGATCGTGTCCGAGCCTCTCTACGATCCCAAGGGCCTCCGGATCAAGTCATGACCAGGGCCCAACTGGGGTTCGCCTTGGCCCCGCCCGCGCCAGGTTCGGTGGCAAACGCACGCGGTGTGCGTCTCCCCACGGTTTTTGGTGGGCAAACGCACACGGTGTGCGTCTCCCCACCGTTTTGGGGGGGTCAAACGTCCTCGGTCCGCGTTCGTCGCCCTCGGTCGATAGTCGGAGGCCGCTACTCGCCCTTGGGAAACGGCAGGGCGATGGAGTCGGCCGCTGCGCCGGACCTGTCCTCGGCAAAGCGCGCCAGCTCGATGTCGCCAGAGGGCAGTTCCGAGACGCTGCCCTCTGCGATCAGCTCGGCCGTCTTTTCGCCCAGAGCCGGCCCCCACATCATGCCGTGGCCCCCCGCAGCGACCACGTAGAAGCCCTCTCGAGGCTGGTCGATTATCGGAAGATGATCGGGTGTGTAGTCGATCGAGGCCGCCCACGACCGTGAGATGGGCAGGTTCCGCAGGGCGGGGAACTCCGCCTCCCATTCGATGCGCAGCTTGTTGTGATAGCCGAAGTCGTAGTTGAGCTGGTAGCGATCCGAGCGATCGGATTCATCGGCAGGATTGCTCATTCCCAGCAACGCACCCTGTTCCTCCGGCCGCACGTAGTAGCCCTTGCCGAGATTGAACATCAACGGCAGCGGATGCGTCACCCCGTCGGGAAGGAAGGGGAAGGTGACGACCTGGTGTCTGACCGCCCTCACCGGGACATCGACGTCGACCATGGTTCCCACTTCCCGGGCGCCGCGCGGCCCCCCTGCGTTCACCACCCGCTCCGCTGCAATGGTGCCGCGGGTGGTCTCCAACGAGTAGAGATTTCCCGAGTGCTCAATGGAGCGCACCTCGCACATCTCGTAAAGGTCGACACTGGGATCATCGAGGGCCGCGTAGGTGATGTTGCGTGCCGCTATCGGGGGATGCACGAAGCCGTCCTGGGCGCAGTAGGTCGCGCCCGTGAACAGGCCCCAGTCGAGATCATGGAATCGTCGCTTGCCCTCCTCTGGTTCGACCCAGGCGCTGTCCACGCCCGCATCGGCTCGAACATTGATGAGCTCCAGAAAGACATTCTTGTCACCCTCTGATTGCGCCATGATGTAGTAGCCGTGCTCCTGGAAGCCGGAGTCGATTCCCAGCCTGTCTCCGAGCTCCAGGTAGAGCGTCCGGCTCAACCTTCCCAGCACCGCCGCGACGTAGGAGCCGCCCTGCTGGCGCACCACGCCCGCCGAGCGGGTGGTGGCGCCGCCCCCGGCCCAGCCTCGCTCGAGTACAGCGATGGTCCCGAAGCTCCGAGCTGCGAGACGGTGAGCGGTCCACAGGCCGAGGTTTCCTCCGCCGACGATCGCCACGTCATAGGCCCTTTCGGGCAGGCTTGTCCCGCCGATCGTCACTAAGCTCCTCTCGCTCGGCTCACCCACACGATAAGGGAAGCTGCTTATCACTGGAACTAGTAGGAGAATGGCGACGTGCGGTGGCGGAGGAGAAGAACCAGCGACAACATCGACGACTGGAGGGGACAAGAGGGTCTCGGCAGCGGCGTTTCCGCTCCCGCCTTCGCCCGCCTGGGCCTCCCGGTCCTCGTAATCGTCCTTCTGGTCGTGCTGTTAAACGGCGGCCTGGGCTCGGGAACGAGCATTGGTGACCCCCTCGACGACCTCACGAGTTCCGACGACCCTGCTAGGACCACTTTGGACGGCCCCCAGACGAACGAGGAGCTAGAAGGCTTCTTGACCTTCGTCCGGGACGACCTCCAGAACTTCTGGGGTGAGACGTTCCAACAGGCGGGCCAGGAGTATAGAAACGCGCAGATCGCTCTGTTCGAGGACGTAACAGACTCCGCGTGCGGAGGGGCCAGCGCGGAAGTGGGGCCTCACTACTGTCCTCTCGACGAGAACATCTACCTCGACGTTGACTTCTTTCGTGATCTTCGCAATCGCTTTGGGGCTCCCGGAGACTTTGCTCTGGCGTATGTGGTGGCCCACGAGTTCGGCCACCACATACAACACCTGATGGGCATAACGACGCAAGTCAACGCAGAGCAACGTGCGAACCCCGCAGGCGCCAACGAGCTCTCCATCAGGCTCGAGCTGCAGGCCGATTGTCTTGCCGGGGTGTGGGCGTTCACTACCTACGAGCGGCGGCTGCTGGAAACCGGCGATTTTGAAGAAGGATTGAACGCCGCCGCCGCGGTGGGCGACGATCGCATTCAGCAACAAGCGACTGGAAGGATCGATCCGGAGTCGTGGACTCACGGCTCTTCCGAGCAGCGCGTGAACTGGTTCGTGACGGGTTTCGAGCAGGGCGATCCCAACGCCTGCGACACCTTCTCGACCCCCATCCTATGATGGTCCCCGTGGAGGAGAATAGGCTCTAGCTCGCTTGGTGCACCTCCCCGTAAATCCGATCGCATTCGTGCGCCCCTGCATCCCCGCTCGCGTCGTTCCTTGTCGCTCACGTACCTTCCAGGTACGCTCGCTCCTCGCGCCTAGCGACCAGGGCGCAGTGACGCTCTCGGTGCTGACCGTATTTCCGGTGCGGAGCACTTAGGATCAAGAGATGTGGAGGGGTGAACAAAGCAACCTTGGGCGGGAGCCGTCGGCTTGAGCGCCGTCATCGAGACCTCGGGCCTGGGGAAATCCTACGGCGCCCACCTCGCCGTCGAGTCCCTTGACCTCGAGGTCGGCCGGGGGGACGTGTTCGGCCTGCTCGGCCCCAACGGGGCCGGTAAGACCACGACGATCCGGATGTTGACGACGCTGCTTGCGCCGACTGTGGGTTCTGCGCGTGTCTGTGGCTTCGATATCGCGACAAACGCCAGGGAGGTGCGCCGCCGCATCGGCTACGTGATGCAGACGGTGGCCTATCGAGGGCTCTTGACCGGTCGGGAGTGGGTGGAGATCGAGGCGTGTCTCTATCATGTGCCGCGAAAAGAGGTCCAGCGCAGGGCCGAGGAAGCCCTCGAGGCAGTGGGGCTTCTCCCCGACGCCGACCGGCGGTGGACCGAGTATTCCGGCGGCATGAAGAAGCGCCTGGACCTCGCCTGCGGGCTTCTTCACTCGCCGGAGGTCTTGGTTCTCGACGAACCTACGTTGGGACTCGACGTGCAATCCCGCCATCGCGTGTGGGATTACGTGCGTGAACAGCGCGACCGCGGGGCCACGATCCTTCTCGCCACCAACTATCTCGATGAGGCCGACCGCCTCTGCAACAAAGTCGCCATCATCGATCGTGGTGTTGTTGTAGTGGAGGGGCCGCCCGCCGACCTCAAACGCGCTGTGGGCGCCGATCTGGTGCAGATCAAGACCGATAACGCAGAGGGCTTGCGCAGAGTGGTCGGCGGGGAGCCCTGGATCAAAGACATAGTCATGGCCGATTCCGGCAGCCTTCACCTGTACGTGGAGGACGCCTCCCTCGCTCTTCCCGCCGTCATGCGCATCGGATTGGAGCAGGGCATAGAGCTCGAGCAGATGACGTACAGCCAGCCGTCCCTGGACGACGTCTTTCTGCTTCATACCGGGCGTGAGCTTCGAGAGACGGAGAACGCATCATGACCGTAGAAGAAGCGGCCCTGGGTGAGCGAATACCGGCGGTTCATGTTGTCACGCGCTCGGAGGCGCGCTCGCGCTGGATGCAGGAGGTCATGGCCTTGGTCCGGCGGTGGTGGATCGAGCTTCTGCGCGAACGGCTCAATCTCGTTTTCAGCATCGCCCAGCCGGCCATCTGGTTGGTGTTCTTTGGGGCCGGGGTCGAACGCGCCATCGATACCCGGGTCATAGGGACCGACGACTACATCAGCTTCATGCTCGCGGGCATCATTGCGTTCACGATCGTCGGCAACGGGGTCAGTGGCGCCATGCCCCTGCTGTGGGACAAGGAGACGGGCTATCTCGATCGCTTGATGAGCATGCCCATCGCACGCAGCTCGGTAATCGTAAGCCGTTTCGTATTTCAGGTCGCCCAGCAGTCGGTTCAGATCATGCTGGTCGTGGCAGTGGCCCTGATCTTGGGGGTGCGCATCGAGTCGGGGCCGCTGGGGCTCGTGGTCATCCTTTTTGCGGCGGCTCTGCTCACGATGTCGGTCACCGCAGCCTTTTCGGCGCTTGCGTATGCCGTACCACAGCATGGCACGTTCTTTGCCGTGGTCGGCTTTATCTCTCTGCCGCTGTTGTTCATGAGCAACGCATTCGTTCCGCTTGACGCCATGCCGTCATGGATGAGGGTAGTGGCGAGGATCAATCCTCTCACTTACGCTATTGAAGCGATGCGGATACTAGTGATCGAGGGTTGGTCCGGCCGGATCGTGTCATCGCTGGGTATCCTGACGGTCGCTGCGGGACTCTGTCTCGCCGTGGGTACTCGAGAGTTCCGCAGACAAACCGGGGATCGAGTGCGGGGATAAAGGGCGAGTCGAATAGCCAAGTTACGGATCAGAGGTTACGAATCAAGAAGGAGTCTAGCCATGTGTCGCAGCATCCACAAGCTCCGGGACTACAGCGAACCTGCCTCGACCGAAGAAATTGATGCCGCCGCCCTACAGTTCGTGCGCAAGGTGAGCGGCTTCAGCCGTCCCTCTCGAGTCAACGAGGACGTCTTTAATAGAGGGGTCAGCGAAATCGCCGACGCGACTCAGCGCCTGCTGGATTCGCTTCGACCTTCGGTCGGGGAGAAGGTGGGCGGGGGAGCGCGCTAACGGTGGATCAGGCCTCGCAAGCGATTCCGTCGCCTTCGGAGTCCAGTTCATAGGGATCGGATCCGGTCACTTCGATGGGGCCCTGGGCGTACTCGGGGCCGTCGCCGGATCCGCCTGCGCAGTCGTAGTCGGGGGCCGGGGGGAGGCAAGGCGAGTATCCGTCACAACCGTTTTCCGAGGAGCCATCCACTGCGGTGTTGTTGGCAGAGGTTTCCGGAACGCGGACGGAGCATCCCTCCCACAGGCCTCTCCCGGCGCCTTGGGCTTGGTCCTGCGCAGCGGTGAAGCCCTCCACATATTTCACATTCGGCGGGTACGTGGAGACGGTGGCGAAGCCCCGCTGCACCAGCGCGCTGTTGAAGAGCTTGCCATCGTCCCAAACATAGGCAAGCATGCGCCCGTAGTGATCCCGGCGCTCCACATCGAACTCGAGTCTCACGGTTTCTCCCGTCAGGGAAGTGGTGGTAAAGCGCGATGCGGCCGGACCGAAACACTCCACGGGCTCGCTCGGATGGACGGTTTCGGGGGTGTCGATACCGATCAAGCGGATGTCCACGGTTGAGCCTCTGTAGTCCACCTCGATTGTGTCCCCGTCCACCACCCTCGTGACGAGAACCATGTTCACCGAGGCGGGCCTGGGCCCTCTCTCGTTGGGCCGGCTTTCCTTTGGCCTGCTCCCGAGAGTCGGATTCCCGGAGCGGTTGCTTGGGCGCGGCTTCGGCTCATGCCCGACGCGTGATCGGTTTTCCACCTCTGAGTGTGGGCGAGATCTCTGCGCGGAACGTTTGATCGGAGCCTGTGCCTGTGCGCCGCAGGCGGCAGGCAGGGAGAGCACCAAGCATGCAGCGATCTTGGCGAGCGCATGTCTTCTCCGGTCCACCTTTCCCTTATCGGAATCTGCGCCCCATAAGTTGAGTGGTAGGCGAGGCCTTGCGGGCGGCCTCTGGTAACTTTCGTCAAGTGAGAGCCGATTCGAAAGTGGTGATCGAACGCGTCGAACTGCCGGAGCTGGGTCCGACCCCAGGTTACAGCTACGCGGTGGTCGCGCACGGGGTAAGGACCGTCTATACGGCCGGAGCGGTGCCGTTGGATGCGAATGGGCGGCTCGTCGGCGAAGGGGATCTAGTGGCCCAGGCAGACCAAACCGTCGGCAACTTGCTGGTCGCGCTGGAAGCGGCCGGCGCAGGCATCGACGACATCGTGAAGACGACGGTGTTCGTAGTTGCGAGCGAACGCGCGACGCTGGGGAAGGCGTGGAGGTGTCTCGAGAAATCGGGCCTGACTCGCCCTCCGAGCACTCTGCTGGGTGTGACGTTCCTGGGCTACGAAGGCCAGTTGATCGAGATCGAGGCAATCGCGGTTCTTCCGTAGCCAGTAGAGTAAGTAAATAGAACCGTTGCATCGGCCACCGATGGAGGCGCATTGAAACGTTCTCCTGCCGGGCAGCAGTTGATCCTCAGCGCCAACCTGAAAAAGGGCCTCCCTCGCGATCGCATCGACTCCGAAATCGTCAACTTCGGGCGTCGCGTGCCGGAGGTGGTGCCCTTCGCGCCCGATGCCGTGCTCCTTCAGGAGGTTGTTGAGAGCAGCACAGCGCGAGTCGCCGAACTGCTGGAGGAAACGACGGGATTCGGTTTCGACGTTGCCGTCACTCCCGGTCCCGAACCCATAGTGGGGACGAAGGACGCACAAATCGTGGTGCGCAACACCGCGATCCTCGTCAACAGAAAGACGATGCGAGTCATCGGTGAGGGGGGTTTTGTGGCGTCGCGCTACTTGACTCGCGACGCCGCGCCAGAAGTGAAGCCGCGGATCAAGGAGCATGCCCACTGTTTGGCGCGGACGGCGTCGGGAAGAATCGAGGTGCCGCTGGTGAGTATTCACTTCGTCACCAACGAGAAGTTTGCGGCACTCACGATGGGCTTCTGCTACAAGGCCCAGTGGGCTCGTCGCGTGGCGCATTTTCTGGGGACCCAATATCCGCAAAGTGATGTCCCGCAGGTGCCGGTGATCGGCGGCGATTTCAACAATCGTCGCTGTCTGAGGCCGCGGGAGAAGGTTGCGTGCGAGGTGTTGCCCTTCTGGCACGTGCTCACAGCGCAGAGCGGATTCTCAGATGCCGTCTACGATCGCCATGGAGGCTCCGAGGAATCATTGGCCGCCCAGACGAAGGAAGGCAAGCGGATCGATTTCGTGTTTGCTCGCGGTGCCATCATCGCCGCCTCGCACGATGCCGACTATGAGGCCCGGAGGGGCGACCCCGGCTTCTATTCGGATCACCGGCTGCTGTGGGCACTGGTGAGGCCCTCCCGCTGACTCCTCCCGAATTGGGTTGACCCTGACGTGGCGTGAGGGTCTAGCCTGGGCTCGAATGAAGGGAAACCTCGGCTATTCGGTAGGTCAGGTCGCTGCCCTCTCGGGCGTGACTGTGCGCACGCTGCACCACTACGACCAGATCGGTATTTTGTCACCGGGCCGCCAGTCGCCGAACGGCTACAGGCGCTACGAGGACTGCGATCTGGACAAGTTGCGGCAGATCCTGTTCTACCGGGAGCTCGGGTTTCCCTTGGAGGAGGTGGCGACCATCCTGAAGGGCGCGCCCGCCGACCAGTCGGTTCATCTGCGGCGGCAGCATCGGCTGTTGAGATCGGATCGCACGCCTGGAGAGGATCGCCGCAGTTGTCGAGAAGGAAATGGAGGCAAGACAGATGGGCATCTCATTGACGCCGGAGGAACGGTTCGAGGTCTTCGGGAACTTCGAGCCCGAGGATTATGTCGAGGAGGCAGAGCAGCGCTGGGGGGACACTGATGCGTATCGGCAGTCCCAGCGCCGGGTGGCGACCTACACGAAAGAGGACTGGCAGGAGCTCAAGGCCCAGAGCGCCGACATCGACCGCAGGTTGGTCGCCGCTTTCGAGGCCGGGGCCGCAGCGGAGAACGAGGAGGCGATGGATCTGGCCGAGGAGCACCGCATGCATATCACCCGCTGGTTCTACGACTGCGGCTACGACATCCATCGGGCCCTCGGCGACATGTACGTGGGCGACCCTCGGTTCACCGCTCGCTACGAGGAGATCGCCCCCGGCCTGGCCCAGTTCCTCCGCGATGCAATACATGCCAACGCGAAGCGCGCCGAAGCGAGCTGAGCGGCTCTAAACCCGCCCGAGCCGAACTTTGTGCCAGTAACCACCCCACAGGTGGTTGGGGCCGCAAGGTTGGGGGCCGCTCAGGTTTCGGCCAGCAGCTTGTCCAGTGTTGCGCGAGCCCGGCGCAGCGAAACCGCACTCGCTCGGATCTCGGCCCACGGATCACCTTTGGCACCGATTCGCTCGAGCACCGACTTCACGGTAAAGCGCTCGGGTCGCAGATCCCGCATGAAGAGCTCGTCGGAAAAGAGAGGAGTCGACACCGGTGCTCCCGCGCTCGGCCTCACCGAGTAGGGGGCTACCGCATGCGCGCCGTAGCCGTTGCGGGCGACATCGATATAGAGGCGCCCCTCGCGTTGGACCCTGCGTACCTCGGTCGTTAACCGCTGTGGGGCACGGAGCGCGAGAACACGCGCGCTGTCCTCCGCAAAAGCCCGCACATCCCGGTTGTGCCAGCCCCGCCGCAGCGGTACCACGATGTGGAGGCCCTTGCCCCCGGTCGTCTTGGCGAACCGCGGCAAGCCGACCTCCTCCAGCAACACGGATAGCAGCTCGGCCGCCTCTTGAGCCGAACGGAACGCGTCTTCGGGAGGGTCGAGATCGAAGATGAGCTGATCCGGCTGTTCGATGCGATCGACGCGGCTGGTACCGGTATGCAGGGTGATGGCAGCTTGATTCGCGAGATAGACCAAGGTGGCCGGGTTGTCGCAGATGACATGGTTGACGGTGCCCTTGTCCTTGGGCAGCTTCTGCGTGTGGATCCACTCCGGAAGGTACTTCGACGCGTCCTTCTGGTAGAAGCCGTTCTTCTCGATTCCATCGGGAAAGCGTTGGACCGTGAGCGGCCGTCCCTTCAGGTGCGGAACCATGACCGCCGCTACTCCCCGGTAGTAGGTGATCAGCTCGCCTTTGGTAACTTCGTCGCCGGGAAAAAGGATCTTGTGCTCGTTCGAGGTTTCGATCACGCGCCGCCCCACCTTCAGCGCACTCATCCTTGAGTCTCTCTTATGCGCCGCCTCCGCTCTACGCCGGGCAAACACCTAGAGTGATGGCCGATGGCTAGTCGCGAACGGAGCACCCGGTGGAGCATTGCGGTTCTGGCCGCCGGGTTGTTGCTTGTAACTATCGGACTTTTCCCCACCGACTGCCTCATTAGTAAGCGGGTGTGTTCGCAGGGCGAACTACAGTGCCCTCCGCTCGCAAAGAGTTGGTGCCAGAGTACGTCGGGCATCGAGTGGCGCGTGTCCAGTGAGGAAGGGGCGCAGCGGTTGGGAATCGGTGCTGTTCTACTGATAGACGCGCTTCTGATCGCGATCTTTGTCTTTTGGCATCGGGCACATCGAAACAAGCAGCGCGCATAGCTGTAGTGGTGGCGTCCTCCATGGAACGACGCTCGGTGCCGCAATCGTCTCTAGAGCGCGGCCCCCTATCCCTGCGAAGGGAACGACATCACGCCGAACTGGGCGCCCTGAGGGTCCGCCAGCGCACCCGTTCGTCCGCCTGAAGCGAAGTCGGTTACCGGCCCGTGCGGCGTGCCGCCCAGCTCCTGGGCGCGGGCAATCAGGGCCTCGGCATCGTCGCACAGGAAAGCAACTCGCCAGTGGGCAGGAACCTGCGGCGGCATCTCCGGGCCCAGCTCCGAGATGCTGGCGATCTCGCGTTCCTCGAGTGACATGTACTCGCCCCAGGTGGGATCGCTCTGGAGCTTCCAGCCGAACACGTTCCCATAGAACGACCTCGCTGCGTCCACATCGCGAGTGGCGAGGTCGCTCCAACACCAGGCGCCGGGCTCGTTAACAAGACCTGAGCCCTGGTGTTTCGCCGGCTCCCACACCCCGGCAATGGCGCCGTCGGGCGAGGCGAACACGGTCATGCGCCCGGCATCGAGCACATCGAAGGGATCCATCATCACCGCGCCGCCGTGCTCGGTGATCGAGGCGGCGGTCGCTTTGATATCGGCAGAGGCGATGTATGTGGTCCACGCAGGAGGCATCCCCTCCGTGAAGATCCTTCCCACGCCCGCAACTGCACGCCCATCCTTGCGGAACTGGGCGTAGCCGCCGGCCTCGGGACGCTCGTCAAGCTCTGCGGTCCACCCAAATAGCTCGCCGTAGAAGGAGCGGGCGGCCTCGGGGTCGGTCGTTCCCAGGTCCACCCAGCAAGGGGTGCCCGGCAGGTAAGAGTCTTTAGTAGGCATCATGGAAGGCTAACACCGACACCAGATGGCTCAAGCGTTGCTGCCGCCGCAGCGGGCCTGCTCGCAGCTCCGTTTCCGCTGGTGGGCATCGCTCACGCTCGAACGATCGATGGATTCGCGAGCAGTAGCACCAGAAGGGTTCGCAAGGAGTTCATCCAGGCTCTCCGCAGACGCGTCGCAGGCCTCCGCTATGGTGGCCTCCCGGCGAACAAACAGGGAACAAGCATGGGAAGAAGACGTTCATTCCTGCGTTGCTAGTCGTGAGAAAGGGGTGCATATGAGCGATGTGATCAAGGCGTCTGGGCTGGTCTAGCGCTACGGCAGCGTGACGGCACTCGACGGGCTCGACCTCGTTGTGCCGGGAGGCACGGTGCTCGGTTTGCTCGGCCCCAACGGCGCGGGCAAGACCACCGCCGTGCGCATCTTCACTACGTTGCTCGAGCCCGACTCCGGCACCGCCGAAGTCGCCGGCATCGACGTCCGCACCGATCCCGGAAGAGTTCGGGAGCGCATCGGTCTGTCCGGCCAGTACGCGGCCGTCGATGAGCACCTGACGGGATTTGAGAACCTCGACATGGTGGGGCGGCTCTACAAGCTCGGGCGTGGTCCGGCCCGAGATCGCTCGCGTCAGCTCCTGGAGATCTTCTCGCTGTCTGACGACGGCGATCGTCCGGTGAAGGGCTACTCGGGCGGTATGCGCAGGCGCCTCGACCTCGCCGCCGCCCTCGTCGCCGAGCCGGCGGTGCTGTTTCTCGATGAGCCGACCTCGGGTCTCGACCCTCGCAGCCGCACCGACCTGTGGGGCGTCATTCGCACCCTTGTTCGTGAGGGCACCACGCTGCTGCTGACCACTCAGTACCTGGAGGAGGCCGACCAGCTCGCCGACGACATCGTCGTGATCGCTCACGGCACGTCGGACGAGCTCAAGGCGCAGGTAGGCGGTGAACGGCTAGAGCTCGTCGTGGGGACGCCATCGGACATCCAGCCCGCCCGAATTGTGCTAGCAGAGCTCTGTGGGGGAGAGGTCGTGGTCGATGAGGACGGCCGCCGGCTCACGGCTCCCATCAGCGGCGGCGCGGGCGCATTGATGACGGCACTGCGCAGGCTTGACTCAGACCATGTCCAGGTTCTGGACGTGGGACTGCGCCGACCCACCCTCGACGATGTCTTTTTGACGCTGACCGGTCACGCTGCAGAAGCCTCGGACACCGACTCAGAGAAGGCCGAAGACAGCGGCAAGCGCGGCGACGGTCAGCGAGCCGCAAAGCGCCGAGCTAAGGAGCCCGCCCGATGAGCAACCTCCGTTATGCGTTCGCCGATGGGGCCGTCGTCGCCAAGCGCAACCTCATCAAGATCAAACGAGTGCCCGATCTGTTGGTGTTTACGACGATCTCGCCGATCATGTTCGTCCTGCTGTTCGCCTACGTCTTCGGCGGCTCCATCAATGAGTCGGGGGGAGTCAACTACAGGGAGTTCTTAATCGCCGGGATCTTCGCACAGACCGTGATCTTCGGAGCGACCTTCACGGGAGCAGGCATGGCCGAGGACATGCAAAAGGGGGTCATCGACCGGTTTCGCTCGCTGCTGATGTCGCGATCTGCCGTTCTCGTGGGACGAACAGCGAGCGACATCGTCTACAACATGCTGTCGATCTTCGTCATGTCCATGACCGGCCTCGTAGTGGGCTGGCGAATTCGAACATCGTTCCCGGAAGCGCTCGGCGGGTTCCTGCTGCTGCTGTTCTTTGCCTATGCGTTTTCGTGGGTGATGGCGTACGTGGGATTGTTAGTGCCGACACCGGAGGTGGTAAACAACGCTTCGTTCATCGTGATCTTCCCGATTACCTTCGTCGCGAACACGTTTGTTCCTCCTGAGAACTTGCCCACAGTGCTCCGGACGATCGCGGAGTGGAATCCCGTCTCGACCGTAACGCAAGCGGCGCGCGAGCTGTTCGGCAACACCAGCCCGGCGGCGCCGCCGCCGCAAGGCTGGCCCTTGCAGCACCCCGTCATATATACGCTCATCTGGATCGCGATCATCTTGGTCGTGTTCGTCCCACTGGCGACGCGGCAGTACAAGAGGGCCGCCAGCCGCTGAGCCTGTTTACCGTAGGTTGGGCTGTATTAACTGTTGGCTGTCCAGGGACCGACCCCGCCGAATCGCTCGACCTCTATGCGCGTGATGTACCCGGGCGGGGGATCAGGCATCGGCGGAAAAGTTACTTCCGGGCCCAGATAGACCCGCGCGAGCTCTTGAAGCAGCTCCGGGGCGCCGCCCTCGGTCACGCGCGCACACCCCTTGATCACGAGATACTCGGTGAGCCCCATTTCGTTGACGGTCGCGGTCTCGAACGACAGCGTGACTCGGGGGTCGCGTCGCATGTTGCGCAGCTTTTTCTGATCGAAAAGGGTAGCGATCACGATCTCATCGCCCTCAACACCCGCCCACGCGCATGTCGCTTGGGGACTCCCATCGGAATTGAGAGTGACCAGATGCGCCAATGCCTGCGAATCGAGGATCCTCTTTACGGAGTCGGGAATGATTATGGCCTCATGATCGCATGACCTGATTGAGGCGCAGCGACTCAGGTTTGGCCCGAAAATGGCCTATACGGTCGGTTTTGGGACAAAGCTGCGCTGATACGCCCCCTGTCGGCGGCCATCAGTTTCTCCGGTCTGACGGCCACGAAAATCCTGGCTCATGGCCATGAGAATTCCGGGCTCGTGGCC
>DASRPA010000001.1:0-6480 GCA_035646635.1 Actinomycetota bacterium | reverse complement strand
GCATGGGGGATGCAGTGGCGTTCGTGCTGGCGGGCTTTCCAGAGCTCGACGTACACACCGACGTGCCGGAGGGGATTCGGCGGCTACACGAGGCCGGCGTGCGACTGGTAACTCTGACCAACGGCTCGGTGGCCATGTCCGAAGCCATGCTGGATCGAGCCGGGGTGCTGGATCACTTTGAGCGGCGGATGTCCGTCGGTGAGGTGCGGCGGTGGAAGCCGGCCGCAGAGCCCTACCTTTACGCGGCAGCTCAGTGCGGTGTGTCGGTGGAGCAAATGGCTCTGATCGCCGTGCACCCGTGGGACACCGACGGAGCGAAGCGAGCGGGCCTCATCACGGCCTGGGTCAACCGCAAGGATCAACCCTACCCGCAGTGCTTTCGGGAGCCGGATGTGACCGGCTCTGACCTACCGGCGGTCGCCGACGCGCTTCTCGCACTTCGGTGAGTACGGCAGCAGGGAACGGGCCCGGCGACCGCCTCGACGGGCGGTGACCTGAATCGAGAACCGCTCAGTGCTCGTAAGGTGACAAGGGAAGACTGACAACCGAAAGGATGGCGGATGGCGGATGAGGATGTTCATTCGAGCATCGATGTGTTGGCGACTGAGGAGCATGAGCTGCGGGAGCGAGAGGCTCAAAAGCCGCTGAACGAGGCCGAGCTCAAGCGACTTCAGTGGTTGGAGGTAAAGCTCGACCAGTGCTGGGACCTACTGAGGCAGAGGCGGGCCCGAAGGAACGCCGGGCTCGACCCCGACGAAGCCCAAGTGCGCGACGTCGAGACCGTCGAGCACTACCAGCAGTAACCTGTCTCTAGCCGGGGACCCTCGAACTCAAGTCTTGTTGGCCTCAGAAGCAGTCACCAAGCCGTGGCGGAAGGCGACGCTGATTCGCGGCCCGGCCTTCGCCACCTTCGGTACGGAGTGCTCCCAGGTTCGTTGGGTCAGGCCCCCCGTGACCAGCAGATCGCCACCTCCCAATGAGAACATGCGGGATTTCCCTCCACCCTTCGGGCGAAGGAGAAAGCGCCGCGGTTGGCCAAGCGACACGAGCACCACGATAGGGCGCTGGATTTCCTTGTCAATGTGATCGCCGTGCCAGGCGACGCTGTCCTTGCCGTCCCGGTAGAGATTGAAGCCGACGGAGTCGAAGACGATTCCATAGCGCTCAGACACGACACCGCGCATGGTTTCGATCAGAGCCGGCACGAGTGGCCGGTTCGACTCTCTGGACCACTGCGAGGTGAGCCTGGGTTCCAGGACCTTGCTGTCGTGCATGTGGCGAGAACGCTGACCCCACTCCCTCTGCTCCACGACTTGTTGGAAGAGACCGTCGGGCGACTGGACCCAACCCGGCGCATGATCGACCCACGACTCGTCGTCCAGCTCGATGCGTTCGAGCCGGGAGAAGCGGCGGTCGATGTCTGGCTCCAGGGCGTCGAACAGCGTCGGCTGCCAGGAGAGACCAAGGGTCTCAACCATCCCACCCATGTTTTCAACCATCCCACCCATCTCACCCATGTTTTCAACCATCCCACCCATCTTCCTACAACGAAAGTGGCGCCCCTAATCTGGCTTTGTGTCAGGAATCGTGCGGAAACCGCCCCTAATCCGGCAAAGAGCCAGCTCAGGGGCGGGGTCGAGTGGCCCGGAGTGGCGCCCCGAGTGTCGGGCGGCGAGATCGGTGTCGGCCCTCAAAGGTAGGCTCTGAGGAATGAAGATTCTGGATCACAACAGCGACACCAAGGCGCTCGCAGGCTTTCATCCGGCGGTCCGGGCCTGGTTCGAAACGCGCTTCCCGCTTGGGCCCACCGAGCCACAGGAACGGGCCTGGCCTGAGATCGCAGCCGGGCACCACACGCTGATCGCGGCCCCCACCGGCTCCGGCAAGACCCTGGCAGCCTTCCTCGTATGCATAGACCGCCTCTACCGGGCCTTCGAGCGAGGCGAGGATGTTGGGGGCCGGTCGCAGGTCGTCTACGTGTCTCCGCTGAAGGCTCTTGCGGTGGACATCCAGCAGAACCTGGAGGCGCCCCTGGCCGAGATAGCCGCTCTGGCGGCGGAATTGGGCCTTGCGGCCCCCGACATCAGGGTCGGCGTACGAAACGGTGATACGCCTCCCTCGGTTCGGGTGGCGATGATCAAACGTCCGCCCAACTTCGTAATCACCACGCCCGAGTCTCTCTATCTTCTGCTTACGGCAGAGAAGAGCAGGGCGGTGTTGCACTCGATTGACACGGTGATCGTGGACGAGATCCATGCCGCGGCCAGGGACAAACGCGGCTCCCATCTCGCCCTCAGCCTCGAGCGGCTCGAGCACGTCTGCGAGCACCGCCCGCAGCGCATCGGCCTCTCGGCGACGCAGAGGCCGATCGACCGCCTCGCCCGTTTGCTGGTCGGGACCGGTGGCCAGCAGAGCGAGCCCAAAGAAGCTGCCTGCACCATCGTGGACACCGGTCACCAGCGCCACCTCGATCTGGCGCTCGAGCTGCCCGACGGCGAGCTCGAGGCAGTGGCTTCTGCCGAGCAGCTCGGCGAAGTCCTCGACCGCATCGCAGCCCATGTGCTTAGTCACCGCACCACATTGGTGTTCGTCAACACTCGGCGGATGTCCGAGCGCATCGCCCACCTGCTCACCGAGCGGCTGGGTGAGGACGCAGTCGCTTCTCATCACGGAAGCCTCTCCAAAGACCGACGTCTGCGCGTCGAGCAGCGCCTGCGGGCGGGTGACCTGCGAGCGCTCGTGGCGACGGCCTCCCTCGAGCTGGGGATCGACATCGGCCCGGTCGAGCTCGTGTGCCAGATCGGCTCGCCCCGCAGCCTGGCCACCTTCCTGCAACGTGTGGGACGCTCCGGGCACAGCCGAGCCGGCACCCCCAAGGGCCGCCTCTACCCGTTGACCCGCGACGAACTGGTCGAGTGTGCCGCGCTGTTGAGCGGCATTCGCAGCGGACGACTCGACGCCATCCATCCTCCGATTGCCCCTCTCGACATTCTGGCGCAGCAGATCGTTGCGGAGTGCGCCGCTGAGGAGTGGAACGAGGACGAGCTGTTTGCTCTGATGACGCGGGCTGAGCCCTTTGCAGGGTTGAGCAGGGATTACTTCGACGAGATTGTCGAGCTCGTGTCCGACGGGATCCAGACTGGCAGGGGACGCCGAGGTGCCTACCTCCACCGCGACCGTGTCGGCGGTGTCCTGCGAGGCCGCCGTGGGGCGCGGCTGGCGGCTCTAACCTCGGGAGGGGCCATCCCCGAGCTGGCCGACTACCGCGTGATCGCCGAGCCCGACGACACCTTCGTCGGTACCGTCAACGAGGACTGGGCCATCGAGAGCATGGCCGGCGACGTGTTTCTGCTGGGCAGCACGTCATGGCGCATACGCCGAATCGAGCCGGGGGCGGTGAGGGTGGTGGACGCCCAGGGCGCACCGCCGTCGGTGCCGTTCTGGCTCGGTGAGGCACCCGCCCGCACCGACGAGTTGAGCGACGAGATCGCCTCCTTGCGCTCCGGAGTCGAGCGCCACCTGAAAGCCGAGGACCCTCCCCGCGCGCGGGCATGGCTGCAATCGACGGCCGGAATCGACTCCGTCGCCGCCGACATCATCGTCTGCTACCTGGCCGCGTCGCGCACCGCTCTCGGCCTGCTGCCGACGCTCGACGATGTCATCTTCGAGCGCTTCTTCGACGACACCGGGGGGATGCAGCTCGTGCTCCATGCCCCCTTCGGCGGCAGGATCAATCGGGGGCTTGGCCTCGCGCTCCGCAAACGCTTCTGCAAGAGCTTCGACTTCGAGCTCCAGGCGGCGGCCTCAGACGATGCCATCGTCTTGTCTCTCGGCCCCCAGCACAGTTTTCCACTCCCAGATGTGGGGAGGTTCCTGTCGTCGAAGACCGTCGAGGACGTGCTCCAACAGGCGGTGCTCGACTCGCCTATGTTCGCCTCTCGCTGGCGCTGGAACCTCAATCGGTCTCTGGCGGTGCTGCGTTACAGGGGTGGGAGGAAGAATCCACCGCCGATCCAGCGCATGGAATCCGACGACTTGATGGCCGCGGTGTTTCCGACCCTTGCGGCGTGCCAGGAGAACATCAGCGGTCCCATTCCGATCCCAGACCATCCTCTCGTTCGCCAGACCATGTACGACAGCCTGCACGAGGCCATGGACATCGACGGACTCAGGACTCTCATCGAGAGCTTCGAGTCCGGGTCCGTTCGGATGCACTTTCGCGACACCACCGAGCCGTCCCCACTGGCCCACGAGATACTGAGTGCGAGGCCCTATACGTTCTTGGACGATGCACCGCTTGAAGAACGCCGCACTCGAGCCGTGCGGGTGCGCCGGGGCCTCCCGCTGGAGGCCACGGACATCGGCCGACTCGATCCCGAGGCCATCGAGCGGGTGTGTGATGAGGTGCGCCCGGCGCCTCGCAATCCCGATGAGCTCCACGATGTGCTCAGCTCGCTCGTGGTTGCGCGTCCGGCGGCCGAGTGGCAGCCACACTTCGATGTTCTCGTCGAAGCGCGCCGGGCGACGACGTTGTGCATCGGTGGCGGGCTGTTGTGGACCGCAATCGAGAGCCGAGCTGCGGCCGAGTCATTGTTCGAAGATGCGGGCTTCGAGCCCGACATAGCTCCACCCGCAGCCCTCGCTTCGGACCCACCGCCAGAGGCTCACACCACCGCCGCGGCCGTGATTCGCGGTCATCTCGACGTCGCCGGGCCCGCAACGGTTGCGCAACTCGCCACGGCGACAGGCTTGGCGGAGGATGTTGTATCGGGTGCGCTGCTCCGCCTCGAGGCCGAGGGGTTTGCCTTGCGAGGCAACTTCTCCTGTCTCGACGAAGAGGAGTTCTGCGCGCGCCGGCTACTCGCCCGGATCCATTCCTATACTCGCAAGCGGCTCCGTAAGGAGATCGAGCCGGTTTCGTCCCAGGACTTCATGCGCTTCGTGCTGCGCTGGCAGCATGTCGCTCCCGGAACGCAGGTGGCCGGGCGCTCGGGAATGCTGGAGATAATCGAGCAGCTGCAGGGCTTCGAGATCCCGGCCGGCGCATGGGAGGAAGCCATTCTGCCGAGTCGTGTGGAGGGTTATCGAGCAGACCGGCTGGACTCCGTCTGCCTCTCGGGCGAGGTGGTCTGGGGCCGGCTCAGCGTCCGGCCGGCTCAGCCGGGCGTTCCACCAAAGCGCAGCGCGGCCACGCCCTCGCGTGCAACACCGGTGAGCCTCGCCTTGCGGGCCGACCTGGAATGGCTTCTACAGGCGGTTCGAGGTGATCAATCCCCGGCCGAGCCGCGCCCCGGGGCCGGCTACGACGTCCTCGAATGCCTGCGTTCGAGCGGGGCACTGTTTCACGCCGACCTGGTGGCCGCCAGCGGACGCCTTCCGACCGAGGTCGAGGAGGGTCTGTGGGATGGAGTCGCCCGCGGGCTCATTACCGCGGACGGCTTCGCCGCAGTCCGAGGCCTTCTTTCGGCGCGCACCCGCTGGGCACAGCGCCAGCGTCATCCCCGGAGGGGCCTGCGACGTGGTGCCGGGACCGCGGCGCGCGCCGAAGGCCGATGGTCTCTGTTCCCGGGGGCCGCGCCTATTGATGATCGGGATGCCGTGGCCGAGGCTGTGGCCGAACAGCTCCTCGCCAGATGGGGAGTGGTGTGGCGAGATCTGCTCGCGCGCGAGAGCTTGACGCTGCCGTGGCGAGAGGTTCTGTGGGCGATGCGGCGCCTCGAGGCTCGGGGCACGATTCGCGGCGGGCGTTTCGTATCGGGCTTCTCGGGCGAGCAGTACGCGCACTCAGGCGCGGTCGAGCTATTGCGGTCGGTTCGACGAGAGCCCCGCAACGAGGAGGTGGTCCAGCTCTCGGCCGCCGACCCCTTGAATCTGGTCGGGATTGTTACGCCCGGTACGCGGCTCCCGGCGGTGCGGACCAACTCCGTGACCTATGTGGACGGCCTTCCGCTCATCGAGGCAACGGGCGAAGCGGCAGGCTGAGCCGCGCATCGGGTACATCTCGGCCACCTTGTTTGGCAAGCACTGATACACGTTTCACTCTGCCGGAGATTGCGCGCCGAACTTGCAGCGAAGGATGCCGGGTAGCCGTGAGTTGGGGAAAGTGGCTGCAAACATGTTTTCTTTACCCCGGCCTTCGAAGCGGGCCGGAAGGCTCGGCTTCTCCCAATTGGCTCGGATGCGATAGCCGTTCAGGTACTCGGAGATCGCTACCTGTGTTGTATCCAGGCTTCGTATCAGCTCACGGTTGACGAAGATGCCGACCGCGGTCATCTCGTCGACCAGCGATTCGCCCGCAGGGACGTTGAACTCGGCATTGATGTCGTCCTCCAACGGCCCCTGTTGAACCGGCCAGCCTGAGGAGCGAGAGGGCCGAGGTACGTGCCCATGGTCTGCGGTGAGGATGAGGACGTAGTCCTTCACCTCACGCTCTAGGAAGCGAAGCAGCTCGGCAAGCGCTTGATCCTGGGCCGCCACCAC